>NZ_LZTE01000057.1:0-98347 GCF_001665925.1 Gordonia sp. 852002-50816_SCH5313054-c
ATGCGATCGTCGGGAGCGTCAGATGTGTATAAGGGCCCGACCATGCGGTCGGGCCCGACTCATTTTCCGAGGAATTCCGATGGAACCGATCGAGATCAACGCGGGCGCCTGGTACCTACGCGGAGTCCGCGACGACGAGCGGATCTCCGACTCAGCAGCTTTGCGCGACCTGGGCGTCGACGATCCCGAAGCCTATGTGCGGCAAGTAGATTCGGAGTGGTCCGACGAGTCGTCGTTCACCTGGGCGGTCTGCGAGCCGACGACGGGCGAGCTCGTGGCGACCGTGTCGGTCATTCTCGACGACGATCGCGCGAGGCTCGTCGGAGATGCCCGCGACGGCTACGACGACGCGCTCGCTTCCGCGTATCCGGTCGTGGCCCGCTTCGCCACGGGAGCACTCGGCGTCACGGTGTCCGACCCGCAGACGTGACGAGCATCAACTCCTCGTCGATGCACGCGCGAGTACGTTGAGTTGTAGGGAAGTAACGACCTACAGGAGATGGTTCACGATGGCAGAGTTCTCCACAGTTGCAGTGCTCGGTGCGGGCGTCCTCGGTTCCCAGATCGCATTCCAGACCGCGTACAAGGGATTCGACGTCACGTCCTACGACATCAATCAGCAGGCGCTCGACGCCGCGTCGAAGCGATACGACGAACTCGTCGAGACCTACAAGCGTGAGGTTCCCGGCGCCGCCGACGGCGCAGCGGAGGAAGCGCGCAAGCGCATCACCCTTACCGACGACCTCGCGAAAGCCGCTCAGGCCCAACTGATCATCGAAGCGGTGCCCGAAGTCCTCGAGCTCAAGCAGGACACCTACCGCAAGCTCAACGAACTGGCGCCGAAGGACACGATCTTCGCGACCAACTCGTCGTCGCTGCTACCGAGCGATCTCGAGTCGTCGACGGGTCGGCCCGACAAGTTCCTCGCGCTGCACTTCGCCAACCGGGTCTGGCAGTTCAACACCGCCGAGATCATGGGCACCAAGGACACCGACCCGGCGGTCTACGCCAAGGTGGTGAAGTTCGCCGACGAGATCGGCATGGTGCCCATTCAGATCCACAAGGAGAAGGCCGGGTACGTTCTCAATTCGCTGCTGATCCCGTTCCTCAACGCGGCACTCGAACTCGCCGCGGGCGGCTACGCCGATCCCAAGGATGTCGACAACACCTGGCGCATCGCCACCGGATCGCCGCTGGGACCGTTCCAGATCTACGACGTCGTCGGACTGATGACGCCGTACAACATCTTGATGAATGGCGATCAGGGCAACCGACACCTCGGCGCGTGGCTCAAACAGAACTACATCGACAAGGGCAAGCTCGGGATGGCCAGCGGCGAGGGGTTCTACACCTACCCCAAGCAGGAGCAACCTGCCTGAGATCGATGACGGCCCGGCGCTACGGCTCGTCGATGTCACGTCCCGACGCCAGGTCCGCACAATCGACGGTTTCGACGATGTCGGCGTGCGCGCGCAGATATGCCGCGGCGCCGACATCGCCGTTCAGCGAATCCATGACGGCCACAAGGTGGTCGGCTCCGAGATAGACCGGATGTCCCGGGACCCCTCGATACGTCGCGCGCACCACGGCATCGCGTCGACGCCCCGACTGCCCGACGACGCGCGCAACCACCTCGCCACTCACATCCGGCATGTCAACAACATGTAAAACCACTCCGGCGGCATTGTTCTTCTCAGTCGCCCACATGAGTGCTGCGCGCACACTCGCCGACAGCCCATCAGCCCAGTCGCCGACGCGGATCGTCGCGGCACCATCGGGGGCCTCCACGACCGCCGCGCCCATCGTCACGGCCACGTCGTCGCACCCGCCAACGGTCAGCGCCGATACCGCGTTCGCCAGCCATTCCCCGTGCGCCGCAAGTATTTTCGGCTTTCCGTAGCGACGCCCCGCGCCCGCGGCGAGCACAACACCGACCACCGGATCGCCGCCGAAAAACTCGGGACGGTCCGCCTCGTCAGGGCGTGCGATGTTCACGGGAGCCGATCGTAGTCGCGTGTCGGAGATCTCCGTTTTAACGTCGCGGAAACGTGCACTTTCCGATGCGCGAGAAGTCGCGCGCGGGTCCACTATCTATCTGCTGACGCGCATCCCTTCGCAGTCGGCGCCACATTCGTGTGCGCGGAACACCACCATCCGTTGGAGGCGATCACGACAACCGAGGCGACGCCCGCGTCCCCGCCGGCGAAGAAGCGCAAGCGCGTGCACCCCGTCGATCAGGTGCCGCCACCCGGCAAACTCGTCGCGCTCGGTGCACAGCATGTCGTCGCGTTCTATGCGGGCGCGGTGCTCGTGCCCCTGCTGATCGCCCGCGCGATCAAACTCGACTCCGACGCACTGACGATGCTCATCACGGCCGACCTCTTCACCTGCGGAATCGCATCGCTGCTGCAGTCAGTCGGCATCTGGAAGATCGGCGTGCGCCTGCCGCTACTTCAGGGCATCACGTTCGCCACGCTCGCCCCGGTCATCCAGATCGCCAATCAACACGGCGGCGGTCGTGTCGGACTACAGACCGTCTACGGCGCGGTGATCGCTGCCGGTGTGTTCACCTTCCTCATCGCACCGTTCTTCGCGAAACTGATCCGCTTCCTACCACCGGTGGTGACCGGCACACTGATCACGATCATCGGCGTGTGCCTGATCCCGGTCGGTGCGGGTGACGCCGTGACCAACCCGGCGGAGCATCTACACGACAACGCCAACTGGAAGTGGGTCTGCTACACGCTCGGCACCATTCTGCTGATCGTGCTGATGCAGCGCTTCTTCCGCGGTTTCATGGCCACGATCGCTGTGCTCCTCGGTTTGGTCGTCGGCACCTTCGTCGCCTGGCTGTGCGGCGACGCCACGTTCAGTTCGGTCGGCGAGGCAGCATGGCTCGGCTTCACACCGCCGTTCGCCTTCGGCGCACCGAGGTGGGATCTCGTCGCCATCGTGTCGATGATCGTCGTCCTGCTGGTGGTCGCCGTGGAATCGACCGGATCGATCTTCGCCACGGGCGAGATCGTCGGCAAGCGCATCAAGAAGGAGGACGTCGCGGCGGGCGTGCGCGCCGACGGCGTCGCCACCATCTTCGGCGGCATCTTCAACTCGTTCCCGTACACGGCATTCTCCGAGAATGTCGGTCTGGTGCGCCTGACCGGAGTCAAGAGCCGCTGGGTTGTCGCATGTGCAGGCGTCATCATGATCATCCTGGGCTGCCTACCCAAGCTCGCGAAGATCGTCGAGTCGATTCCCGCCCCGGTGCTCGGTGGCGCCGCGCTCATCATGTTCGCGACGGTGGCCATCGTGGGTATTCAGACGCTCACCTCGGTCGACTTCACCGATCACCGCAACCTCATCATCGCAGCAACCTCGTTGGCAGTTGCGCTCTACGTGCAGTTCTCGCAGTCGTCGAGCCCGACCACCGTGATCGAGAAGGGCGGCGCGCACGTCGATGTACCCGCCCTCCCCGGCGTCGACCAATCGATGCCCAACATGATCCTGCAGATACCGTTCTCGACGGGTATCACCATGGGCGCGATCACCGCAATCCTGTTGAACCTCTTGTTCTTCCACATCGGACGACGCGGCCCGGCGGTCGCAGGCCGCGGTGCTATCACGCTCGACGCGGTCAACAAGATGAGCTTCGTCGAGTTCAACGAGACGTTCGGCGGCCTCGTGCAGAACGTCGACTGGGTGGTCGAACGCGCCTACGAGCAGCGTCCGTTCGAGGACGTGCACGATCTGCGCAGCGCCTTCCAAGAGGCCATGCTGACCGGAAGCGACGAGGAACAACTCCAGCTCATTCAGGCCTTCCCCGACCTCGGAGCCGAAGACGAGACCGGAGAGTTGACCGCGGTCGATCACAAGGGGCTGTCACACCTGGAGGAGACCGAGCACGAGAACGTCGTCGACCTCGCGAAGGCCTACAAGGAACACTTCGGGTTCCCGCTCGTCATCGACGCACAGGAGGCCGAGCGTTACGACCGCGTGCTGCGCAACGGCTGGGCACGCATGGACAACTCCGAGACCTCGGAGAAGTCGTTCGCCCTCATCGAGATCGCGAAGATCGCCAACCATCGCTTCGACGATCTGGTGGCCGACGCCAACCCGCTGACGTCGGCTCGGTTCAGCCGTCAACCGGAACTCTCGTAGGCTGACCGCGTGCGACGAGTCGATTGGCGAGGCCTCCCGAGCTTCAACGAGCTGTCCGAACTGCGTGCGATCAGCACGCTGTACGAATGCTGTAGCTCGTCGATCTGGGCGTTACGCGTTGCCAAGGCGCGGCCCTTCGTCGACGACGAAGCGCTCCTGGAGTACGCCGATCTGATTCTCGCCGAACTGACCGAGTCCGACCTCGACGAGGCGCTGTCCGGGCATCCCCGCATCGGAGACCGCCCCGACAACGCCTCGTCGAGCAGAGAGCAGTCCGGGGTCACCGGCGCCGACCCCGAGGTACTCGCAGAGCTCAAACAGCTCAACAAGGAGTACGACGAGAAGTTCGGACACGTCTACCTCGTGTTCGCCAACGGACGCCCCGCAGAAGAACTGCTCGCGATCCTCAAGGAGCGCATCCGCAACGACGCGCCGACCGAACGACGTGTCATGCGCATGGAGCTCGCGAAGATCAATCGCAGTCGGCTGCAACGGATGTTGACTCCCGCCATCGAGTTCGTCGACGACTAGGCTGAGCCCTATGACCGGTCTGTCCACCCACGTACTCGACGCCACCAGTGGTGCGCCCGCCGTCGGAATGTCGATCACACTGCGCGATGTCGACGGCGAGCGCCTCGCGTCGGGAACCACCGACAGCGACGGCCGCATCTCACAGGTCAACGTCGACCCGCTCGCCCCGGGCACCTACCACCTCGTGTTCGCGACGGCGGATTGGTTCGGCGCCAACGGAATTGTCGGCTTCTACCCGCAGATCGACATCTGCTTCACCGTCGACGACCCGAACCGGCACTATCACGTACCGGTGCTGCTCAGCCCGTACTCGTATTCGACGTACCGCGGAAGCTGACGCTCACGCGTCCCGGGTGACCGGAGTGTAGGGCGAGATGTCGTATGCGGTCTGAACCAGCTCGGCACGCTTGCCGTCGTTGAGCGTCCGGTCCCACTGCGCCGAGACCTGCGACTTGATGTCGTCAACGGTGTGGGCGGGCAGCACGTGTCGGTAGTCGGTGTCGGCACCGGTGAGCACGTCGAGAGTGACCTCGATGACTTCCTCCGGGTCGAACTGCTCATGCGGAAACGAGAGCTTCTCGTAATCGAAGAGCCGGGTTGACGGATCGTCTTCCCACGACTTCCACGCCTCGAACATCGTGTCGTTGAACCCGGTCAGGAATGGGCCGGGGTTGATCGTCGCCACCGTGATCCCGTACTCGCTGAGCTCTTGATCGAGCGCATCGGCAAACGCTTCGACCGCGTGCTTCGACCCGGCGTAGGCACCGGTGAACGGGTCGACGGTGAGGCCGGCCACCGACGACATGAACACGATCTTGCCGCCGCCCTTGGCGACCATGGCCTTCGCGATCGGCTCGGTCCGAAGACGTTGACCTCGAACTGCCTCCGGATATTCGCGGCGGGAATGTCCACCGACGACCCGCCCTCGGAGATTCCCGCGTTGTTCAGCAGGACGTCGACGTCCCACTGGGCCGCTTTGTCGCGATCTCCTTCGTCGGTGACATCGAGCTTCTCCACGCGCAGGTCGACGCCGCGTTCCTTCGCCTCGGCGCGCAGGACATTGACCTGCGCGATGATCTCGACACCTGCGATGACGTCGTGGCCCTGCTCCGCGAGGCGCAGTGCGACCTCCTTGCCGAAGCCGCTGCCTGCACCGGTGATGAGATACGTGGTGTTCGTTTGTTCAGTCACCTATCTGGTTCGGAACCGTTGGGTTCGCGGATTCATGGCGATGGTCGTCTACTGGGTCACAACGGTGAGGCTGACGACAAAAAGGCTGCGCTATGCTGCAACGGCAGCTGGTTCGCCCGCCGGGAATTGTGATGGAGCCCCTCCGTCCCGCGCGCGGCGTCGAATCCGGCCACCGTAATCGGCGGTCGGGTGAGAGGGAATCCGGTGAGAATCCGGAACTGTCCCGCAGCGGTATGTCGGAACGACCGCCGTCACCAAGCACTGGGCACGAGCCCGGGAAGCGACGGCCACTAGGAATCTCACCTCGTGTGAGCCCGCCGACGAGTCCGAAGACCTGCCTCCTGTACCGGTCGCGCCGCGACCGGTGGCTCGCCGCCTCGTGGACCGGGCGCAGGTCGATCAGCGTGTCGTGGTGTCTTCTGCACACCACCCGGGGCTTGTCGACTCTCCCTGCATGGCGGTGAACCGTCCACGTCGAATGCAGGAGTTCACGAACTCATGTCCATCAATTCAGCAGACACCACTGTCTCCACGACGGCGTCCGATCAGGTTGGCAGGCCGTTCACCGCCACCGTGCCCGGCACTCCGCGGATCGGCCCGCGCCGCGAACTCAAGCGGGCCATCGAAGGCTACTGGGCGGGCCGCGTCAGCGCCGCCGAGCTCGAGCAGATCGCAGCCGGACTGCGCCGCGACACCGTGACACAGTTGGCCGCAGCCGGTTTCGACTCGATCCCGGTCAACACCTTCTCGTACTACGACCAGGTACTCGACACCGCGGTCCTCCTCGGTGCACTCCCCCGCCGGTTCGACGGCATCGCCGATCCACTCGACCGATACTTCGCCGCGGCACGTGGCACCGCGGACATCGCTCCCCTGGAGATGACCAAGTGGTTCGACACCAACTACCACTATCTGGTCCCCGAAATCGGCGGCGACACCACGTTCGGACTGCACCCCGACAAGGTTCTCGGCGAGATCGCCGAAGCCCGGGCGCGCGGCGTCGACGCCCGACCCGTCATCATCGGGCCGATCACCTTCCTGGCACTCGCCAAGGCCGTCGACGGCGCGCCCGCGCCACTGACGAGGATCGACGACCTGCTCGGGGTGTACGAGCAGCTATTCGCACAGCTCGCGCAGGCAGGAGTCTCGTGGGTCCAGATCGACGAGCCGGTTCTCGTCACCGACTATGCCGAAGACCTTCCCGCACTGGTCAATTCGGTGTACTCGAGGCTCGGTGCCGCCACCGAGCGTCCTGCGCTCTTCGTCAACACCTACTTCGGTGACCCCGGTGCGTCTCTCGCCGCCCTGGCGCGTACACCGGTCGAAGCCATCGGCGTCGACCTCGTCGAGGGCTCGGTCGACTCGGTCGTCGTGGTCCCGGAACTCGCCGACAAGCTGCTGGTCGCAGGCGTCGTCGACGGTCGCAACATCTGGCGCACCGACCTCGACAAGGCGCTCGCCACCCTCGGCACCTTGTTGGGATCGGCACGCGCGCTTACTGTTTCGACGTCGTGCTCGACGCTGCACGTGCCCTACACGCTCGACGCCGAGGACGGACTCGACGACAACCTGCGAGGCTGGCTGGCATTCGCCGCGCAGAAGTATGACGAGGTCGGGGTGCTCGCCCGCGCACTGCGCAACGGTCGTGAGTCGGAGCGGGATGCCTTCGAGGCGTCCGCCGCGGCGCTGGCCACGCGCACAAGCGATCCGCGGGTGCATGTCCCGGCGGTGCGTGCTCGCCTGGCGGCCGTCACCGACACCGACATCACGCGGATGCCTGCTGCAGAGCGCATCGCGGCACAGAATTCGCAGCTCGAACTTCCTCCGCTGCCGACCACCACGATCGGCTCCTACCCGCAGACCTCGGCGATCCGACTCGCCCGTGCCGCGCTGCGTTCGGGCGAGATCGACGAGCCGGAGTACGAGCGACGGATGCGCGCCGAGATCGCCGATGTGGTTGCGCTGCAGGAGAAACTCGGACTCGACGTACTGGTGCACGGCGAGCCCGAGCGCAACGACATGGTCCAGTACTTCGCCGAACAACTCGACGGCTTCTTCGCCACGGCCAACGGGTGGGTCCAGTCGTACGGAACCCGGTGCGTGCGGCCGCCGATCCTCTACGGCAACGTCGTGCGCACGCAGCCGATGACCGTCGACTGGATCACCTACGCGCAGTCGCTGACCAACAAGCCGGTCAAGGGAATGCTGACCGGTCCGGTCACGATCCTCGCCTGGTCGTTCGTCCGTGACGACCAGCCGCTCTCGGAGTCGGCCGATCAGATCGCGTTGGCTATCCGCGACGAGACCGTCGACCTCGAGAAGGCCGGAATCACCATCATCCAGGTCGACGAGCCCGCACTGCGTGAGCTCCTTCCGTTGCGAGATGCGGACAAGCAGCGCTACCTCGACTGGGCGGTGCGCGCGTTCCGCTTGTCCACCTCGGGTGTCGCCGACTCGTCGCAGATCCACACCCACCTCTGCTACTCGGAGTTCGGTGAGGTCATCGGCGCGATCGCCGACCTCGACGCCGACGTCACGTCGATCGAGGCAGCCCGCTCTGCGATGGAGATCCTCGACGACCTCAACGCCGTCGGATTCTCGAACGGCGTCGGCCCCGGCGTCTACGACATCCACTCGCCACGGGTACCGGGCACGGCGGAGATCGAACGGTCCCTGCGCGCAGCGTTGAAGGCGGTTGGCCCGCAACGACTCTGGGTCAATCCCGACTGCGGACTCAAGACCCGCACACCCGGCGAGGTGATCGCGTCGCTGACCAACCTGGTCACCGCCGCGACGACTGTGCGGGCTGACGTCGAGGACTGATACGGACCGGGAATCGACGGGATGAGTCCATCTCGTCGATTCCCTGTCGATCGTCTCGTATCGTTTCAGTCATGATCATCGACGCGCTGGTCGCAGAGATCATCGACCTCGCGAACACCCGCTCCCGCGTGGTCGTCGGATTCACCGGCCCACCGGGAGCGGGTAAGACGACGGTCGCGCGTCGGGCGACTCTCGAACTCGCCGACCGCCTCGGCGACGCTCACATCGGGTATCTCCCCATGGATGGCTTCCATCTCGCGACGCCGATGCTGCACCTACTCCGCCGAACCGAACGGCGCGGGGCCCAGGACACCTTCGACGTCGACGGATTCGTCGCGACGCTCCGCAGGGCCGCCACGCCGGACACCGAGGTCTACGCACCCGACTTCGACCACAACCTCGGCGAGCCGATCGCAGCAGCCGCCCTGATCCCCGCAACAGCGAGAATCGTTGTGGTCGAGGGCAACTACCTCGGATTCGACGGCGCGTGGGCCCCTGTCCGTCGACTCATCGACCGCATGTGGTTCGTCGACCTACCCGACGCCATCAGACATGAACGCCTCCTGGCGCGGCACGTCGCCACCGGGCGGAGCGTCGACGATGCTCTCGAGTGGATCAGGCGCGTCGACGACCCGAACGCCGCTCAGATCAGGGCGACCCGTGCACACTCCGACGCCGAGCTCGACGCCACCACGATCGACTGACCGCCGAGGCTCGAGTTGCACCGCCGCGTGGGGCGCTGCCGCCGATCCGTATGACAGAATGCCCGCGATCCGGGCCAAGTGTCATACGGATCCGCCGCGCCGCGCCGCCGAACCCGCCCGGCCTCAGCCGATTTCGATCAGCAGGTCGCCGGGCGCGACCTGCTGCACGGACGTCACCGCGACCCGGGCGACCTTGCCGCCGACCGGCGCGGTGATGGTCGCCTCCATCTTCATGGCCTCGATCGTGCCGATCGCCGCGCCCGCTGCGATCTCGTCGCCGACGTTCACCGACAGCGACACGACGCCCGCGAAGGGTGCGCCCACGTGGTTCGGGTTCGCCCGATCGGCACGCTCGGCGGCCGCGACCTTGGAATCGACGGACCTATCTCGCACTGCGACCGGCCGCAACTGACCGTTGAGCACACACATCACCGTGCGCATGCCCTTCTCGTCGGGTTCGCTGATCGCCTCGAGGCCGATCAGCAATTCGACGCCCGGCTCGAGTTCCACTCGGTGCTCGTCGCCGTAGCGCAGTCCGTAGAAGAACTGATTGGCCGACAGCCTCGACGTATCCCCGTAGGTTTCCTGATGCTCCTCGAATTCCCTTGTCGGACCGGGGAACAACAGCCTGTTGAGGGTTTCCTGCCGCGGTCTGCCCGCTGTGTCGAGTGCGGTGTCGTCGGCGGCACTGAGTTCTTCGACGGGGCGCGGCGCCGTACGACCGGCCAGTGCGCGGGTACGCAACGGCTCCGGCCACCCGCCCGCGGGCTCACCCAGTTCGCCACGGAGAAAACCGATGACGGAGTCGGGGATGTCGTAGGAACCGGGGTTCGCGGCAAAGCCAGCGGGCGCGATGCCCTGCCCGACGAGAGCGAGAGCAAGGTCGCCGACGACCTTCGACGACGGCGTCACCTTGATCAGACGCCCCAGCATCGCATCGGCGGCAGCATAGGCCTCTTCGACGGCCTCGAAGCGGTTACCGAGCCCCAACGCGATGGCCTGCTGACGCAGATTCGACAACTGGCCGCCCGGGATCTCGTGCGAGTAGACGCGCCCGGTCGGTGCGGGAACACCGGACTCGAACGGGGCGTACACCTTTCGCACCGCTTCCCAGTACGGTTCCAGGTCGCAGACCGCCTTGAGGTCCAGCCCGGTGTCGCGTTCGGTGTGCGCAAACGCCGCGACGATCGCCGACAGGGGCGGCTGACTCGTCGTGCCGGCCAAGGGTGCCGACGCGCCGTCGACTGCGTCTGCCCCCGCGTTGACGGCCGCGAGGTACGTCGCCAACTGCCCGCCAGGCGTGTCGTGGGTGTGGACGTGGATCGGCAGATCGAACTCGCTTCGCAACGCACGGACCAGCTTGTCGGCCGCAGGTGCACGCAGCAGACCCGCCATGTCCTTGATGGCGAGGACATGCGCGCCTGCGTCGACGATCTGCTCCGCCAGGCGCAGGTAGTAGTCGAGCGTGTAGAGCTTCTCGTCGGGGTTCGCGAGGTCGCCCGTGTAGCTCATCGCGACCTCGGCGACCGCGCGATCGGTCTCGAGCACCGCGTCGATGGCGGGTCGCATCTGTTCGATGTTGTTGAGCGCGTCGAAGATTCGGAAGATGTCGATGCCCACGTCCGTTGCCTCGGCGACGAATGCCGTCGTCACCTTCTGCGGGTACGGCGTGTAGCCAACGGTGTTGGCACCGCGAAGCAGCATCTGCAGGCAGATGTTGGGGATCTCCTCGCGCAACTGCGCCAACCGATCCCACGGATCTTCCTTCAGGAACCGCAGCGCGACGTCGTAGGTGGCACCGCCCCAACACTCGACCGACAGCAACTGCGGGGTCGTCGCCGCGACATACGGTGCGACGGCGAGCATTCCGCTCGTCCGTACGCGCGTCGCGAGCAACGACTGATGGGCGTCGCGGAACGTCGTGTCGGTGACACCGACCGCCGCGCGGTCACGAAGGTCACGCGCAAAACCGCTGGGCCCCAAGGTCAACAGTCGCTGCCGCGAGCCGTCGGGTGGTGCGAGTAGTTGCGCACGGTCGAGGGCAGGAAGCTTGTCGCGCGGGTACACCGTGCTCGGGCGTTCCCCGTGCGGCTTGTTGACCGTCACGTCCGCGAGATACGAGAGGATGCGCGTGCCGCGGTCTGCCGATCCACGCGAATTCAACAACCACGGGCGGTCTTCGATGAACGACGTCGTCACGTGTCCCGCAGCGAAGTCGGCGTCGTCGAGCACCGCCTGCAGGAACGGGATGTTGGTCGCCACACCGCGAATGCGGAACTCCGCCAAGGCACGTCGTGCGCGCCGCACCGCTGTGTCGAAGTCGCGACCCCGGCAGGTCAGCTTGACCAGCATCGAGTCGAAATGGCCGCTGATCTCTCCGCCGAGGACCGCACCGCCGTCGAGTCGGATGCCCGCACCACCCGGCGTGCGGTAGGCGGTGATACGCCCGACGTCCGGCCGGAAACCATCCGACGGATCCTCGGTGGTGATACGGCACTGTAGTGCTGCTCCACGGATCGCGATCGAGTCCTGACTCAACCCCAGGTCGTCGAGCGACTGCCCCGACGCCACCCGCAACTGCGCACCGACAAGGTCGACGTCGGTGATCTCCTCGGTCACCGTGTGCTCCACCTGAATGCGCGGATTCATCTCGATGAAGACGTGCCGACCCTGTTCGTCGACCAGGAATTCGACGGTCCCGGCGCACGAATAGCCGATCTGCTTGGCGAATGCGACGGCGTCAGCGCAAATCCGCTCACGCAGTTGCGGATCGAGATTCGGTGCCGGTGCCAATTCGACGACCTTCTGGTGCCGACGCTGCACGCTGCAGTCACGCTCGAAGAGGTGAATGACGTTGCCCTGCGTGTCGGCCAGGATCTGCACCTCGATGTGGCGCGGATTGATCACGGCCTGCTCGAGAAACACCGTCGGGTCGCCGAACGCGGTATCGGCCTCGCGCGACGCCGCCGAAATGGCTTCGGCGAGATCCTCACGCTTCGCGACGCGACGCATACCGCGGCCACCGCCACCGGCGACGGCCTTGACGAACACCGGGAACTGCATTTCGGCGGATGCCGCGACCAACTCGTCGACGTCGGCCGACGGTTCCGAGGACGCCAGCACCGGCAAACCGGCAGCCTTCGCCGCGGCCACGGCCTCGGCCTTGTTGCCGGTCAACTCGAGTACGTGCGCGGGCGGTCCGACAAACGTGATGCCGTGCTCGGCACACGCCGCTGCCAAGCCCGCGTTCTCCGACAGGAAGCCGTAGCCGGGATATACCGCATCTGCACCCGAATGCAGTGCGGCACCGATGATCTCGTCGACGGACAGATACGCACGGACCGGATGACCCGGTACGCCGATCTGGTACGACTCGTCGGCCTTCAGTCGGTGCAGCGAATTGCGGTCCTCGTACGGGAACACCGCGACCGTTTTTGCCCCGAGCTCGTATGCCGCACGAAAGGCACGGATCGCGATCTCTCCACGATTTGCGACCAGGACTTTCTCAAACATCTCGGGACACAACTTTCGTTCGTCGAATACACGTTGCCCGGGCAGGCACCCACAGGACAGGCACCGCCGTCGTCGTCGACCTTATCCGCAAGTGAGGGTGATACCTCACTTTTGTCTCAAAGTGTGAGAGAGCGCTGCGAGGGCCCCGTGTAGCTGCTCAACGGACGGATCAGCGAGTTCGACGCTGCCTGTTCCATGATGTGCGCAGTCCACCCCGTGATGCGGCTCATCACGAAAATCGGCGTGAACGATCCGATGTCGAAGCCCATCAGGTGGTACGCGGGTCCGGTCGGGAAGTCGAGGTTCGGTCTGATGCCCGTGCGCTCGTCCATCAGCCGCTCGAGTTCGGTGTAGATGCGCAGCCACCGGTCCTCGCCGAGCTGCTCGGAGACCTCGACGAGAGCCGCACGCATCGTCGGCACCCGCGAATCACCGTTCTTGTAGACGCGATGGCCGAACCCCATCACCTTGTCCTTGTTCTCCAGCTTGTGCTCGAGCCAGGCGACCGCCCGTTCTGGGCGGTCGATTTCGATCATGTCGTACATGACCGCCTCGTTCGCGCCGCCGTGCAGCGATCCCTTCAGCGCTCCGATCGCCGCCGTCACCGCGCTGTAGATGTCCGACTGAGTCGACGTCACCACACGGGCCGCGAAGGTCGATGCGTTGAAACTGTGCTCGGCGTAGAGCACCATCGACTTCTCGAACCCCGAGACGACCACCGGATCGGGAACTTCCCCGAAACACATGGCCAGAAAGTTCTCCGCGTAGCCGAGTCCATGGTGCGGGGCGATCGGGTCGAGTCCGCGTCGTCGACGCATATCCGCCGCGACGATGGTCGGCAGGATCGAGAACATCCGCAGGGCCTTGTCGTAGTTCGCGGTGGGCGCCGCATTGTCCTCGTCCGGGTCCTCGGTGCCGAGGTAGCTGATGACCGTGCGAACGACGTCCATCGGGTGGCAGTTCTCCGGAATACGGGCGAGGACGGCCTGCGTCGACCGATCGAGTCGACGACTCGCCCGCTCCCGCTGCGTGAACGCGGCGAGTTGGGCGTCGGTGGGCAACTCGCCGTGCCACAGCAGGTACGCGACCTGCTCGAAGCTGCAGCGCGCGGCGAGATCCTGTACGGGATAGCCCCGGTAGGTCAACGAATTCGTCTCGGGCACAACCTTCGAGATCGCAGTGGTGTCGACGACGACCCCGGCAAGACCCTTGTGAATAGCAGGTTGGCTAACTGGCGGCGCGCTCATGGATGTACCTCCGGCGTGGAATTCAGGGTGAAGTTGAACAGTTCGGAATCGAAGTCGTTGTAGTCCGCGTAGCGCAGCAACTCGTAGAGCCTGCTCCGGTGCTGCATGTCGTCGAGGAGCCCCGATTGTGTTCCGGTAGAGGCAATCTCCCGAAGTCCGGACTCGACGGCACCCATCGCGATGCGTAGCGTCGTCACCGGATAGATGACCGCGTTGTAGCCGAAGTCCCCCAGTTGTTTCGCAGTGAGCAGGTCGGATTTGCCGAACTCCGTCATGTTGGCAAGGAGCGGAACGTCAACGGCCGCACGAAATCTCTCGAACTCCGAGGCGTCACGCAATGCCTCCGTGAAGATGAGGTCGGCGCCGGCATCGGCGTACGCCTTGGCGCGGTCGATCGCGGCGTCGAGACCCTCGACGGCACGCGCGTCCGTCCGCGCGCAGATCACGAAGTTCTCGTCGCGTCGTGCCGTGACCGCTGCCGCAAGCCTTGCGAGCATCTCGCCGACGGGAACGACGTCCTTGCCGTCGAGATGACCACACCGCTTGGGATTGACCTGGTCCTCGAAATGGCAGCCGGACAACCCCGCGTCTTCGAGGGTGGCAACGGTCCGCGCCGCACTCATGGGTTCACCGAATCCGGTGTCGGCGTCGACAAGTGACGGCAGGTTGGTTGCGTGGGCGATCTGCCCGCCGCGAGCGGCGACCTCACTCAGCGTCGTGAGCCCGATGTCGGGGAGGCCGATATCGGCCGAGAGCACAGCGCCGGATACGTACACGCCCTCGAACCCGACGTCGGCTATGAGCTTGGCCACCAGCGGCGAGAATGCGCCGGGCCAACGCTGCAGACTTCCCGACGCCAGGCCCGCCCGCAGCGCGATCCGCTTGTCGGCGGCAGGTACGGATGACGAGAACAGCCCCGCCACAGCGCTTTCCGATGAGGTCATCAGAAGATCCCCGTCCCGATGGTCGGTGCCTTGTCGAGCACGACGGACAGCACTGTCGGATTGAGAGCACCGAGGCTTCCCTCCTCGAGCGACGCGAGACCGGCTGCCGCATCGAGGAATCGACGCTGTTCGGCCGCATCGATCACGCCGTCTGCCATGGTGGAGAACTTGGCCTCGTACTGCTCCCGAGCGAATGGGCGGGCACCGAGCGGATGTGCGTCCGCAACAGCCAGTTCGTCTGTGATGACCTCACCGTTGCGCAGCGTCACAACCGCTTTCGCGCCGAATGCCTTCTCCGCCGGATCGGTGGAGTGGTAGCGGCGGGTCCACTCGGGATCCTCGACGGTCGAGATCTTGCGCCATAGCTCGACGGTGTCGGGACGATTCGCACGTTCGGGCGCATACGACGCCTCGTGGTGCCAGAAACCGTCCTGCAGTGCGACGGCGAAGATGTAGGGCACCGAGTGGTCGAGCGTCTCGCGACTGGCCGACGGATCGAATTTCTGGGGATCGCCGGAGCCCGTGCCGATCACGACGTGGGTGTGGTGGCTGGTGTGCAGCACGATCGATTCGATCTCGGCGAGATCGGTGATCCGCTCACGCATCCGACGCGCGAGGTCGATCGGCGCCTGACTCTGATACTCGGCCGAGTGCTCCTTGGTGTAGCTGTCGAGGATCGCCCGCTTGGCCTCGCCCGGACCGGGAAGCGGTATCTCGTAGACCTTCTCGGGGCCACCGAGTAGCCACGCGATCACGCCGTCCTCGCCCTCCCAGATCGGAGCGGGCGCCCCCTCACCACGCATCGCACGGTCGACGGCTTCGATCGCGATCTTGCCCGCGTGAGCCGGCGCGTATGCCTTCCAACTGGAGATGAGCCCCTTCCGCGACTGCCGCGTCGCGGTTGTCAGGTGCAGGGCTTGGCCGACGGCCTGGTAGATCGTCTCGACGTCGAGACGCAACATGGTTCCCAGCCCCGCGGCGACGGAAGGACCGAGGTGCGCAACGTGGTCGATCTTGTGCTCGTGCAAACACATTCCGCGCGTCAGATCGATCTGGATCTCGTAGGCGGTGGCGATGCCTCGGATCAGATCTGCACCCCCGGCGCCGACGTGCTGCGCCACCGCGACCAGCGGCGGGATGTTGTCTCCCGGGTGCGAGTACTCGGCGGCGAGGAAGGTGTCGTGGAAGTCGAGTTCACGCACGGCAACCCCGTTGGCCCACGCCGCCCACTCCGGGGAGTACGCGCCGGCGACACCGAACACCGCCGCGCCGCGACCGCCCCGCCCGTACGGGTGCGCGAGCGCCTGTGATCGCGCAGTCGTCACCGGCCGACGAATCACCGATGCGGCGCTGACCGCCGCGTTGTCGATGACCCGATTGATCACCATCTCGGCTGTCTCGGTCGGCACCTCGACAGGGTCGACGGCGACCTCGGCGATCTTCTGAGCGAGATGCTCCGACTGCCCGAAGTCCTCGGCACTGCGGCGGGTCCGCACGTTGTGAATGATCATGTTCGCACCGTACGCATCTCGTTCCGCTCCACATAAGTCCTGGCGAATGCGTATTTTTGTGGATGACTACCCGCAAATTTGCGAATGTTGTGAACACATGACGAGCTAGGCTCTGCACATGGCACACCCCTCTGCCGCGACGCCCGGGAGACTTCTCGTAGGAGCTCGCCTACGCAGACTTCGCGACGAGCAGGGACTCTCTCAGGCCGCACTCGCTCGTCGAATCGACAAGTCGACCAGCTACGTCAATCAGCTCGAGAACGATCAGCGGCCGATCACCGTCGGCGTACTTCTCGCACTCACCCGCGAGTTCGACCTCAACGCCGACTACTTCGCGGCCGACACCGACGCGCGCCTGGTCGCCGACCTGGCCGACGCACTTGCCACCGCGCCAGACGGCGGCGACGTCACGCGCGCGCAGATCACCGAGCTCGTCTCCCGAATGCCCGACGTCGGTCGCACGATCGCAGCCCTCCACAGGCGCCTCGTCGCGGCAGAGTCCGAGCTCGACACCTACCGGGGCCAAGCAGCCAACGGCGGAGCGTCGTCGACTCCGATGCCGTTCGAGGAGGTCCGCGACTTCTTCTACGACCGCAAGAATTACATCGACGTCCTCGACCGGGCAGCCGAGGACATGTTCGATCAGCATGGCCTGCGCGTCGGAGGACTCGATCTGCAATTGGCGACGCTGCTGTCACGCGAACACGGCGTCTCCGTGTCGATCAGCCGTGACACCGACCCCGTCGCCGCCGCGCGCCGCCCCAAACGCGTCTTCGATCCCACTCGGCGCGTCGTCCAGCTCGCGGGTCGACTCACCTCCGGGCAACGCGCGTTCCAACTGGCCACCCAGTTGGCGTTGATCACGCAGAGCGATGTGATCGACGCGGTGATCGCCGACGCCGTCGAACTGAGCGAAGAGTCCCGGTCTGTAGCCCGAATCGGACTCGCGAACTACTTCGCGGGAGCATTGTTGCTGCCGTACAGACACTTTCGCGATGCTGCGGAGGAAGCGCGCTACGACATCGAACTGCTCTGCGTCGGCTTCGACGTCAGCTTCGAGACGGTATGTCATCGGCTGTCGACGCTCCAGCGCCCCGGACATCGCGGTGTCCCGTTCATCTTCGTCCGGACCGATCGCGCGGGAAACATCTCCAAGCGACAATCCGCCACCGCATTTCACTTCTCACGGGCAGGAGGGAGTTGCCCGCTCTGGGTCGTACACGACGCCTTCGCCTCGCCGGGGCGGGTTGTCACCCAGGTCTCGCAGATGCCCGACGGCCGGTCGTATTTCTGGCTGGCACGCAGCACCGACGAGGGGTTGGGCTACCTCACACAGCACAAGTCCTTCGCCATCGGATTGGGTTGCGATCTCGCACACGCCGACCGCCTCGTCTACTCCACCGGCATCGACCTCGCCGACGACCGCCGTACGGTACCCATCGGCGCGGGATGCAAGGTGTGCCCAAGACCAGCCTGCCCGCAGCGGGCGTTCCCCCAGGTCGGCAGGCCCATCGACGTCGACGTCACCGTCAGTGACTCCATCCCCTATCGCCCGGCCCGCACAGGGTAGGTGACCTGCGTGAGCGACAGTCCGACGTCGTTCTGTCCGTCACGCATGCGTCGGCGCGTATCCCGTCTGCGGTAACGTCGGGCGAAATGATATCGGTTACCAAGAAGCGCAGCCGTGCTCTCACGGCTCGGTCACTCGTACTCGGGTACGCGTGGCCGGCTCTTGCTGCCCTCGCCGTCTTGGCTGTCACCATAGCGGTGGTCGTAGGTCTCACAGTGCAGTCGTCCCCGGCCGCCGACTCCGCGGCCGCGACGACTGCCGCACGTCCGGTCGCTGCCCCGATCATCCCCAAGCCCTCCTGCCCCGAGAAGTCCGAAGGGAAGGCCATCGTCGTCGGACTCGCGTCGCAACACATGGTCCTATGCCTTGACGGGCAACCGGTTTCCGACATCGCGGTGACCACCGGCAGCGTCGACCGCGGTGTAGGCACACCGCTGGGAACCTGGCGCATCGAAAGTCATGACGTCGATCGCACGCTGAGCGGTCCCGGGTACACGGTGTTCGTGCACTACTGGTTGCACCTGTTCGGCGACATCGGATTCCACGACTCGCCCTGGCAGAAGTTTCCCTACGGCGACACGACGGCCTACAAGACCCGAGGCTCCGAAGGCTGTATTCACGTGCCCGGCAACGAGATCAAGCACCTCTACGACTGGGCCGGCGACGGCACGCCTGTCACGATCACTGCCTGAGTCTCATATCGACTCAGGCAGTGATCGTGACCCGGCCGTTCAGGCGACGTCGTCGCTGTTGACCTTCTCTGCGCCGTCGTGACGCCGCGTCGTGAACAGCAGATTCAACGCGATGGCCACGAAGATGCCCACCGCAGCGCCACTGGAGAGCAGTTGTTTGGCCGCCGTCGGGAATTGACTGTAGAAGCCGTTGATCGTGATCGGCAGCAGGGCCACGCCGATCGCCGCAGCCGTGATGATCACGTTGGAGTTCTGGCTGTAGTCGACGCGCCCGAGGATGCGGATACCGACCACCGCGATGGTTCCGAACATCACCACTGCTGCGGCCCCGAGGACGGGCCGCGGGATCGCCGCCACGACCTCACCGACGACGGGAAAGAACGCGAGGCACATCAGCATCGCGCCGGTCAGCGCTGTCACGTAGCGGCTAAACATCCTCGTGATGGTCAGAATGCCGACATTCTGCGCGAACGTGACGTACATGAACGACTGGAACACGCCACCGCCCAGCGCGGTGACCACGCCGTCGGCACGCACGGCCGCTGCCAGGCGATCGCGCGAGACCTTCTGTCCCACCACTTCCCCGACGGCATTGACCTGTCCGGCAAGTTCGACGATGAGCACGATCTGAATCAGGGCAAGCGAGCAGATCGCCAGCAGGTCGAAACGCGGAACACCGAAATGCAGGAGGTCGGGGAACGAGAACGCGGCACCCTCACCGATACCCGAACCGTCGAACATCCCCGTGAGCGCCGCGACAACGACGCCGACGATTATGCCGATCAACACCGAGACCGGTCGAAGCGCGCGCGGCAACAGGCAGTAGCAGAGCACGATGGCCAGCGCTGTTGCAGCCGCCAAGCCGATCTTGGCCGGAGAAGCGAACCCGGGGTCGTCGGGATCGGAACCGACGATCATCTTTCCGCCCGCTGGTATCAACTGGATACCGATAAGCAGGATGGTCGTCCCGATGACGACCGGCGGAAAGAACCGCATGAGCTTGCTGACCAGCGGCGCAATGGCGATCGTCGCAAGGCCGACGACGAGCACCGAACCGTACATCGTCTGCAGTCCCTCACCCTCGCCGATGATCAGCATCGGCGCGATGCCGGTATACGACGCACCGATCACCATCGGCAGCTTCACGCCGACCTTCCAGATGCCCAGCGACTGCAGTAGCGTGCCGAAACCGCACAACAGCAGGTCTGCGGTGACGAGGTAGACGAGATCTGCCCGCGAGAGATCGAGCGCTGCCGACACCACGACGGGCACCGTCACCGTGCTCGCATACATCACGAGCAGATGCTGGAGCGCGAACACGACGAGCCGACCGGGTGAGGGAACCTTGTTCACCGGGTCGATAGCGTTGTCCGACGCAGCGTCGGGGTGGGTCGAGTCGTGCGGCTCGACGCGGGGTGCGGACTGGTCGACGACGATCTGATCGGTCGTCGCGGTGGGATCGAAGTTTTTGCGGACGATCCTGTCGCGGACGCGGGAGACTGCGGTGGGGTTGCTCATGGCCTGTTCCTGTTTCAAGCGGCGCCGAGTGTTCGGCTCTTACACGGCTCCGGCGGCGACCGATTCATCGGAGGAACTGCGCTGTACCCGATCGATCACGGTGGAAATCCGTGAGATCGCACGCGCTTTTCGAAAGCGAAGGAACCGGACTCCGGTTCCCGCGACGCAGTACAGGTCGGGACCCCTACTACGTGCAATCCATCTTGCGTATACAAGTAAAACGGGATCGTGTTACGACCGATTCACATCACGTAACAACAGCGTTAACGTGCCGGTTGGGCGGGTATACTCGCAACGATTGCGCACACCCCGACATGCCGCACCGGCTTGATCGTCGTAGCGTGTCGCTGTGCCCTCAGCAACCCTCATCGAGAATGCCTCCGTGGTGACCGTCGACCCGGATCGTCGGGAATTGACGCGCGCGTCGGTACTCATCGAGGGCACCAC
This sequence comes from Gordonia sp. 852002-50816_SCH5313054-c, assembly GCF_001665925.1. NCBI lineage: Bacteria > Bacillati > Actinomycetota > Actinomycetes > Mycobacteriales > Gordoniaceae > Gordonia > Gordonia sp. 852002-50816_SCH5313054-c. Next base: position 20,847 of record NZ_LZTE01000057.1, read on the forward strand.
GATCACAGCGATCATCGAGACGGATGCCCCGGCGGTGCCGTTGCCTGACGACGTTCTCCGCATCGACGGCACCGGCTGCGTGGTCACGCCCGGGCTCGTGAACACCCATCACCACCTCTATCAGTGGATCACCCGTGGCCTCGCCGCCGATCACACGCTCTTCCAATGGCTGACGACGCTGTACCCGATCTGGGCTGGTATCGACGAGCAGGCGGTGCACACGGCGGCGCTCGGCGGCCTGTCGACACTGGCGCTGTCCGGCTGCACGACGACGACCGACCACCACTACGTCTTCCCGCGTGAGGGCGGCGACCTGCTCGGCGCCGAAATCGGTGCAGCCCAGGCCGTCGGCGTGCGCTTCCACCCGACGCGCGGTTCGATGGACCTGTCCGAGAAGGACGGCGGCCTGCCGCCGGACACCGTGGTGCAGAGCATCGACGAGATCCTCACCGCCAGCTCCGACGCCGTTGCGCGCTGGCATGATCCGGCACCCGACTCGATGCTGCGCATCGCGTTGGCACCGTGCTCACCGTTCTCGGTGACCACCGACCTGCTCCGCGAATCCGCCGTACTGGCAAGAGAACTCGGCGTCCGACTGCATACCCACCTCGCCGAGTCGATCGACGAGAACACCTACTGCGACGAGCATTTCGGTTGCACCCCACTGGAATATATGGAATCTGTCGGTTGGACCGGCGACGACGTGTGGTTCGCCCACGGCATCGAGTTCGCCGACGACGAGATCGCCCGGCTCGCGGCGACGTCGACCGGCGTCGCCCACTGCCCCACCTCCAACGCCCGCCTCGGCAACCACATCTGCCGCACTCGCGACCTCGTCGACGCCGGGGTTCCCGTGGGATTGGGCGTCGACGGCGCGGCGTCGAACGAATCGGCGCGCCTCCTTGAAGAGGCACACCAGGCCGTGCTGATGGCCCGCACACGGGGAGGCCCCACCGCACTCACGACACGGACGGCGATCGAGCTCGCGACCATCGGTGGCGCTCGAGTACTGGGCCGCGCCAACGAGATCGGCTCCATCGAGGTCGGGAAGCTCGCCGATCTCGTCCTCTGGGACCTCACCACGCTCGCGCACGCCGACATCGACGACCCGGTGGCAGCACTGGTTCTCGGCGCCATCCCGCCGATCAAGGCGTCGTGGGTCAACGGCACACAGATCGTCGCCGACGCCGAGCTACTCACCGTCGACACGACGACCGTCGCGGCCGACTGCGCACACGAGCATCGCCGACTGCTGGACAAAGCACGCGGGGCCCGGACATGACACCTCTTCTGACACGTCGGGGACTGTGATGGATCTGCACACGATCTCGACCTACCGCTACGCCTACAGCCGCGACGACCTCACCCTGGCGGAAGGCGAACGAATCGTCGCGGGCGGCACGTGGTTCTTCTCCGAACCGCAGGTGACGTCGAGCGGGGTGGTCGACATCAGCCGCATCGACTGGGAGCCCTTCGAGGATTTACCCGGCGGTGGCCTGCGGATCGCGGCGACAGCCACCATCGCGCAACTCGCCGAACTGCCCGCCAAGCCGGGTTGGTGGGCACACCCGCTGCTCTTCCAATGCGCGACAGCACTTCTGGCCTCCTTCAAGATCTGGAACGTCGCGACCGTCGGCGGCAACATCTGCCGTTCGTTCGCTGCCGCATCGATGGTGTCACTGGCAGCGGGACTCGACGGTCGCGTACTGATCTGGCGCCCCGATGGCACCGATTACAGCGTCGACGTCGCCGACTTCGTCACCGGCAACGGAACCAACACCCTGGGCGAGGGAGAAGTGTTGCGCGCCATCGACATTCCCGGATACGCACTGCGCGGCCGAACCGGTTTCAGAAAGATCGCCCTGGCAGAGCTCGGGCGCTCCGGGGTGGTGGTGACCGGACGCCGCGACGAGGACGACACCGTCGTCGTCGGGATCACCGCGGCGACGCTGTGGCCTACTGTGCTGCGCTACAACGGATTACCCGACGCCGAGCGTCTGCGCGCCGATATCTCGTCGGCAGACGGCTACTACACCGACCCGCTCGGTGCCGCCGATTGGCGACGGGGAGTCAGCGCGGTCCTGGCCGAACAGATCCGTGGCGAACTAGAACGGAACGCCGAAGGGGTTGGTGCACCGTGAAGTTCGAGATCAACGGCGAGTCGGTCGACGCAACTCCCGCCGCCGGCCAGTGCCTGCGCACGTTCCTGCGCGACCAAGCCCACTTCGAGGTCAAGAAGGGCTGCGATGCGGGCGACTGCGGCGCGTGCTCGGTGTTGGTCGACGACACGCCGGTGCACTCGTGCATCTTTCCGGCCCAGCGCATCGAAGGGCGTTCGGTCACAACAGTCTCGGGCCTCGGCACCCCCGACGACCTCCACCCCATGCAGCAGGCCTTCGTCGACAACTTCGGCTTCCAGTGCGGTTTCTGCACCGCCGGAATGATTGTCACGGCGTCAACGCTCGACGCCGACACCGTCCACGACACCGACGAGCTACAGCGCAAGATGAAGGGAAACCTCTGCCGCTGCACGGGATATCGCGCGATCCGCCAGGCGATCCGCCAGGGCGTAGACACCGCACGACCCGCTGATCCCCCCGCTGGTCGAGCAGACGGGACGAACGCGTCCCCCGCTGGTCGAGCAGACGGGACGAACGCGTCCCCCGCTGGTCGAGCAGACGCGAGGAACGAGCGTCGTGTCGAGACCACCTCCCCCGCGATCGGCACGTCGCTCACGCCGCCCGCCGGCCGCCGGGTTGTCACCGGAACCGAGCCGTACACCTTCGACGTCGCAGTGCCCGGGACCCGCTACCTGCGAGTGCTCACCTCGCCGCACCCGCACGCCCGGATCGTCTCGATCGACACGTCCGCGGCGCAGGCTCTCCCCGGCGTCGCGCTCGTCCTCACCCACGAGAACGTCAGTACGCGAAGGTTTTCCACCGCGAGGCACGAGTCACGCGCCGACGACCCCGACGACACGCTCGTCCTCGACTCCGTGGTGCGGTTCGTCGGGCAGCGGGTGGCGGCGGTGGTCGCCGACTCCGCCGGAATCGCCGAGGAAGCGTGCCGACTGATCGACGTCGAATACGAGCCCCTCCCCGGCGTCTTCGATCCCGAGGAGGCACGACGCCCCGGAGCTCCTCTGGTTCATCCCGAACGCACTCCCGAGGACCGCGTGTTCGAGGCCGAGCGCAACGTCATCTCCTCGTTCCACGAGGGATTCGGTGGTGACGTCGACACCGCACTCACCGAATCTGCCGTCACGGTAGGCGGAACCTGGCAGACCGCACGAATTTCGCACGCACAGTTGGAAACCCACGGCTCCATCGGCTGGCTCGACGACGACGGTCGATTGGTGATCCGCACCAGCACGCAGGTGCCCTTCCTGGTCCGTGACGAGCTCGCTCTGTTGCTCGACCTTCCCGCGGATCGCATTCGTGTGTTCAGCGCCCGCGTCGGCGGTGGATTCGGCGGCAAGCAGGAACTGCTCACCGAGGATCTGGTGGCAATCGCGGTGTTACGCACCGGAATGCCCGTTGCCTACGAGATGTCGCGGACCGACGAGATGACCCGCACCACCTATCGTCATCCCTTCCGTGTCGCGGTCGATCTCGGCGCCGACGCCGACGGCCGACTGCGTGCGATGAAGGTCGACGTCCTCTCCGACACCGGCGCGTACGGCAATCACTCCATGGGTGTCATGTTCCACGCGTGCGCCGAATCGGTCTCGGTATACAACTGCCCGGTCAAACGGATCGACGCCGAGGTGGTCTACACCAACAACCCGCCGTCGGGTGCATTCCGTGGCTACGGTTTGGGGCAGGTGATCCTGGCCGTCGAATCCGCCATGGATGAACTCGCGATCGCACTCGACATCGATCCGTTCGAACTGCGTCGACTCAACGCGGTCGGCGACGGCGATCCGCTTCTCATCGCGCACCCCGAACCCGAGGACGACCTGATCTACGGGAGCTACGGACTCGACCAGTGCCTCGACCTCGCCCAGACGGCGCTGCGTCGCGGCAACGATGTCGCTGCGCCAGAAGGTGATTCGTGGCGCGTCGGCGAGGGCATGGCCATTGCCGCCATCGCCACGATGGCGCCGCGTGGCCACTTCTCGACCGTGACCGTCGGTGTCGACACTGACGGTCACTACCACGTCGGTGTGGGCACGGCCGAGTTCGGCAACGGCACGACGACGGTGCTCACCCAGATCGTCACCGAGGCGATGGGCACCGATCCGTCACGAATCGTGTTGGCGCACGGCGACACCGACGCAGCGGTCTACGACACCGGCGCCTTCGCGTCGGCAGGCATCACGGTCGCGGGAAAGGCGACCTACGGCGCAGCACTCGCGCTGCGTACGGTGCTGCTCGACGCGGCGTCGTCGATCACCGCAACGGCACCCGATGCCATCCGGTTGGTCCCCGACGGCGCACTCGTCGGTGAACGACTGGTGAGCTTCGGCGAGCTCATCGACACCGTCGATGCGTCGCATCGCGTGGGCGACCGCGTGGTCGCCACCGGTTCCGAGAGTGGCGCGCTGCGCTCGATTGCGTTCAACGTGCACGCTTTTCGTGTCGCCGTCGACACCGCGACAGGTAGCGTGCGCATCCTGCAGTCCGTCCAGTCGGCCGACGCCGGCACGGTGATGAACCCACAACAGTGTCGCGGTCAGGTGGAAGGCGGTGTGGCACAGGCGATCGGATCGTCGCTGTACGAGGAGATCATGCTCGACGGGAAGGGGGTAGCGCTCACCCCCGTGTTCCGTACCTACCGGGTGCCCCAGATGGCGGATGTCCCCGAGACCGAGGTCTACTTCGCCGACACGGCCGACGAGCTCGGTCCGTATGGCGCGAAGTCGATGAGCGAGTCGCCCTACAACCCGGTCGCACCTGCTCTTGCCAACGCCATCCGGCGGGCGATCGGCCAGCGGCCCTACGAGCTGCCGATGTCGCGTGATCGGGTCTGGCGCCTCCTCCAGGGGTGATCGACATCCCAGACGCGGCCCGACCGTGTGGACGCGGCTGGTACACCAGCCGCGTCTACCGATTCGAGCCGCGTCTGGGATTACTCCGGCGAGCCACGGTTTCGGTGACCCGAACTTTTTGATTCGCCCAGGTTGAACTCGACGTCGAGCTGTGCGAGATTGGTCAGGTGAGCACGGTCGAAGAGCGCGAGCAGCCGGACCCGACCGCGGTCCGCCGTCGCATACGTCGGCCACGTGCACTACTGCGGAACGTCGCATTGCTCGGCCCCGCGTTCGTCGCTGCCATCGCCTACGTCGACCCCGGCAACGTCGCTGCCAACATCACCGCGGGCTCCCGGTACGGGTTCCTGCTGGTCTGGGTGCTGGTGCTGGCCAACGTCATCGCCATGCTGATCCAGTACCAGTCGGCGAAGCTCGGAATCGTCACCGGCAAGGGACTACCCGCTTTGATCGGCGCGCGGATGGGTCGTCGTTCTCGGCTCGCGTTCTGGGTTCAGGCCGAAGCTGTCGCAGTGGCCACCGACCTCGCGGAGGTGCTCGGCGGGGCCATCGCGCTGAACCTGCTGTTCGGACTGCCACTCGTTCTTGGCGGCGTGATCGTCGGCGTGGTGTCACTCCTGATGCTGCTGCTGCAGAACCCGCGCCAACAACACGTCTTCGAACGGGTCATTCTCGGCATGCTCGCGATCATCGTCGTGGGATTCCTCGCCGGTCTCGTCGTCGAACCGCCTCCTGCGGGAGAGGTTCTCGGTGGGCTCGTGCCCCGACTGCAGGGACCCGAGACAGTGCTGCTCGCCGCGTCCATGCTCGGCGCGACCGTGATGCCGCACGCGATCTACGTCCACTCCTCGCTGGTCGTCGACCGACACGGCGTCAGCACGACGCGGTCTCGGAAGCGACGCCTGATCAGGGTGACGCGCTGGGACGTCGTAATCGCTCTGATCGTGGCCGGTGCGGTGAACATCGCACTGCTGTTGCTCGCGGCCACCAATCTCCGCGGCAAGGAGGGCACCGACACCATCGAGGGAGCCTACGACGCCGTCCGCGACTCGCTCGGCCCCTCGGTGGCAACCATCTTCGCGATCGGTCTGCTGGCCAGCGGCCTGGCAGCGACCTCGGTCGGTTCGTCGGCGGGCTCGGCGATCATGGATGGCCTGCTGCACGTTCGGGTGCCTCTCGTCCTGCGCAGACTCATCACACTGATTCCCGCGCTCATCGTGCTCGCTGTCGGCGTCGACCCGACCTGGGCGCTGGTGATCAGCCAGGTGGTACTGAGCTTCGGAATCCCCTTCGCGATCATCCCGCTCGGCCGACTCACCGCCGACCGAGGACTCATGGGCGAGTACGCCGACGGGTGGCCGCTGCGCATCGGGGCCGCGGTCTCGTCGGTGCTCATCGTCGTGCTGAATCTTGCCCTCATCGTGCTGCTGATCATCGGCGCGTGAGCATCAGCAGCTTCGCGTGTTGTCATCTGCGCCACTTGGGACTTCTCTATTCCGACATCTCGGCCCCACATGCCTTCCTTCACTTTGACATCACCGGCCAGCACGGCTATCACTGATATGGCGCTCGACCGACCGGGCGCGAACGCGCATGCAGGGAGGTGAGATCCGAATGCCATCTGGTGACAGTTCTTCTGACAGACCATCGTTCGAATCGTGTCCTCCCCTCGCTCGTCACAGGTGAGCCGACGCCGCGCGTATCGCGTGCGGCACCGCGGCCGCGTGCGGGTTGGGGAACCCTGACCCCAAGGCGGTCCCCATGTCCATCACCGCACTCGACATCTTTGCCCGCATCTCCGTAGCACTCCTGTGCGGAGCCGCGATCGGCTTCGAACGCCAGTGGCGTTCTCGCACAGCGGGTCTGCGCACGAACGCACTTGTCGCACTCGGCGCGGCCCTGTTCGTCGTGATGGGGGCATTCAGCTTTCATGGTCCAGACGCCGACCCGACTCGCGTCGCCGCTCAGATCGTTTCCGGTATCGGCTTTCTCGGTGCGGGCGTGATCATGAAGCAGGGCGCGTCGATCTCCGGTCTCAACACCGCGGCGACACTGTGGGCCTCGGCCGCTGTCGGCGCTCTCGCCGGCGGCGGACTGCTCCTCGTCGCGATCGCGGGAACCGCAACCGTGATGCTCGCTAATACGCTGCTCCGACCGCTCGGCAGGCTGATCGACCGCCACCCCGGCGACACCGGCCGTGAATCGCCCTCCGCGAATTACATTTTCGAGGTCACCTGTCCACAGTCAGCCGAAACCACCGTGCGCGCAATGGTGTTCGACGCCGTCCACCGCCCGGAGCTGACCGTACGCTCCATCGCCGCGACCGACGACGAAAACGGCATCGTGACGATCACCGCGCACGTGTTCAGCGCCGAGCGCAATGACCGCGACATCGAAGATGCCCTCGCAACAGTCGTGCGCGCCGAACCGGTGACCTCGGTGCGGTGGTCGGCGACCGCCGAGCCGAGCGCCGACTGACGAGGACGCCCGGACTCCCTGTCCGATTGGCCAGGATCGTCGCTGCTCTTCTGGTCTGATCACCTTTTCATCTGAGCAGGTGGACTTGTTTGGACGTGATGTGGCGCACAGAGTGGATCGTGAATCACCGGTTACGTCACAAGGAGATCGCCACATGGCCATCGAGCTCAATCAGATCTGGGACTTCCCGATCAAGGACTTCCACCCGTTCCCCAACGGCAAACTCGGCGTCGGCGCCCATGACATGCTCGGCGTCGAGGCCAAGAACCTGGGGATGACGCGTGTGCTGCTCATGACCACGGGTTTGCGCGGTTCGGGCATCATCGAAGAACTCGTCGGCAAGATCGAATACCAGGGTGTCGACGTAGTGCTGTACGACAAGGTCGAGTCCAATCCCAAGGACTACAACTGCATGGACGCGGCCGCCCTCTACCAGTCGGAGAAATGCGACGGCATCATCTCCGTCGGCGGCGGATCGAGCCACGACGCCGCGAAGGGCGCCCGCATGGTGATTGCGCATGATGGCCGCAACATCAACGAGTTCGAGGGCTTCTCCAAGGCCACCAACAAGGAGAACCCGAAGCACATCGCGGTGTCGACCACGGCGGGCACCGGGTCGGAGACCTCGTGGGCGTACGTCATCACCGACACCTCGGATATGAACAAACCGCACAAGTGGGTGGCTTTCGACGACACCTGTCTCGTCGACCTCGCGATGGACGATCCGCTGCTGTACTACAGCTGCCCCGAACACTTCACGGCGTTCTGCGGCTTCGACGTTCTTGCCCACGCTTCGGAGCCCTACGTCTCTCGGCTCGACTTCGCACCGTCGCTGGGCAACGCGAAGTACTCCATCGAACTCATCCGCGATCACCTGCGCACCGCCGTGTACGAGCCTCGTAATCTCGAGGCCCGCACCGGAATGATGCACGCGCAATACATTGCCGCACAGGCATTCAACTCCGGTGGACTCGGTCTCATCCACTCGCTCTCACACGCGGTCAGCGCGTTCTACGACAGCCACCACGGCCTCAACAACGCAATCGCACTGCCCCGCGTATGGGAGTACAACCTGCCCAGCCGCTACGAGCGCTACGCCGACATCGCGGCGCTTCTGGGTGTTGACACCTCCAAGATGACGACCGTTCAGGCCGCCGACGCCGCGGTCGAGGAAGCGATTCGACTGTCCAAGGACCTCGGCATTCCCGACAACTTCGGCCAGATCAGTGTCGACAGCTACGAGAAGAATCGAATGAACACCGGCAAGTACGAGGGTCGCGGCGAGACGATGGACACCTCGGACAAGCAGGTCCGCGCGATCGCCGAGCACATGATGGACGACTGGTGCACGCCTGCCAACCCACGTGAATGCAGCGTTGATTCGCTCATCCCGATGGTCACACATGTGATGACCGGAAGCTACTGATAGGCGTAGCGCCCATCGAGACCCTCGGGAGACTGAGCACCTCCCGAGTCACGGATCGGCCCGGGTGAGGTCACGACCTGACCCTTCACCCGGGCCGATCCGTTCCCGCTTCCCACTCATCACGACGATTGCCGCGAGGAACCATGTCGCAAGCCTCTGACCTGACCGCAGCCCAGTTATCCACAGAATCAACGAGTTTCGACACCGTCGACGATCTGATCGAAGGCCTCGACGGCCAAGGCTATTTGGTCGATGACGACCTTGCTGTGGTCGTACACCTCGCGACACTGCTCGACCGGCCTCTGCTCTTGGAGGGACCGGCAGGTGTCGGAAAGACAGAACTGGCCAAGTCGCTCGCCGCGGCCGCAGGTCGCGAACTCATTCGCCTGCAATGCTACGAGGGGCTCGACGAATCCAGGGCGCTCTATGAGTGGGACTATGCCAGGCAATTGCTGCACGTCCAGATGCTCAGGGACAGAATCGGATCCGAACTCGCCGAAGCGCCGACGCTGGCGGTGGCATCCGCGGCGCTGGCCCGCGCGGACGTCGGCGTCTACACCGAGAGCTTTCTCGTGGCGCGTCCACTCCTCGCGGCGATCACAACGTCCACCCCGGCCGTACTGCTCGTCGACGAGATCGATCGCGCCGACGAGGCCATGGAGGCGGTCATGCTCGAGGTGTTGGCCGAACGTCAGGTGACCGTGCCAGAACTGGGCACATTCACTGCACGTTCGGCGCCCTGGGTGATCCTGACGTCCAACGACACTCGGGAACTATCCCCCGCACTCAAACGTCGCTGCCTGCACTTCCTGGTCGACTACCCCGACACAGATCGAGAGCGTCGAATCGTTTCCGTTCGAGCGCCCGAAGTCGAGTCCGGCGTCATCGCCGATGTCGTCGATCTCGCACGCCGACTGCGCGAGCTGCCGCTGCGCAAGAGTCCGTCGATCGCCGAAGTCATCGACGCGGCAAGGGCCGCCTCGTATCTGGGCGCGAGCCAACGCGCATCCGCTCGCGACCACGACAACCCCGCCGTGGACCACACGTTGCTGTCACTGCTGGTGAAGTTCGGCACCGACCTCGATACCGCGCGAACAATGCTGAACTCCGACAGACGATCTGAGGACTCCGACAGATCCGGTAGCGGCACACCGATATCCGCCGACGGCTCGAGTCCGCGCGGATCGGTCACGGCGACAGCGTTCGGCTCGGGTCGTGCCCGCACCGCGGCCCGGCGTTGAATTCGCCACGACCATGCATCCCACCTACCTCGATCCCACCGGCCACACACGCGACCACGTACTCGACGCAGTCTCCGTACTGTTCGCACATGTGTTGCGGCGCAACGGTGTCGCCGTATCACCGGCCGAGACCATCGAAATTCGACGCGCCATCGCGCTCGTGGGAGCACACGATCTCGACCGACTGCGTTCTGCGCTACGGGCGGTCAGCGCGAAATACGCGTACGAAGCCGCCGGGTTCGACGTCGGGTTCGACATGGTCTTCTGCGGCGGGGCGCCACAGGACGACTCCGCCAACCTCCCACGGCCTCGTGGGACTGCCGCGCAACTGCCGGACGACGTGGCAGCAGACGACGACTTCGAAGGTGCGGCTCGCCGAATCGGCGCCGACGAACACACCGACGAAATCGGCGACCTCACGGCCGACGATCCCGGAGCACGCGAACGACACGGCGAGAGCGCACACCGCGAAGAGAACGACTTCTCGGTGTCGTCGGGGACGGAGCAACTCACCGTCGACTCCGAAAGCAACTCCGTCGCAGGCGGAATCACCTACACAGTCGAGCTCGACGCAGCCGCGGCCGCCGACGTCGGCGAGTTGATCGGGTCGACGACTCGCGTCCACGGCACGTCGTTGACGCTCGCCGACGCCTCCGCGATCCTGCGTGCACTCGACTCCGTTGACGCCCGGCACGCCTACGGCGAGGATGGCGCTGACGACCTCACAAGCCACCAGCGTTCCGAACTCGAACGCGCCCTCCTGACATTCATCACCGCGCTGTCGGAACGCTTGGCGAGTGACCCCGCAGACGTCGACAACGCCCCCTGCCGAATCGGCAGCGATCAACCTCAGATCGACCAAGCGTGCCACAGGCTCATTGCGCGCATCCGTGGCGCACCCCGAGCCGTGACCCGCCGGGGCGACCGCGGCGTCCTGGACATGCGGCGCACCATGCGTTCGGCAACGAGTACCGACGGGGTCCCCCTCGCTCTCTGGCGCAGGAATCACCGATCAGCCCCGGTGCGGCTACTCGTGGTGGTCGACGTCTCGTTGTCGGTCCGACCGGTCGTCGGATTCATTCTGCGCCTTGCCCAGACGCTGCATCGGTTCGGCGACCGCTGTGACGTGATCGCGTTCGTCGACCGACCGGTAGTGGTCACCACCGCGCTACGTACCGCTGTCGCCGACGGGGCACTCGCATCCGTCCTGGCGACCGATGGACTCGATCTCTCGGCAACCAGCGACTACGGCAGGATGTTCGCCGAACTGCTCGACGGCCATGGCGATCTCGTTACCCGACGCACGTCGATCCTGATGGTTGGGGATGCGCGCAGCAACGGCTTCGACCCCCGCACCGATCTCGTCGCCGAACTGTCCCGCCGCGCGCATCGCCTCGCCTGGGTGACGCCGGAGCCGTCCCGCTACTGGCACCAAACAGGCTGCGCGCTCGATGATTACGCGGACCATTGCTCCGGTGTCGTGAGTGCGCGCGACGGAGCGGAGCTCATCGACAAGGTCGACGAACTCGGCTCAGCCCTGGCCTAGCAAGTCAGCCCTGGCCTAGCAAGCCGCTACTGCGCCAATAGGCCCTTGGCCACGTGGGTCACCTGGATCTCGTTGCCGCCGGCGTAGATCATCAACGACTTCGCGTCGCGCGCAAGCTGTTCCACGCGATACTCGGTCATGTAGCCGTTGCCGCCGAACAATTGCACCGCCTCCATCGCGACCTCGGTCGCGGCGCGTGACGAGTAGAGCTTCATCGCCGACGCCTCGGCCAGCGAGAGCGGCTTACCCGCCTTCGCACGTTCGAGCGCGTTGAATAGCATGTTCTGCACGTTGATTCGGGCGATCTCCATTTCGGCGAGCTTGAGCTGGATGAGCTGGAACTTCCCGATCTCCTGCCCCCAGAGCGTCCGCGACTTCGCATACTCGATCGAAAGGCGTTGCGCCTCATTGATGATGCCCATCGACAGTGCTGCGATGCCGATCCTCTCAGCGGTGAAGCCCGCCTTGACTCCATCGTCACCTCGACTACCCGACCCCGCGTCCTCGGTCTCTCCGAGCAACCGGTCGCGACCGAGGTGAACGTTGTCGAAGAACAACTCACCTGTTGGCGAACTCATGATGCCCATCTTCTTGAACGGCTTGCCCTGGGTCAGCCCCTCCATGCCCTTGTCGAGCACGAAGGTCAGCACCTTACGTTCGCGGATCGAGGCGCCGTCGCCCTCGTCGAGCTTCGCGAACACCACGATCGTGTCGGCGTACGGACCATTGGTGATGAAGGTCTTCTGCCCGTTGAGGATGTAGCCGTCGCCGTCACGACGGACCGTCGTCTTCATCCCGCCGAGAGCATCCGAGCCAGAGTCCAGTTCGGTGATCGCCCACGCGCCGACCTTCTCGAGCGTGACCAGTTCGGGCAGCCACCGCTTCTTCTGTGCGAGTGTGCCTTTCGACCGGATCGTCGACACCGTCAACCCGACGCTGACGCCCATCGACACCACCATGCCGAGGCTCGCGGCCGCGAGTTCCATATTGAGGATCAGCGCCATCGAGTTCATCATGCCGCCGCCGGAACCCTTGGGCTTCGACTCGCCCGCAGCCTCGGCGTCGAGCTCCTTCTCCAGGCCCTCGCGTGCCATCGCGTCGACGCCGAACGATGTCATCAGCTTCCGCAGGATGTCGTACGGCGGCATGGCACCGCTCTCGAGTTCGTCGGAATGCGGACGGATCTCCTTGTCGACGAACGACCGCACCGCGTCGCGAACCATGAGGTCTTCCTCGGACCACTCGAACATTGCCACCCACCGTTCAACACCGGAACTAGAACACGTTCCACTACTGTGTCAGCCGCGATCCCGGCTTGTCCAGCCGCGGCCGTCGTGGGCTCGCTGGACGCGCGAGCGGTCGATGAGATAGGCAGAGAGCGTGAACGATCACGTGTTCGCCGAGTTCGGGCCCTTCTTTGCGAGCGAGACCCATGCAGCCGGTGCATCAGTCGACGGCCCATGGTCGACTCTGGCTGCGGCACTGGCGAATCCACAACGAATCGACGGCCGAGTCGAACGGGTCCAGACGGCACTGGGCGCAGGCGCGGCGTCGAACGTCTCACTGCGCGTCGCGGCGTCGGTGACCCATCTGGGTCTCGTCGCCAGGCTGCTGGCGCCGGCGCTTGCCGCAGCGGTGACCAACACCCACCTGTCCCCCGACCCCGCTGACATCTGGTGGCAGGACCACCTCGGCGGGCCCTTCCCGCTGTCCGTCGCGACGGTGGACGCCGAGCCCGCCGCCGACGGCGAACTCCCGAGTGCTGTCGACGCACTCACCGCACTCTTCGACACGTCGTACTCGGTCGGGCCGCGCGTCCTCGGCGGCAACGTCGCGTCGGCGATCAACTCCGCGGCACGGATGATCGGTACCGCCCGGCCAGAACTCGCCGACTCGGCCCGACGCCACGCCGACCTCTTCCTCGCCCACCCCGACGTCGAGGGTGGGCACCTGCGGGCTGGCCCGAGTTTTCGACGACGCAGCTGCTGCCTGATCTACCAGGTCTCCGGCGACCGGACAGCCGTGTGTGGCGACTGCGTACTGACCTACGGATAAGCCAAACGCGGCCCGAACTGGTGAACGCGGCTGGTGTACCAGCCGCGTCTGCCAACTCGAGCCGCGTGTGGAACGTCGGGGTGAGGGTCAGGCGACGGTCTGCGTCGCGGAGTCGTCGACCTGCTTCGACGACCGCGAGCGCGACATCCATCCCAGGACCAGCGCGAACACCGTGGTGAGCACGGTCCACAGGATGACCTGGTTGGCGATCGAGTAGACGCGGAAGTCGCCGATGACGTCGCCCGGGAAGCCCGGGAACACGATCTGGCCCGCATCGTTGGTGACCGGCGTCGGCACCTCGTCGAAGCTCGGCAGCAACGCGATGGCGACGGTGACCACAACCAGGTAGCCGACGCCGCCTGCGATCGCACCGAGCAGGCCGCCGATCCGCGGACGCAGCCACAGCGCGAAGACGACGGCCGCGATGACCGCGATCACCGACACCACGGTGATGGTGAGGTAGGCACTCGACCTGTCGGCGATGGTCTCGTCGTTGCCGACTGCCGGCGGGTTGGCGGGATACGCGAAGTACGGGACGCCGAAGAACGCCACGAATCCGAGCGCACCGAGTGCGGCGGCCGCCCAGCGCGGGTCGGTGGCGGGGTATCGCCGTCCGAGGTAGGTCCACAAGACAGTGAACCCGACCGCGAAGAAGGCACCCATCGCGAGTGCGAAGACGATCGTGCCGACCCCGGCGCCGATGTTTTCCTGCACCGACCTGGTGAACACCTCGTGCTCGTGGCCGTGCTCGCCGGTCAGCATCTCCTCGGCGTGGCTACGGCCGTCTTCGTAATCGATGGCCTTCGCGACCACCGGCTCGATGAAGATGCGAGCGAACACATACGCAAAAATTCCGGCGATCAGGCCTGATAGCAGGCCCGCGCCGATGAACTTCTTCTCCATTGTTCTGTTGTCTCCCGGGTCAGATCAGTGGCAGGGGAAGCCGAGGAAGTGGCGGGAGTCGTGCACGAACTCGTGGATGTGGGTGTCGCTGCCGAACACCGACCAGGCGCCCTGGTCGTAGCCGATGAAGTAGTAGGCCAGCGCGGCGATGAGCACGGTGGCGGTGAGCCAGAGCGCAGCCGAGGCGACCGAGAGGTTCGGCACGGCGAGCGCGGCGGGCCGACGTTCGGCCTGTGATGAGGTGGCAACCATTGAGAGGGTTCCTTCCGGGATGACGCGTCCCTGACGTGGAGCAATGTGGCCTGGTTGCCACGTCCTGACTCGTCGCGACAGGTCGCTTCCCGTCGGACTTACAGTGGCGCGACCGTCCCGGATTCTCACCGGGTTCCTGGCAACCAGCGTGGATCGACTCTATACCAGGTTCTCGCCGCCCGACCAGCACGTTGTGCCGCCCTGTCAGACCCGTGCGGAACAATGGAGGCGTGCCCGGCCCGTCCTCCATCCTGAACCGCTTCACCGACCCCACGCGCCGGTGGTTCAGCGGCGCCTTTCCCGCGCCGACCCCCGCCCAGCAGGGCGCGTGGAAGGCCATCGCCGACGGCGAGAACACCCTGGTCATCGCGCCCACCGGCTCGGGCAAGACCCTCTCGGCGTTCCTCTGGGCACTCGATTCGCTCGCCGCCCGCCCCGAGCGGTCCAAGGGCACGCGCGTCCTCTACATCTCGCCACTCAAAGCGCTGGCGGTCGACGTCGAGCGCAACCTGCGCGCGCCGCTGGCGGGCATCACGCGCGCCTCGCAGGATCTCGGTGTCACCGAACCGTCGATCACCGTCGGCGTGCGCTCGGGCGACACCCCCGCCACCCAGCGTCGACTCCTCGCCAAGACCCCACCCGACATCCTCATCACGACGCCCGAATCGCTCTACCTGATGCTGACCTCTTCGGCACGGGAAGCGCTCACGACGGTCGAGACCGTGATCGTCGACGAGGTGCACGCCGTCGCCGGGACCAAACGCGGCACTCACCTGGCGCTGTCGCTCGAACGCCTCGACGAACTCCTCGACTCCCCGGCGCAGCGCATCGGACTCTCGGCGACGGTGCGCCCACCCGAGCTGGTCGCCGAGTTCCTTTCCGGCTCCCGCCCGTGCACCGTCGTGCGCCCGAAGGCGTCGAAGACCTTCGACCTCCGCGTCGACGTCCCGGTACCCGACATGGCGAACATCCCACCGCCACCCGACGCACCGGACTCGGACGAGCTCGACGACGCGTTCTCCCCGACGGCGGGTTCGCTCTGGCCCTACGTCGAGGCGTCGATCGTCGACCTCATCGAGACCAATCGCACGACCATCGTGTTCGCCAATTCCCGACGGCTCGCCGAGCGCCTGACCGCGCGGCTCAACGAGATCCACGAGCAACGCACCGAGCCCGGCCGCGAACCGCCACGCAACGACCGCGCCGGCGGCGGCGCGCCAGCAATGGTCATGGCGTCGGGAGCCACCACCGGCGCAGCGACCGTCCTGGCCCGCGCGCACCACGGCTCTGTTTCCAAGGAACAGCGCGCCGAGATCGAAGACGACCTCAAGAGCGGCCGCCTACGCTGTGTGGTCGCGACGAGTTCACTCGAGCTCGGCATCGACATGGGCGCCGTCGATCTGGTGATCCAGGTCGAGACACCACCGTCGGTGGCCAGCGGGCTGCAGCGGATCGGTCGCGCAGGCCACCAGGTCGGCGAGATCAGTCAGGGTGTTCTGTATCCCAAGCATCGCACCGATCTGATCGGCTGCACGGTCGCCGTCTCGCGGATGCGTGCGGGCGCGATCGAAGAGCTGCAGGTGCCGCGCAATCCACTGGATGTGCTTGCGCAACAGACGATCGCCGCGGCCGCTCTCGATGTGCTCGACGTCGACGAATGGTACGGCGTCGTCCGCCGCGCCGCGCCGTACCGGGAGTTGAGCCGGTCGATCTACGAGGCGACCCTCGACCTCATCTCGGGTCGCTTCCCCTCCGACGAGTTCGCCGAGCTGCGTCCTCGTGTCACCTGGGATCGTGATGCGGGCACGCTGACCGGCCGCCGTGGTGCGCAGCGGTTGGCGGTCACCTCCGGCGGCACCATCCCCGACCGTGGACTCTTCGGCGTGTTCATGGTCGGCGAAAAGTCCAGCCGCGTGGGCGAACTCGACGAGGAGATGGTCTACGAGTCGCGCGTCGGTGACGTCTTCGCGCTCGGCGCGACGAGTTGGCGGATCGAGGACATCACCCACGACCGCGTGCTGGTCTCACCCGCGTTCGGTCAGCCCGGGCGCCTCCCGTTCTGGATCGGCGACGCACAGGGCCGCCCGGCCGAACTGGGCGCGGCCATCGGGAAATTCGTCGGCTCCGTCGCCGACGAGTCCGAACTCGACCGTCAGGCAACCGAACTCGGACTCAGTGAATACGCACGCGACAACCTCGCGTCGATCATCTCCGAGCAGCGCGACGCGACAGGACAACTACCGACCGACCGCACCCTGATCATCGAACGGTTCCGCGACGAGCTCGGCGACTGGCGCCTGATCCTGCACTCCCCCTATGGTTTACGCGTCCACGCGCCGTGGGCATCGGCGATCTCCGCCCGCCTACAGGCCACCCTCGGACTCGACGGCGCCGTCACCGCATCCGACGACGGCATCATCGTGCGCCTCCCCGACACCGACGACGAACCGCCGGGCTCCGCGGTCTTCGTCGTCGATCCCGACGAGATCGAACAGATGGTCACCGACGCACTCGCCGACTCGGCGATGTTCGCCTCCCGCTTCCGGGAGTGCGCGGCCAGAGCACTGCTACTCCCCCGCCGGGACCCCGGCCGGCGGGCCCCGCTGTGGCAGCAGCGTCAACGCAGCGCCCAATTGCTCTCCGTCGCATCGCAATTCCCCGACTTCCCGATCATCCTCGAGACGGTTCGCGAGTGCCTACAGGACGTGTACGACCTTCCGTCGCTCACCGACCTCCTCACCCGCATCCGCTCGCGACGTATCCGACTGATCGAGGTCGAGACGCCCGAACCGTCGCCGTTCGCGGCATCGCTGCTGTTCGGCTACGTCGGAGCATTCATGTACAACGACGACGCCCCGCTTGCCGAGCGTCGTGCCGCGGCACTCTCCCTCGACACCGCGCTCCTCGCGCAACTCCTCGGGCGCGTCGATCTGCGCGAACTGCTCGATCCAGCCGTCATCGCCGCCGTGGTCGCACGGCTGCAACGCCTCGATGAGCACCGCAAGGCACGCGACGCCGAGGATATCGCCGACCTACTGCGGTGGCTCGGTCCTCTGACCACCGAAGAGGTGGCCTTGCGGTATCGACGCGACGACGACAGCCCTGCGGCGCTCGACATGCTGACCGAGTTGCATCGACGCGGCGCGATCATCTCGGTGAGCATCCGCGGCGTGCCGCTGTGGGCGGCGGTCGAAGACACCGCACGCCTGCGCGACGCTTTGGGAGTTCCTGCGCCACTGGGCGTTCCGGCAGCGTTTACCGAGTCGGTCCCCGATCCCGTCGGCGATCTAGTTCATCGGTACGCACGAACCCATGGCCCGTTCACCGTCGACGAGGCCGCCGAGTCGATCGGAATGGCACCGGCGGTGGTGCGCGACACGCTGATTCGCCTGGCGGCCGAACGCAAGGTCGTCGAAGGCGACTTTTTACCCGCCACCGACGACAATCCCGACGGCAGCCCCGCATGGACCACGCAGTGGTGTCACAGCGACGTCCTCGGGCAGATCCGACGTGGCTCGCTCGCGGCAAGCCGCGCCGATGTCGCGCCTGTCGACGGACCGACCTTCGCCCGATTCCTCGGAGCCTGGCAGCACGTCGCCGACGACGAAAGACTCACCGGCGTCGACGGACTCGCGGCAGTGCTCGACCAACTGGCGGGCCATCAGCTTCCGGCGTCGGCGTGGGAGTCGCTGATCTTGCCGAGCAGGATCAGCGACTATCGGCCCGCCATGCTCGATGAACTCCTCTCCAGCGGCGACTTCATGTGGGCGGGGCACGGCCGGATCGGCTCGACCGACGGCTGGATCAGCTTCTTCCCCGCCGACCTCGCACCGCTGTTCGTACCGACCGAGGTCGAGATCGACACCACCGAGATCCACACCCGCCTTCTCGAGACCTTCGGCACCGGCGGCGGACTGCGTTTTGCCCAGCTACTCGACGACGCCTCGACTCAGAGCGCATCATCGCCGGGCGCCACCACGACGCGCCAGCAGGTCGAGGACGCCCTGTGGGACCTCGTCTGGGCCGGCCACGTCAGCAACGACACCTTTGCACCGGTCCGTGCGTTGCAGACTCCTCGTCGTACCTCGTCGTCGAGTCGGGCAATGCCGTCACACCGATCGCGCGGCCAGGCCCCGCGCCTGCGGCCCGGACGGCTGAGCACGCGGCATCTCCTCTCCCAGACAGGCGGCGCCGCGACGCCCTCCACGGCAACCGGCCGTTGGTTCGCAACGCCGGGTGCGCTACTCGAGACAACCGTCGCGACGCAAGCCCTGTGCGACCAATTACTCGCCCGCTACGGGGTTGTCACCAAGGGCAGCGTGACGGCGGAGGACGTCGTCGGAGGTTTCGCACGAATCTACAAGGCACTCAACATCTTCGAAGACAGCGGCCAGGTGCGACGGGGTTACTACGTCGACGGCCTCGGCGGCGCACAGTTCGCGGGCACCTCCACCGTCGACCAATTACGCCGCCACGCACTGACCGACAGTGCGCCGGGCAGTCATCGAGCTCCGAACACCGCGACGGTCCTGGCCGCCACCGACCCGGCCAATCCGTATGGGGCAGCACTCCCCTGGCCCGAGACGGCGCCCGGCGCAGGCGGGCACCGACCGGGGCGCAAACCGGGCGCCCTCGTATGTCTGGTGGAGGGCGAACTCTTGGCGTTCGTCGAGCGCGGCGGGAAGACCGTGTTGACCTTCAGCGACGACGTCCCCGCACTGGAGACCATGGCGGCGGCGCTCGCCGACGTCGTGCGGGCCGGACGTGTCGCCCGCCTGACCATCGACTCGATCGACGGCGTCACCGCGCTGCGCTCCGAACTGCAGCAGGTCTTCGTCGGCGCAGGTTTCGCGACCACGCCCCGTGGCCTCCGAATGCGATACGGACAACATGCCTGAGGGCGATACCGTCTACCAGGCAGCCGACCGTCTCCGTCGCGCATTCGACCAGACCACGTTGGAGCGCACCGACTTTCGCATCCCGTCGCTGGCCACCACCGACCTGCGGGGCGGACACGTCGCCGCGGTTCGCTCCCGAGGCAAACACCTTCTCATCGACGTGGTGCCGGCACTGGGGACCGCGACGTCGGCGCCCGACGGCGTCAGCATCCACAGCCATCTGAAGATGGAGGGCGTGTGGCACGTCCATCGCGTCGGCACCAGATGGCGCAAACCCGCCTTCCAGGCGCGAATCGTATTGCAGGCCAACGGCTACGAGGCCGTCGGATTCGAACTCGGGATTCTTGAGCTGCTCCCTCGTGCGGCCGCCGACCTCGACTACCTCGGACCCGACCTTCTCTCCGACGACTTCGACGCCGCGCGCGCCGTCGCCAACATCGAGGCACACCCGGACGCGAAGATCGGCGAGGCGCTCCTCGAGCAACGGCTCATGGCAGGCGTCGGCAACGTGTACCGGTGTGAGGCATGCTTTCTTCGGGGCATCCGACCCGACCGACTCGTCGCCGACGTCGACGTGCCGCCGCTCGTCGACCTGTGTCGAAGAATGTTGTGGGCCAATAGGCTTCGCACGGCGCGCACCACAACCGGTCGCACCGGACACAATGCGCGCACCTGGGTGTACGGACGAATCGGCCAACCGTGCCGACGATGCGGAACGCTCATCGCCCGCGAGTTCTGGCGTGATCGGCCGGACTCGACCAGGGAGGATCGGGTCGTGTACTACTGCCCTCGCTGCCAGACCTAAACGTCAGACAGGCGACTACGACGTCCGAGCCGACGTGGCGACGACGCTCAGACCGGATACCGCTCCGGCTCCGGGCCGAACTCGAAGCGGCGGGCGCTGACCTCGTCGGGGACGATCTCGATGTAGTTGTACTTCAGCGTCGGGATCAATGGCCGCAGCGGGGCCTCGTCGGCCTTGGCGATCTCGGCACCGGTGCTCAGGATTCGCGCCGACCCCTTGACCACGACACTCCACCCACCGTCGTCGTTGTAGGCATCGGCCTCGAAGGCCACCTTGCCGTTGACGGCGAGTTCGGCGAGCTTGGTGCCCTCCGCTGTTCGCATCAACACGCGGCCGTCTCCGGCGAAGTAGTTGATGGGAAAGATGTCGGGCTGTCCCCCGACGCTCAACGCGATCCTTCCGACGTCGGAGCTGGCGAGCAGCGCCCATGCCTCGTCGACGGGAAGCTCGTGAATGGGATTGTGCACCATGGCGTCTCCTCTGCTCATATTTTCATTGTCACGCCGCCGAGGTTACCGAGCGAAGGGCATTTGGTCCTGAAAGGAAAATGCGCGATCAGTCCGGAACCGGCACGGGTTCGAGGATGTCCACCCGCGACTCCGGTGCGGCGGCGCGTAGTGCGTCGGCCGACTCGTCGTCGGGTTGCTGTTGTGAGGCGATCTCCGCGGCGACCCGCGCCTGGTAGGTCTCAACCTCGAAAGCGACCTTCTCGGGACTCCAGCCGAGAACCGGCGCGACGAGGTCGGCGACCTCCTGGGCGCAGTCCACACCGCGATGTGCGTACTCGATCGAGATCCTGGTTCTGCGCGCCAGGATGTCCTCGAGGTGCAACGCTGCCTCGTCGACGGCCGCGTACACGATCTCTACGCGCAGATACTGCGGCGCGGCCTCGAGTGGACGCAACAGCGACGGATCGTCCGCGGCGTAGAACAGCACGTCGTCGATCAGCGATCCGTACCGGTTGAGCAGCCGGCGGACACGATAGGGATGCAGCCCGTACTTCTCGCCGAGCGACTCACACTGGTTGATCAGCGCGAAGTAGCCGTCCGCACCGATGAGCGGGACACGCTCGGTGATCGACGGTGCAACGCGTGTCGGGATGAAGTCGACGCAGGCATCGACGGCGTCGGCGGCCATTACGCGATACGTCGTGTACTTGCCCCCGGCGATCGAGATGAGTCCCGGTGCGACCTCGGCCACCGCGTGCTCGCGGGAGAGCTTCGACGTCGCCTCGTCCTCGCCCGCGAGAAGTGGGCGCAGGCCGGCGTAGACGCCTTCGATGTCGTCGTGACGCAGAGGCGTCACCAGCACCTCGTTGACGCGTTCGAGGAGGTAGTCGATGTCGGCGCGGGTCGCAGCGGGGTGTGCGAGGTCGAGGTGCCAGTCGGTGTCGGTCGTCCCGATGATCCAGTGCGTCTCCCACGGGATCACAAACAACACCGACGACGCGGTGCGCAGAATGATCGCCGTCTCGCTCACGATCCGATCGCGCGGCACCACGATGTGTACGCCCTTGGACGCCCGCACCTTGAACCGCCCACGTTGCTTGGACAGTGCGCGCACCTCGTCGGTCCACACGCCTGCCGCATTGATCACGCAGTGCGCCTTGATCTCGGCTGTCTCACCGTTCTCGGTATCGCGGACGCGCACGCCCATGATGCGGTCGGCATCGCGCAGAAATCCGACCACCTGAGTCGAGGTGCGGATCACCGCACCGTAGTTTGCGGCCGTGCGCGCGACGGTGAGACTGTGCCGGGCGTCGTCGACGACGGTGTCGTAGTAGCGGATGCCGCCGATCAACGAATCGCGCTTCAACGCGGGCGCCACGCGGAGCGCGCCCGACCGGGTGACGTGCTTTTGGCCCGGTACCGATTTGGCGCCGCCCATCGTGTCGTAGAGGAAGATTCCCGCGGCGACGTACGGGCGTTCCCAGACGCGATGCGTGAGCGGGTAGAGGAACGGCAACGGCTTGACCAGGTGTGGGGCCAAGAGGCTGAGCGAGAGTTCACGTTCGTGGAGCGCCTCGCGCACCAATCCGAACTCGAGTTGTTCGAGGTAGCGCAGTCCGCCGTGAAACATCTTCGACGACCGACTCGACGTACCCGAGGCAATGTCACGCGCCTCGACGAGCGCGACCCGCAGTCCCCGCGTCGCGGCGTCGAGAGCGGCTCCGACTCCGACGACACCACCGCCGATGACGACGATGTCGAACTGTTCGGTACCCAACCGACGCCACGCCTGCTCGCGGTAGAGCGGCCCGAGGTCGGCAGGTCGGTCCGGATTGAACTCCGTCTCCATGAGCCGAGACTAATCGACACCTCGAGGGTTCACCCGTCATTGATCCGGCGCGTGGGCACCCGATCAGGTGAACTCGACCAGCACGCCGACGACACCCGCGCTGCCGCCCAGTGCCACCGACGCCTCGTACACCGCTTCACGTATTCGACGTCGAGCGGCAATGTCCGGGTCGAAAACTATTGCCAGACAAGTCAATCCGCGGGCGGCACGGAAATGGACACGTTGCGTGAACACGTCGCCGACACGGTGTGCGGCGAGACCGTCGATATCGCGCTGCATCAACGCGGCGTCGAGTCGCTTGCGGGTGTCCATCGACACCCGACGAGTGGCCTGCCACTGGGTCATCGCGTCGAGTACCGATTCGACCCCACCGATGTCGGTGACATCGACGACGACGACAGCCAGCCGGGCAAGAGCATCGTCGACAACGTCGTCGGCAATGCGGTCGGCGAGACCGCGGACGTCTGCCGACAGCCTGTCGATCCGACCGGGCGCGGCGTGCGGGGTCATCGGCCCCCGCCCCGCTCACGAGAGGACTCGGCGCCCGAGCGCGCGTCGGATCGCTGTGCATCGACCTTCGGTTCGGCAGCAGTGGTATCGGCAGCGGGATCGAGCGGCGGCATCGACTGTGGCGTCCAGTCGCCGATCACCGGAGGACCGACGAGCGGGAGGTCTCCGACGATCTCCTCGCCGTGCTCACGGGTGTTGAGGTAGCGGGCCGACTGGTGTTTGTCGTCGCCGCGGTCACGCGCACCGCCGGCCGACCCCGGCGGC
Source organism: Gordonia sp. 852002-50816_SCH5313054-c (assembly GCF_001665925.1). Classification (NCBI taxonomy): domain Bacteria; kingdom Bacillati; phylum Actinomycetota; class Actinomycetes; order Mycobacteriales; family Gordoniaceae; genus Gordonia; species Gordonia sp. 852002-50816_SCH5313054-c. Next base: position 44,513 of record NZ_LZTE01000057.1, read on the forward strand.
ATCGCGGAGGTGGGACCGGTCCGCATTGCGGGTCCCGCGCTCGGAGTCGCCGACGTTGCGGGCGTCGACGGCGCGGCCGCCATCCCCGGCGGTCGCGACGCGCCGAGGGAGGGTGCAAGCGCACTTCCCGAACCGACGCCGATGCCCTGACCCGTACCGAGACCCGACGATCCGCCGCGACCTGCGCCGAGCGAGTCCGATCGCCCGGAGTCCGCCGCACCGCGTGCGCCGACACCGTTCGCCGGTGAGGCCGCCGTGGTGTCCGCTGAGGAGTCGGCGTTGCCGAGGCCGCCCCGAGTGAGCCGGTCGGCATCGGCGTCGCCCGTGCCAGCGGCCGACGTGCCCGCGGCGCTCGAGGGTGCGCCGGGGCCGGCGCGACCGGCACCGGGTGACGCAGTCGACGGTGTCGGTGACGAGGTCGTCGCGCCGCCACCCGCCCCCGGTCCGGCAGAGCCATTCAGATCGGAATCAGCGATGTTGCCCGACTGCCCGCGCCCCGAATCCACGCCCGTACCCGCGGCCACACCCTGACCCGAGTCGCTGCCGGTGATCTGATCCGACGACGCGGCCGGAAGTTCCGGCAGCCACGTCTGGACGCTGATCATCGGGTTTGTATACACGCCCTCCATCAGCGACACGACCTGCGCGCGCAGCGTCGACGCGTCCTCGGGATGCGCGCGGATCTGCGCGGCCGCATGCCTGACGGCACCGGCCTGCTGCGAGGTGTTGGCGAGAACGCTGCGGGCTTGTGCGAGCGCGTCGATCGCCGGCCGCACGGACTCGGCTGCCGTGGTGATGACGTTGCCGACGCCCGCACCCGCCGCGCTGCTGCCCTCGGCGGCACGCCCGAGCATCGTGTCGTCCCCGAAGGCGCTCGTCAGACTCTCCACAACCTTGCTCACGGCGTCGAGCGCGGCTTGAATCGCTTTCGCATCACCACTGGCTGAGCTGTCGGTAATGCTCTCGATCTTCGCCAGGATCTCGGAAACACTCATCGACGCCCACGGGGTACGCCCGTCGCTCGTCGCGTGAGAACCCCCGGGCGTGAGCAGATACGCGTTCCGAGAGCCGGTGGCACTGACCTCCGCCGACGCATCGGGGGAATGCGAGAAAGACTGACCCGGCACGCGGACCTCCCCCGTCAGTAGTCGCTCGATCTCGCCGAAGTCGAAGAGTACCGCGACATCGACGCGTCCGACCGGGGATCCTCACGCCTGTGCACTAACTCCGGACCGCGGCGAGCGACTCAGTCGAGGTCGTCGTGCCGCACGAGCTGCCGAGCGGCCTCGGTGATCGAACCCGACAGCGAGGGATAGACCGAGAGGGTCTGGGCGAGATCGCCGACGGTCAGCTTGTTCTGCACGGCCAACGCGATGGGAAGGATCAACTCCGACGCCGTCGGTGCGACCACCACGCCACCGATCACGACACCGGTCGCGGGGCGGCAGAAGATCTTGACGAAACCTCTCCGCAGACCGCTCATCTTGGCGCGCGGGTTGGTGGAGAGCGGCAGCATCACGGTGCGCGCCGGGTACTCGCCTGCGTCGATCGCCTGCTGCGAGACACCGACGGTGGCGATCTCCGGACGCGTGAAGATCGCGGAGGCAACGGTTTTCAGCTTGATCGGGCTCACGCCCTCGCCGAGCGAGTGGTACATCGCGATGCGCCCCTGCATGGCGGCGACGGAGGCGAGCGGGAACAATCCGGTGCAGTCGCCCGCCGCGTAGATTCCCGGCACAGAGGTGCGCGACACCCGGTCGACGGTGATGTAGCCGCCCTTGTCGGTCGCGACTCCCGCCCGATCGAGACCGGTGTCCTTCGTGTTGGGGACCGAACCGACGGTCATCAGCACGTGCGATCCGGTCACCGTGCGGCCGTCGGCGAGGTACACGGTCACGGAGTCGCCGGTGCGTTCCACCTTGTCGGCACGCGCATGTTTGACCAATTCGACGCCGCGCTCGGCCAGCGCATCCTCGAGGACCAGCGCTGCGTCTTCGTCCTCGCCCGGCAGCACGCGATCGCGGCTGGAGACGAGCGTCACCTTCACGCCGAGTTCGGTGTAGGCGTGCACGAACTCGGCACCGGTCACACCCGAGCCGACGACGACGAGATGCTCCGGCAGCTTCTCGAGGTCGTAGAGCTGGCGCCACGTCAGGATGCGGTCGCCATCCGGTTTGGCGTCGGGAAGTACCCGCGGCGACGCGCCCGTCGCGATCAGGACGACGTCGCCGTCGTAGTGCTCAGTGGTGCCATCCTGCAGCGTGGCGACGACACGATGCGACGCGATCCCCGGGTGCGTCTCCTCCAGTGATGCGTAGCCGGACACGAGTGTCACGCCCTCGCTGAGCAGCCGGTCGCGGATATCGGCTGACTGCGCGAACGCGAGGTCGCGGACGCGCTGGTGAATCTGCGGCAAGGTGACCAGTGCGTCGTCGGTACGCAGGTTGATGCCCAGGTCGATGGCCCGTCGAACCTCGGTTCGGATGCCGGTCGAGGCAATGAAGGTCTTCGACGGCACGCAGTCCCACAGCACACACGCGCCGCCGATGCCGTCGGAGTCGATCACGGTCACGTCGGCGCCGTACGCTGCCGCGACCAGCGCGGCCTCGTATCCGGCGGGGCCACCGCCGATGATCACGATCCTGGTCACAGAGCACACTCCTGTTCGGCGAGAGGGGCCATCGGGCACGGCACATACAGGCGCCGCTCAACACCTCCAACCTAGTCCCACCCGGGCGTCCACGCCGTCACGGGGCGAGTCGCGTCGCTCACCGTCCGCTTTCGTGACGGGCCGCGACCATCTAGAGTTTCCCGACGTGCCGATATATGCCGCGTACGGGTCCAACATGAGTCCGGACCAGATGACCGAGCGCGCACCGCACTCCCCGATGTCGGGGACCGGCTGGCTGCGCGGTTGGCGACTCACCTTTGCCGGCGCCGACATCGGCTGGGAGGGTTCGCTCGCGACAGTCACCGAGGACCGCGACGACCCCGAGGCCCAGGTCTTCGTCGTCCTCTACGACGTCCCCGACGAGGACGAGGCAACCCTCGACCGTTGGGAGGGCTCAGAACTCGGCATCCACCGCAAGATCCGCGCCCGCGTCGACACCGCCGACGGACCCGTGCTCGCGTGGCTCTACGTGATGGACGCCTTCGAAGGCGGACTCCCGTCGGCACGCTACCTCGGCGTGATGGCCGACGCGGCCGAAAGCGCAGGCGCCCCAGCCGATTACGTACAGGACATCAGGTTGCGCGAAGCGCGCAACGTCGGACCGGGACCCGGCCCGATCGATTCCTGAGAGGCCCCGGCGGGGCATCACCTCGGTCGGCGTCGACTCAGGCTATGTCGAGCACGACGCCCGCGAGGGTGCGCACGCCGACCTCGAGCGCGCGCTCGTCGAGGTCGAAGTTGGGTTGGTGCAAGTCCATCTGCGGCCCCATCCCGTCCCACACACCGAGCCTGCCCATCGCGCCCGGCACGTGCTCGAGATACCACGAAAAGTCTTCTCCGCCAGGCGATTGCGGGGTATCCGCGATGGCCTGGGGTCCGAGTGCCGATACCGAGGTCGCCAACATCGCGATCGCGGTCTCGTCGTTGACGACCGGCGGCACTCCGCGAAAGTAGGACAGGTCGTACGACACTCCGAGCGGGCCGAGTAGTTGCCCGACGACGCTGCGCACCAACGGTTCCAACTCACCCCATGTGGCGTGATCTCCGGTGCGGACGGTGCCTCGAAGCATGCCCTCCTGCGGAATCGCGTTGGGCGCGTTGCCCGCATGCGCCGCACCCCACGCCATCACCGTGCCCGAGCGTGGGTCGACCCTGCGCGACAGCACACCGGGAAGTCCGGTGATCACCGTGCCCATCGCGTACACGATGTCGCCGGTGAGGTGCGGGCGCGACGTGTGCCCACCGGGCGAATGTATCTGCAGCTCAATGTGATCCGCTGCAGATGTCAGTGCGCCTGCACGGAGGCCGACGGAGCCGACGGGAAGTCGCGGATCGCAGTGCAGCGCGAAGATCCGACTGACGCCCTCGGTCACTCCGGCGGCGACGGCGTCGAGCGCACCGCCCGGCATGACCTCCTCGGCGGGCTGGAAGATCAGTCGCACACCGACCGGTAGCGACGGGACGGCCGCGAGCAGCCGGGCCACCCCGATCAGGATCGCGGTGTGCGCATCGTGGCCGCACGAGTGCGAGACACCCTCGACGGTGGAGGAGAACGGCAATCCGGTGTGCTCGGTGATGGGCAGCGCGTCCATGTCGGCACGGAGCGCGATGCGCTGACCCGTCGTCGGGCCGAGATCGCAGACCACCCCGGTTCCCAGCGGAAGACGCGTGGGGTTCAGGCCCACTTCTCCGAGTAGCGCCATGACCATCTCGGTGGTCTTGACCTCTTGCCGCGACAACTCGGGCTGCTGGTGGATGGCACGCCGCCAACCGACGACGTCGGCGCGATGAGCCGCCCACCAGTCGTCGATGATCGACGCGCCGTCGCTCATAGCAGCGCGGCAGGCGTCGGGGCGACGAGATCGGCGAGAAGGTGCTGCCGCAGAGCTCGCTTGACGTTGGCAAGATTGGGCCCGGCGACCGCCGTGCGCTCAGCGGCCACCTCACCCGCCCGCGTCAGTAGCTCGTCCGCCGACACGGCGTCGTCGACGATGCCCGCTGCCACGGCGTCGGCCGCACCGTAGCGGCGGCTGGTCAGCATTGCCTCTGTGGCAGTGCGATCCGGCAGTCGTGTGGTGAGCAGGCCGGCCATCCCGCGCGGGAACGGCATGTTCAGTGCGGCCTCAGGGAGCGACCAGAAGCCGCGTTCGGTGCGCATGACCGCGTAGTCGGCGCACAGCGCGAGCATGGCGCCGGCGCCGAAGGCGTGACCGTTGATCGCTGCGACCGTCGACTGCGGAAGCGTCAGAACCTTCGCGTAGAGCGCATGCACCCGGTCGAGGTAGGCGGGCAGCTCGGATGCGTTGGCGAAGACGAAGTCGGTGTCGAGTCCGTTGGTGAAGAACTTGCCTGTTGACGTGATCACCAGTGCCTTGTCCGGACCCGCGGCGATCTCGTCGAGCAGACCTTCGATCGCGTCGAGCCACGCAGGGCTGAACCGGTTCTCGGGATTGTTCTCGTCGAGTTCGACACCCGGCGACCCGAGGTACAGGTAGGCGATATCGGGATTCTCGGACTGCGCAGCGTCAGACAGATACGGCATGGGTTGACCTTATCGCCTGGTCACACGCGGCACGCAGGATGCCCCTAGTGTGATGCCCATGGATCCCACCGTCGACGCCGACGCCGCGGCCATCTCCGCGGCCGCGACCATCGCAGCCGAAACCGATGCCTCAACGCACGACGTCGCGGTCGTCCTCGGGTCCGGCTGGGCTCCGGCGGCGGAGGCATTCGGCGCACCGATCGCGTCGGTGCCGATGGCCCACATTCCCGGCTTCCTGCCGCCGACGGCAGCGGGACACGGCGGCGTCATTCATTCGGTGCGGATCGGGAACTGTCGAGTCTTGTTGATGCTGGGCAGGATTCACGCCTACGAGGGCCACGACCTCGCCCGCGTCGTACACCCGGTACGCACCGCAGCGGCGGCCGGCGCGCGCACGATCGTGCTGACCAACGCGGCGGGCGGCCTACGAGACGACATGTCCGTCGGCCAACCGGTCCTCATCAGCGACCACCTCAACCTCACCGCGCGTTCGCCGCTTGTCGGTGCGCAGTTCGTCGATCTGGTCGATGCCTACTCGCCCCGGCTGCGCGGCGTCGCCCGCGGTATCGAGCCGTCGCTTGCCGAGGGCGTGTACGCCGGACTACCCGGGCCCCACTACGAGACCCCGGCGGAGATCCGCATGCTCCGCACCATCGGCGCCGACCTGGTCGGTATGTCGACGGTCCACGAGACGATCGCCGCACGGGCCGCGGCGATGGAGGTTCTCGGGATCTCTCTGGTCACCAACCTCGCGGCCGGCATCACCGGAGAACCGCTCAGCCACACCGAGGTACTCGAGGTGGGGCGGGCGTCTGCGGCACGAATGGGCACGCTGCTCGCCGCGATCATCGAAGAACTCGGCACCGCGTGAGCGACGGAGTCGGGGACGTGAGCGACGGAGTCGCGGACGAGCGGGTTGCCGCATGGATCGCCGCCGATCCAGATCCCGCAACCCGGGCCGAACTGACCACAGTCGACGACGCCGACCTCGCCGAGCGTTTCGCAGCACCGTTGCGATTCGGTACCGCGGGACTGCGCGGCCCGGTGCGCGCGGGCCCCAACGGCATGAACGTCGCGGTCGTCACCCGAGCGACGGCGGGCCTTGCCGCGTGGCTGATCGAGCACGGACACGGTGGCGGTTCAGTCGTGGTCGGTCGTGACGCCCGCCATGGTTCCGAGCCGTTCGCCGCAGCGTCGGCACAGGTCCTCGCGGCGGCAGGCTTCCGCGTCGTCGTCGTTCCGGCGCCGGGCCCGACGCCGCTGGTGGCGTTCGCGTGCCGCGATCTCGACGCCGTCGCGGGGGTCCAGATCACGGCATCCCACAACCCACCCGGCGACAACGGCTACAAGGTCTACCTCGCCGGGGGCGCACAGATCGTTCCGCCCGCCGACGGTGAGATCGAGGAGCTCATCGCGGCATCACCCGACGCCGTCGACATTCCCCGCCAGCCCGTCGTGCACGACCCGCGTGCCGACGAGGTCGTCGGCCGCTACCTCGATCGCGTCGGCAGGCGTTTCCCGACCGTCGCCGACACCTCGTTGCGGATCGCACTGACTCCGATGCACGGCGTCGGCGGTGCGATCGCCGTCGACGCCCTCGCGCGTGCAGGATTCACCGACGTCCACGTCGTCGACGAACAGTTCCAACCCGACCCCGACTTCCCCACCGTCGACTTCCCCAACCCCGAGGAGGCAGGCGCGAGTGACCTGCTGCTCGCGCTCGCCGAAGAGGTCGACGCCGACATTGCGATCGCGCTCGATCCCGACGCCGACCGGTGCGCCGTGGGCACGCGCGTCGAGGGCACCTGGCGGATGCTCACCGGCGACGAGACCGGCGCGCTGCTCGGCTCGTTCATCCTCTCCGACGGTGCGGCAGGCCCCGACGGAGAACCCCCGGTCGTTGCGAGCACGCTGGTGTCGAGCAGTCTGCTGGAGAAGATCGCCACGCGTGCGGGCGCCCACCATGTGACGACGCTGACCGGCTTCAAATGGCTTGTGCGCGCCGGAGAACCGCTGCGATACGCCTATGAGGAGGCGATAGGGCACTGTGTCGACCCCGACGCGGTGCGCGACAAAGACGGCATCAGCGCGGCGGTGGCATTGGCCGTATTGGCCGACCGCTGTCGCCGCGACGGCCGCGGTGTGGCGCACCTGCTCCTCGAGCTGTACGAGACACACGGCGTGCATGTGACGCGCCAACACTCGGTGCGCGTCGACGACACCACGGTGATCGCCGCATTGATGGAGCGGCTACGCACCGCGCCGCCGAGCACACTGGCCGACATCGCGGTGACGGCGGCGGACTACGCCCGACGCAGCGACAGTCTGCGCACGGATCTGATCGCGTTGCGCGGCGTTGCGGGCGACGGAATGTCGGTACGGGTGATGGCACGCCCGTCCGGCACCGAGCCGAAACTCAAGTACTACATCGAAATGACGACACCTCCCGATTTCGTGGTGTCGGCAACACAATCGGCGGCGCCGACGACATACGGTGCAGATACCCGCGCACTTGTTCATCTGCTCGACGACCTGACGCTGCGTGTCGCGGCCGAACTCGCCGAGTACGGCCGCACCTGATCGACACCAGAGGTCCGTGACGGGTCACCGACGGAAGGAATGCTCCGCATGACCTACCCCCAGCAGCCCCCGCAGCGGTCGCCGTGGTCGTCTCCGGCGGTGATCATCGCGATCGCGACGGGAATCCTTCTCGTCGTCGGAGTTGTACTGGCCGCGTTGATCCTGCTCCCCCGTCTCGAAGGCGACGACTCGAACTCGGCGGCGGCGTCGAGTTCACCTGCACCGACGTCCGGGGCACCGGGCAACGTCGGACCCGCGACCACCACGGCAGGCTCAGGTGGCGCCCAGAACGGCACTCGCCCTCCCGAAATCCAGAACAAGAATCCCCAGAACAACGGCACTCAGGACACAGACAGCCCTACGACCCCGCATGCCACCCCCGACATCTCTGGAACCGACTGGCAGGGATTCACCGCGGGTCCACGGTGCAACGCGGCCGACGACCCGGCGATGGTGATCGCTGCGACCAATCGCTCGCAGATCGTGATCTGCCAGGTGGGTTCGCAGGCCGGACGCTGGTACTACAAGGGATACGCCGAGGGGAACTCCGTCGAAGTCGGCTATCCGACTCGCAGCGGCGACACCTATCGAGCCACCAACGGCAACGTGACCTACGTCGTGGGGCCAAGCCAACTCGATATCGAGAAGAACGGCGAGACCATCGCCACCGAGCCGATGAATGCGTACTGGACCGCATCCTGAACTGCGCTCTCCCCTGTACCCCGTGACGGGGCGTCGGCGTCGCTGGATTACAACTGACGGGTGAGTTCATCCACCGACGCGCCAGTCCTGAACGCCTCATCGGTCGACGTCGTCCGCGGGGGACGGAAGCTGCTGCATGACGTGAGCCTGTCGGTCTCTCCGGGCGAGCACTGGGCGCTGTTGGGACCGAACGGGGCGGGCAAGTCGACGCTGATGGCAATCCTGGGCGCGCGCAGCCACCCCACCACCGGAACTGTCGATGTGCTCGGTCGTCGGCTCGGTCGGGTCGACATGCGCGAACTGCGAACTCACATCGGTCACGTCGATCCGCGCTGGCGCATCGACGTACCGATCACCGCGCACGACGTCGTGCTGACCGGTCTGACCAACACCCCGGAACTCGACCGCCGCCACGCCTACACCGACGACGAGCATCGCCACGCCGACGATCTGCTCGACATGCTCGGCATGAGTGCCCGACGCGACTCCGAATGGCCGGTGATGAGCCAGGGCGAGCGCGGTCGCACGCTCATCGCGCGCGCTCTCATGCCGCGTCCTGCCCTGTTGCTGCTCGACGAGCCCGCAACCGGCCTCGACCTCGCCGCCCGCGAGCGTCTGTTGTCGGCGATCGACCGCCTGCGCTCAGACGTCGACCGCCTTGCGAGCGTGCTGGTCACCCATCACCTCGAGGATCTGCCGAGTTCGACGACGCACGCTATGCTGCTCCGCGCTGGCGAGGTGACGGCGTCGGGACCGGTTGCCCAGACGCTGACCTCGGAGGAGATCAGCGCCTGCTTCGACCATCCGGTCTCGGTCCGACGCCACGACGGCCGCTGGTCGGCGACCGCCGCGTAGCGCGCCTTGGCGTGAAACCCAGGCGTCGAATCTCCCGACTCCGAACCGTGCCCTCAGCGCGGCCCGAACTGGCGGTCACCCGCATCGCCGAGACCGGGCACGATGTAGGCGGCCTCGTTGAGTCCGTCGTCGACCGATGCAACCACAAGACGCACCGGATGCCCTGAATCAGCCAGTGCAGCAACACCTTCCGGTGCCGCGACGACGCAGACCGCGGTGATGTCGGTCGCGTTGCGTGCGACGAGGAGTTCGATCGTGTGCAGCATTGATCCGCCGGTGGCCAGCATGGGATCGAGGACGAACACCGGGAATCCGGACAAATCATCGGGCAGCGATTCGAGGTACGGCACCGGCTGAGCGGTCTCCTCGTCGCGCGCGATACCCACGAATCCGACGTGCGCCTCGGGCACCATCGCGAGGGCCTGATCGACCATGCCGACTCCCGCACGCAGGACCGGTACGAGCAGCGGCGCACATTCCAGCCTCGAACCGGTGTAGGGCTGCAACGGCGTCTCGATCTCGACGACCGCAGATTTCGCAGAGCTCAATGCCTCGTACACCAGCATCTGCGTCAGACTCGACAGTGCCGCACGGAATCCCGCGTTACCGGTCGTCTTGTCGCGCAACGTGGTGAGCCGGGCCGCGGCAAGCGGATGTTCGACGATCTGTACCTGCATGCGGATCACTCTAGGGCGCGTCCACCGTCGGTGCGCACTTGTCCGGCAGCCACGAGAACGCAAATTCGATGGAACCGATCGTGGCTTCTCGCCGTCTCAATTCGCATGACGGACCTCACCTCCTATCGCACCTCCCTCGACACCGCAGCACTCGCCGCACTCGAGACCGCCGCACTCGATGCCTACGCGGGCACCCAGCGCGCCGCGGGGCACCGTGTCGCCGCACACGCGACCGCCGGCCGGGCCGACCTCGCGGCACTGACACCGACGTTCGGGGTGATCGGAGCCGACTTCCTCGCGGCACTGTCAGCGACGATGCAGGCCCGCGCCGAGCGACTCGACTCCATCGCCGTCGCACACGATCGAATCGGTACCAACACGACGACCGCCGCCGTCGCCTACTCCGACGCCGACACCGCGAGCGCCTCCGACATGGGGCTGCGCCTGCCATGATCACCGTCGACATCCTCATCGCACCCCTGCGAATCCTGATCACCGCACTCGGCACCGGTGTGCTGCCCGCCGAGAATCCCGCCACGATGATCCGATCGGCGAGCACCGACCTCGACGAGGTGCGTCGAACATCAGCGGCGGCAACGTCTGCCGTGCAGAACGAGTGGCGCGGAATCGGGTCAGGTGGCGCGGCAGCGGCAGCCGACCGCATTGCGCGCACCTCGACCACAGTCGACGACGACGGACGGCAGATCGCCACACTGGTGGAAACCGCAAGTGCTCGAATCGAACTCGCCGCCCGACAACTGCGCGAGCTCGTCGATTCGTTCGAGCGCGCTGCCATCGCGATGGGTCCCGCGCTGTCGACGCCGGCGGGCCTGGCGGCCATCGTGCCGGTCGCCGTCGACCACGTGCAGCGCGGGCTGTCGATCGTGTCGCGTGCGCAGACCGACCTCGCCGACGACACCAGGACGATGTCCGAACTCGGCCGTCACGAGGCACCGGCGGAGGTCGGCTCGCAACCCGTGGCGAACACAGCGTCGTCGCCGACGGGCAAGGGCGTCGCGGTCACGCTCCCCGACGGCTCGGTCGCGTACGCACCGAACGAACGCGCGGCCGCCGCGGTCCGTGCAGCGCTGAGCCAGCAGGGCGTGCCGTACGTCTGGGGTGGCACCACACCCGACGGCTTCGATTGCAGCGGATTCACCCAGTGGGCATACCGACAGGCGGGCGTCGAACTTCCTCGACTGGCGCAGGAGCAAGACACCGCAGGTATGGCGGTCACGCAAGATCAGTTGATGCCCGGCGACCTCGCCGTGTGGGACGGGCATGTCGCGATGTACATCGGCAACGACCAGCTCGTGGAGGCCGGCGACCCGGTGGGCGTTTCCCCGTTGCGGACCACCAACGCGGGGCAGGGATTCCAGGGCTTCTTCCGGCCGAAGTGATCGGGGCGGACGGGGCAGGTATCGAGTTCACAGTGATCATCGCTACGCTGTTGCCTCATGGCCGGAGACATCGTTCCCATCGAACTCGGACTCACCAACGGAAACGGTTTCACCCTGTGGGCGCCACGCTGGCGTGAGGGCGACGACGAGTGGGAGGCATTCCTCGGACTCGACGATGACCTGTACGTATTCCCCGGCGTCGCCGAGCTCGTCGGCTTCGTCCGCACCGACACGGACAACGATCTCATCGAGCACCCGGCGTGGGACACCGTCAAGCAGCTCTCGGCCGACGAACTGATCCCCGACGACCGCCACACCTACGATCTCGTCGGTGTGCCGGAGCTCGCAGCAGAAGACCCGACACCCGAGGTGATCGCCGAACTCGAGGACGCACTCGAGATCGTGCGCATCCTCGGCGAGGTCTGCGAACTGATCACCGTCACCAAGTTCTTCAACGGCAACCCGATCCTCGGAGCGGTGACGACCGGTACCCGCAATTTCGAGGGCCGCGACGGCGTCGACCTGTGGGTCCGCATCGGGCGTCTCATCGCCAAGCACTGGGACGACGTCCTCGACGCCATCGATGACGTCATCAAGACCCCCGACGTCGACGCTGCGGCCGTCACGGTCGCCGCCGATGAACTCGAAGCCGCGGCGTCGGCCGAGGACGAGGACGAGCCCGACGACGACATCGACCTGCTCGACGACGACTCCGAAGACGCCGAGGCTGCTGCGGTTGTCACGGCCGCGACGGGCGCCGACGAGTCCGCGGACGACGACGAAGACGACCTCGATGACATCGACGACGACGATTTCTGGGCGGGCGTCGGCATCGACCCGATCAAGATCGTCACCGGAACCGGCGAATACCTCTCGCTGCGCTGCTACCTCGGAGACGACCCCGTGTTCCTCGGTGCACGGGGCAGGATCTTCGTGTTCACCTCGCCGCGCACGCTGTCGAAATTCCTCGCCGAGAACAACGACCACGATCTCACCGACGTCTCCACGTTCACCGACGTCCGCACCGAGGCAACCGATGGGGCACTCGAGTTCGACGTCATCGACGACAACGTCTACGTGCTGCCCGGCCTCGCAGAGGACATCCTCGACGGCCCGCGCCGCATCGACCGCAACCAGCTCGACCTCGCCGTCGAATTGTTCTCCGACGCAGCCGATTACGCCGACGACGACGCAGTCTCGGAGGCCTTGGCGAGCACGACCCCGCTCGGCTGGTTCGTCGACTACGCGATCAACCCGGACCCGAAGCGGTTGGCACCCTCGGCACCGTTCGACAACGAGGCCGAGGCGTGGCGCGCACTCGAGCACGATTTCGAGGACCGCCTGGAGATCAAGCGCTGACGAGTCCATCCCGGATGCGGCCCGACGTCTGAGTCAAGCTCGACGTCGTGCCGCACGGTTGAGCCGAGTCAGCCGATCAGGACCGCGTAGCCGGGCTTGATCACCTCGTCGATGAACGCGAGGCGTTCGTCGAAGTGGATGAACGCCGACTTCATCGCATTGACGGTGAATCGCTCGAAATCGGCCCAGCCGTAACCGAATTGCTGCGCGAGCCGATAGAACTCCTTGCTCATCGTCGTGTCGCTCATCAGCCGGTTGTCGGTGTTGACGGTGACCCGGAATCGCAGCCGCGCGAGCGCATTGAACGGGTGATCGGCCATCGAGGCGACCGCGCCGGTCTGCACGTTCGAGCTCGGGCAGAGTTCGAGCGGAATCCGCTTGTCGCGCACCACATTAGCGATCTCTCCGAGTTCTGCACCGGCGAACGACGACGCTGCGAGGTCGACGCCGTCGGGCAGGGTGATGTCGTCGATCACCCGCACCCCGTGGCCCAGTCTGTCCGTGCCGCAGAACGCGATCGCCTCGTGGATGGACGGCAGCCCGAATGCCTCGCCGGCGTGGATGGTGAAGGGTGCACTGTTGGCGCGCATGTACTCGAATGCGTCGAGATGGCGAGTCGGCGGGTTGCCCGCCTCCGCACCTGCGATGTCGAATCCGACGACGCCCTCGTCGCGATAGCGCACCGCGAGTTCGGCGATCTCGCGTGCACGCGCGGCGTGACGCATCGCGGTCACCAGGCAGCGAACCGTGATCGGTCGTCCGCCCGCAGCGGCGACCGCCTCACCCTCTGCGAAACCGCGCAACACCGCCTCGACGACCTCGTCGAGCGTCAGCCCTCGCTCGAGGTGCTGCTCGGGGGCATAACGGATCTCGGCATACACGACACCGTCGGCCGCAAGGTCTTCGACGCATTCTCGGGCCACGCGCTCGAGCGCAGATGCCGTCTGCATCACGGCAACGGTGTGTGCGAAGGTCTCCAGGTATCGCTCCAGTGACCCGCTGTCCGCGGCCTCCCGGAACCAGTGCGCAAGCGAGTCGGCGTCGGTGGCGGGGAGGTCGTCGTAGCCGACCTCGGTGGCGAGTTCGAGCACGGTCGACGGTCGGAGCCCACCGTCGAGATGATCATGGAGCAGGACTTTCGGCGCGAGCGCGAGGGTGCTCAGGTCGAGCGGCTGCCCTCCGGCGACAGTCAGACCCGTTTCCGATGTCGCGCCGTCCGCTGCTGTCGTCACACTGTCGGTCACTGCACTGTCGGTCACTGCACTCTCCGTCGCTGGCGTCATCAGTCGAACCTAACGCGATCGAGCACGATTGGTCGGGGATGCGGCGGTGGATCCGGTGAGATCACGGTCGCGTCGGTGAGCCTCGCCCGCGCGGCGTCGAATCGTTCGGGCGTCTGCGTGTGGAGCGTGAACAGCGGTGAGCCCGCGCTGATGCGGTCGCCTGGCTTCGCGTGCAACACGACTCCGGCGCTCGCCTGGACGGCTTCGCCGGGTCGCGACCGTCCGGCGCCGAGCAGCCACGCGGCGTCACCGACCGCCCGCGCGTCGATCCGGTGAACGTAACCGGACGCCGGTGCGGGCACGTCGTCGGTGTGCGGCGCACGCGGTAGTGGGGCATCCGGATCGCCTCCCTGCGCGGCGATCATGGCGCGCCAGGTGTCCATCGCGCTGCCGTCGGCCAGTGCGGTTGCCGGGTCGGCGTCGGAAACGCCTGCGGCGTCGAGCATTTCACGCGCGAGCGCAATCGTCAGTTCGACGACGTCCGACGGTCCTCCCCCGGCGAGCACCTCCAGCGACTCCGCGACCTCGACCGCATTGCCCGCGGTCAACCCGAGTGGGGCGTCCATGTCGGTGAGTAACGCCGTGGTCCGCACGCCGGCGTCGACGCCGAGCGACACCATCGTCTCGGCGAGTTGCCGCGCGAGGGCCTCGTCGGGCAGAAATGCCCCCGACCCCACCTTGACGTCGAGGACGAGTGCGCCGGTGCCCTCGGCGATCTTCTTGCTCATGATCGAGCTGGCGATCAATGGGACGGACTCGACGGTCCCCGTCACGTCGCGCAGCGCGTAGAGCTTGCGGTCGGCGGGCGCGAGGTCGGCGCCCGCGGCGCAGATCACCGCTCCGACGTTCTCGAGCTGCGCGTGCATCTCGGCAGTCGTCAGGTCTGCCCGCCAGCCCGGGATCGATTCGAGCTTGTCGAGCGTACCTCCGGTGTGGCCGAGGCCGCGCCCCGACAGTTGGGGCACCGCGACGCCGAAGGAGGCGACCACCGGAGCCAACGGCAGGGTGATCTTGTCGCCGACACCGCCGGTCGAGTGCTTGTCCACGGTCGGCAGCACCGCGCCGCCACGACGGAGTCGGGAGAAGTCCATTCGGGTGCCGCTGTCGATCATGGCGCGGGTCCAGTCGTCGATCTCGCGACGCGTCATTCCCCGCAGCACGATCGCCATGAGCAGCGACGACATCTGCTCGGGCGCGACGTCGCCGCGCGTGTAGGCGTCGACCACCCAGTCGATCTGCGGCGTGGTGAGCTCTGCGCCGTCGCGTTTGGTTGCGATGACCGACGTCGCGTGAATGTGGTCGCTCATCTCACCGCACCGCGTCGAGGTCGTCGGGTCCGAATGCGTCGGGCAACAGTCGCGCCAGCGTCGTCGGTCCATCGCGATGATCGACGAGCAGATCGCCGCCACCGTGTTCGTAGAGGACCTGTCGGCAACGCCCACACGGCATCAGAATCGACCCGGTGGCGTCGCACACACTGACCGAAACGAGTCGCCCGCCGCCCGACGCGATCAACGATGCGACGAGTCCGACCTCGGCGCAGATACCGAGCCCGTATGAGACATTCTCCACATTGCAACCAACCACGATTCGGCCGTCGTCTGTGAGTCCCGACGCCCCGACCGGAAACGAGGAATACGGGGCATAAGCACACTCGATCATGCGAGTTGCTTTGTCCCGCAATAGATTCCAATCAATATCGGGAGTCAAGACAGCCTCCTGCCGGTCGGTCGGTATCGGAGTCGATGCGATGGGAGATACCCAAACAAGCTTGGTAAGGCAAACCTAATTCGTAATGCCTTGTCCCGCAGATCGGTTCGGGCAATTTAACGACTCACTCAGCATAGGTTTAAAGTCTCTTGCATGGGTCCAAGGTGACACCCAGCCGGTGCCACCGCGTCCATCGACGATGTTGGAGGCCAATTCCCCGATGAGTTCCGAGACAGAGGTCGCACCGGAGCCGGTGCGCAAACGTTCGCTGTACCGCGGCGATCCAGGCATGTGGTCCTGGGTGCTACACCGCATCACAGGCGTGACGATCTTCTTCTTCCTGTTCGTGCATGTGCTCGATACGGCGGTGATCCGTATCGACCCGAACAAGTACTCGGAGATCATCAACACCTATAAGACCCCGATCATCGGTCTCATGGAGATCGCGCTCGTGGCGTGCGTGCTCTATCACGCACTCAACGGCCTGCGCATCATCCTGATCGACTTCTGGTCGAAGGGCCCCAAGTACCAGCGTCAGATGCTGTGGGTGATTCTCGGACTGTTCGTGGTGGTCTTCGGTGCCGCGGCGATCCGACTCCTGCAGATCCTCATCGAGCACGCGTTCTAAGGAGATACGACAATGACCACATCTCCTACCTCACAGAACGTCGCCAAGTCGCTGGGCACCCAGTACGACCGGCCCGCCAGCCTCGACAATCCGCGCTCGCCGCGCAAGCCCCGAGGCGGCAACTTCGAGAAGTGGGCATGGCTGTTCATGCGCTTCTCCGGTCTGGCCCTGATCATCCTGACCATCGGCCACATGTTCATCATGCTGGCGTGGGACAACGGCGTGCACCGCATCGACGCATCGTTCGTCGCGGCTCGGTGGCGTGAGCCCTTCTGGCAGATCTGGGACCTCACCATGCTGTGGCTGGCCCAGTTGCACGGCGGCAACGGTGTGCGCACGGTGATCGCCGACTACTCGCGCAAGGACTCGACCCGCTTCTGGCTGAACGTGCTGCTCGGGGTCTCGATGATCCTCGTGCTGGTGTTGGGCACCTACGCGCTGCTCACCTTCGACGTGAACAGCGCAAACTAAGGAGACCACTGAAGATGCAGGAACACCGTTACGACGTCATCATCGTCGGTGCAGGCGGCGCCGGTATGCGCGCAGCGATCGAAGCAGCGCCCCGCGCCCGCACCGCAGTGTTGACCAAGCTCTACCCCACGCGTAGCCACACCGGCGCGGCGCAGGGCGGCATGTGTGCCGCACTGGCCAACGTCGAAGAGGACAACTGGGAGTGGCACACCTTCGACACGGTCAAGGGCGGCGACTACCTCGCCGACCAGGACGCGGTGGAGATCATGGCCAAAGAGGCCATCGACGCCGTGCTAGACCTCGAGAAGATGGGCCTGCCGTTCAACCGCACGCCCGAGGGCAAGATCGACCAGCGTCGTTTCGGTGGGCACACGCGTGACCACGGCAAGTCGCCGGTGCGTCGTGCCTGCTACGCGGCCGACCGCACGGGCCACATGATCCTGCAGACCCTGTACCAGAATTGCGTCAAGCACGACGTCGAGTTCTTCAACGAGTTCTACGCACTCGACCTGTGCCTGAGCGAGAACGAGAAGGGCGAGCCGGTCGCCACCGGCATCGTCGCCTACGAGCTCGCGACCGGCGAACTGCACGTCTTCCACGCGAAGTCGATCATCTTCGCGACCGGCGGTTCGGGCCGTATGTACAAGACGACGTCGAATGCGCACACCCTGACCGGCGACGGCGTCGGCATCGTGTTCCGGAAGGGCCTGCCCGTCGAGGACATGGAGTTCCACCAGTTCCATCCGACAGGCCTCGCGGGTCTCGGCATCCTGATCTCCGAAGCCGTTCGCGGTGAGGGCGGCATCCTGCGCAACGCCGACGGCGAGCGCTTCATGGAGCGCTACGCCCCCACCATCAAAGACCTCGCACCCCGCGACATCGTCGCGCGCTCGATGGTGCTCGAGGTTCTCGAGGGACGCGGCGCGGGCCCGAACAAGGATTACGTCTACATCGACGTGACCCACCTCGGCGAGGACGTCCTGAACGAGAAGCTCCCCGACATCACCGAGTTCGCGCGCACCTACCTCGGCGTCGACCCGGTGAAGGAGTGGGTGCCGGTCTACCCGACCTGCCACTACCTGATGGGCGGCATCCCGACCAACATCGAGGGTCAGGTGCTGCGCAGCAACAACAACGACGACGTCGTCCACGGCCTGTACGCCGCAGGCGAGTGCGCGTGCGTATCGGTGCACGGTGCAAACCGTCTCGGAACCAACTCGCTGCTCGACATCAACGTCTTCGGTCGTCGCGCCGGCATCGCAGCCGCCGACTACGCCAACAGCCACGGGTTCACCGACCTTCCGGAGAAGCCGACCGACATGGTCACCGGCTGGCTCGAGACCATCCTGTCCGAGCACGGACATGAGCGCGTCGCCGACATCCGCACCGCGCTGCAGCAGACGATGGACGACAACGCGTCGGTGTTCCGCACCGAGGAGACGCTCAAGCAGGCGTTGACCGACGTCCACGCTCTCAAGGAGCGCTACGACCACATCCGCGTGCACGACAAGGGCAAGCGCTTCAACTCCGATCTGCTCGAGGCAATCGAGCTGGGCTTCTTGCTCGAACTCGCCGAGGTTACCGTCGTCGGCGCGCTCAACCGCAAGGAATCGCGCGGCGGGCACGCCCGCGAGGATTACCCGAATCGCGATGACGTGAACTTCATGCGCCACACGATCGCCTACAAGAAGGGTGACAAGCTCCTTTCCGACATCGAGCTCGACTGGAAGCCTGTCATCCAGACCCGTTACGAGCCGATGGAGCGTAAGTACTGATGACCGCCACCATTGAGGCGCCGCACACCGACGAGCCGCCGTTGCCAGAAGTTCCGGACGAAGCGACCATGGTCACGCTGAAGATCATGCGTTTCAATCCGGAGGAGCCAGACGCCCAGGGCTGGGAGAGCTTCCGTGTGCCCGCGCTGCCGACCGACCGTCTGCTCAACCTTCTGCTCTATGTGAAGGGCTACCTCGACGGCACGCTGACCTTCCGACGCAGCTGCGCCCACGGCGTGTGCGGCTCCGACGCGATGCGCGTCAACGGCGTCAACCGCCTGGCCTGCAAGATGCTGATGAAGGACTTCCTGCCCAAGGACAAGTCCAAGGACATCACCATCACCATCGAGCCCATCAAGGGTCTTCCGGTGGAGAAGGACCTCGTGGTCAACATGGAGCCCTTCTTCGACGCGTACCGCGCGATCAAGCCGTTCCTCATCACCACCGGCAACGAGCCGACACGTGAGCGCATCCAGAGCCAGAAGGATCGCGCACGTTTCGACGACACCACCAAGTGCATCCTCTGTGCGTGCTGCACCACGAGCTGCCCGGTGTTCTGGAACGAGGGCAGCTACTTCGGCCCCGCCGCGATCGTCAACGCGCACCGCTTCATCTTCGACAGCCGCGACGAGGGCGCCGTCGAGCGCATGGACATCCTCAACGATTCCGACGGTGTGTGGCGCTGCCGCACCACGTTCAACTGCACCGACGCATGCCCGCGTGGCATCCAGGTGACCCAGGCGATCCAGGAGGTCAAGCGCGCGCTCATGTTCTCGCGCTGATCTCGGAATCACCGACGCAGACCCTCTCTGCAGCCCCGGCGAACCCACCATCCTCCGCGGATGGTGGGTTCGCTGTTTTTCCGGGTTCGTTGTTTTTTTCGCGCCCGATGAAACCGATCGGGGTTCGCGTGCGTCCAAGTCCTTCAAGGCCACAGCCGTGGACTCGATACGACGAACGGAGCTACCCCGTGAACACCCGATCCATCCTCGCCAGCCTGCTGATCCTCGTGTGCGGTGCACTACTGAGCACCACAACGCCCGCCGCGGCGTCGACCCGATTCCCGAGCACCGGCGACGTGGTGACCATCTCGGTCAGCTCCGACCGCGAGTGGAACGAGCAGATCGTGTGGTTCGACGCCCACAACACACTCCGCCACCAATCCGACGTGCGGCTTCCGACACACGACGACGCCACCGGCCTCTGGTCGGGATCGCTCACGATTGTCAGCCGGTCCCGCAATCAGAACGTCGACGTCTCGTTCGGATCGACGGGCCGCTTCGCGCGC
The DNA here is from genome assembly GCF_001665925.1 of Gordonia sp. 852002-50816_SCH5313054-c. Classification (NCBI taxonomy): domain Bacteria; kingdom Bacillati; phylum Actinomycetota; class Actinomycetes; order Mycobacteriales; family Gordoniaceae; genus Gordonia; species Gordonia sp. 852002-50816_SCH5313054-c. The sequence goes on from NZ_LZTE01000057.1 coordinate 64,454, forward strand.
TGCGAGATCTGGGTCGGCAAGGTCAAGGTGCGCGACCACACCGCCCGCGGCGCCCACGCCCTCGCGACCTGCGACCGCCCGACGCCGCGTCGAAGGGGCTGAGGCGCCGCCGGTTGTCGGCCGGGGCGGGGTCGGGTCGGGGGCGGGCTCTGGCTCGGGCCCGGGGCAGAAAGTAGGGGAAGGGTTCTTTCCCCGGGGTGTCGACGTTTCCCCGCGAAGCTACCCAAGCAAGAGCACACAACCCGAGGAAGGATCGTTTCCCCTAGTTCCCGGCGCCGCGCGACGCCGGTTCACGCGCGCGCCGCGGACAGCTCCCAAAACACACGGAAAAATGTCGCGGAAAGAACCCTTCCCCCACTCCTCGACGTTTCCCCGCGAAGCTACCCAAGGAACAGCACACATCCCGAGGAAAGAACCCTTCCCCCACTTTCTGCGCGGGCCGAACGCCGAGCGGCCACCGCCCGACCACGACGCCGCACCCTCCCCCCACTTTCTGCGCGGGCCGAAACCGGTCCGGACGCGCGCGCCCGAGGCGCCCAGCGCACGCCCCAACCCCTGAGCGCGCCTAAACTCTTTAGCCTCGTCAAATCGGACACAAATCACGCATTCCGAACCAATTCCGCCGATTCGCCGTCGATTTGCTCAGTCACCGCGCGCACACTCTGCGGGAACCATAGTCTTGACGAACTACTGAGCGACGTCATAGGGGGTGATCGCGGCATGGCGGAGAAGCTTCACGCCGAGATCCAATCGGGCGACAAAGGGCTGCGGGCCGGGTCGATCGGACTGCTGGGCAACGTGATCATCGGTCTGTCGGCCGTGGCACCCGCCTACAGTCTCGCCGCGACGCTCGGCTACGTCGTCGCTGCGGTGCACAGCAAAGCGCCGGCGATGTTCGTGATCGCGTTCATTCCGATGCTGCTGGTGGCGTTCGCCTACCGAGAGCTCTCGCGCGATACCCCCGACTGCGGCACCACCTTCACCTGGGGCACCAAGGCGTTCGGGCCGTGGATCGGGTGGATCGGTGGATGGGGCCTCGCGGTGTCGGCGATCATCGTGCTCGCCAACGTCGCCGAGATCGCGGCCGTGTACCTGCTTCGCTTTCTGCACCTCGATTCACTCGCCGACAACCTGTGGGCCAAGGTCGCTCTCGGGTGCTTCTTCATCATCGTGATGACTTGGATCAGCATCCGCGGCATCGTCATCAGTGAGCGCATCCAGTCGGTGCTCATGTTCATCCAGTTCGGCATCCTGATCCTGGCGAGCGTCATCGCGCTCGTGAAGGTCGCGACCGACCACGCCGGCCCCCAGGCCGTCACACCCCAGTGGAGTTGGTTGTCGCCGACGGGCCTCGACCAGTCGTCGATCGCCGCGGCGGTGATCCTGTGCATCTTCATCTACTGGGGATGGGACGCGTGCCTGGCCGTGGGCGAGGAGACCAAGGACCCCGAGAAGACACCCGGCCGGGCGGCGGTGATCTGCTGCCTGATCCTCGTTGCCACCTACGTCCTGGTCGCCTACGCCGTCGAGTCGTTCGCAGGTTTCGGCACCACCGGCATCGGCTTGAACAACCCCGACAACACCGACGACGTGCTCACCATCCTCGGCGAACCGGTCGCGGGCGCGGTGATGGCGTCGGCGTTGCTGCTCGTCGTCAGCATCTCGGCCCTGTCGTCGACGCAGTCGACCATCCTGCCGACCGCACGCGGCACACTGTCGATGGCCGTGTACAGGGCGCTCCCCCAACGGTTCGCCTACATCCACCCGCGCTACATGACTCCCGCGTTCGGCACGGCCGTGATGGGCGCGTCGGCGTTGGTCTTCTACCTCGTTCTGTCGTTCGCGAGTCAGAACACGCTTGCCGACTCGATCGCGTCACTCGGTCTCGCCGTCGCGTTCTACTACGGCATCACCGCGTTCTCGTGTGTCTGGTACTTCCGTCGGACGCTGTTCGACTCCGCTCGCAACTTCTTCATGCGCGGACTCTTCCCGCTTCTCGGCGGCATCGCGATGGCCTGGGCATTCATCAAGAGCGCCATCGACATGATCAACCCCGACTACGGTTCGACGTCGGTCGGCGGAATCGGTGGCGTATTCATCCTCGGCGTCGGCATGCTGGTCCTCGGCGTCCCGTTGATGCTCGCGTGCTGCGCCGCCGACAGCGACTTCTTCAAGGGCAAGACCCTCAACGCGAACACTGAAGTGAAGGTCCCCGATGTCTACTGACAACACCTCCGCTGCGAACCCGAAACGTGTCGCAGTCGGCTATCTCGCCACCCAGTCGGGTGACGACGGCGTGGCCCTCGGCGCGGCCATCGCCACCAAGACGGGCGCTGCGATCGACCTGATCTGCGTGGTCCATCCTGTGCCCTACGACGGTCAACCGGGCATCGACCAGTACATGGAACGCCTCGAGAACCAGGCGGCGGAATGGCTTGCCGACGGCGCATCACGCATCCCGGAGGGCATCGAGGTACGAACCGTGGTCACCGTGCACGAGTCGTTCACCGAGGGCCTGATCGACGTCGCCGAGCAGTCCGGAGCGGCGATGATCGTCGTCGGCGGCACCGGTGACGGCATCATCTCGCGCCACGCCCTCGGGACGGTGAGTACCGAGTTGCTGCATTCCTCACCGCTGCCCGTTGCGCTGGCGCCGCGTGGATATGCGCGTCGCTCCGACGTCGTGATCGACATGATCACCATCGCCGTGCCGGTCAAGAAGTCGGCCAGCGATCCCCTCTCGTTCGGCATCCGCTTCGCCGAAGCCGCGTCGATCGACGTGCGTCTGCTCTCGCTGGTGTCGCTGGAGAATCCAGCGGCCGACGACACCAGCCTCGCGGTACGCAAACAACAGGTCGACGTGGCGCGAGAGCTTCTCGAGCACACCCGTGACCAGCTCGACGTCGACCTCGAGGTCGACGTTCTCGTCGCCGACGGCGACACCCTCGACGAAGCGCTCGACAATCTGCCGTGGGACGCGAATGACATCGTCGCTGTCGGCTCGGGGCATCTCGGCGCCGACAACCGCGTCTTCCTCGGCTCGACCGCCGCGCGCATTCTGCGCTGGACCACCGCCCCGGTGATCGTCGTACCCAAGGAATCAACACCTGACAGGGAATCGACAGCAACGAAACCGACAGCAACGAAGGCACAGGGCGAGTGACGACGCTGCGACTGCTCGAGATCAGGCACGCCGAGTGCGAATCACTCGGCACGTACGCGGGCGGTCTTCCACACGACGCCGAGGTCACCACGTTGCGAGCCGAGCGCGACACGTTTCCCGACGACCCTGCGTCGTTCGACGCCATCGCGGTGATGGGCGGCGGAATGGGAGCCAACGACGGACCGACCTATCCGTGGATCGACGACGAGATCGACTTCCTGCGACGAGCGCTGTCCAAGGACGTACCGATCTGGGGAGTCTGCCTCGGATCGCAGTTGCTGGCGAGCGCGGCCGATGCGAAGGTCAGCACGGGGCCTGCCCCCGAGATCGGGATCTCGAAGGTCACCTGGACCCCGGACGGCGTCGTCGACCCTGTGTGGAAAGATCTGTCGGACAAGACATTCGACAGCATGCAGTGGCATTACGACACGTTCGATCTACCCGCCGGTGCGACGCTGCTGGCATCGTCGGAGTCGTACGCCAACCAGGCGTTCCGCCTCGGCGCGAGTTACGGCCTGCAGTTTCATCTCGAAGTCGACTCCCCGCTGTTCGCCACCTGGCTCGACGACCCCGCCTACCGCACCGAACTCGTCGACGCGCTGGGTCCGGGCGGTCCCGACCAGGTCAGCGCCGACCTCGCCGACGTCGAGTCGACGACCCGCGCGATGGCTGCGGCAGCGATGTCGCGGTGGCTCGACGTCGTCGTCGCGCGCCAAGCACGCTAACCCGTTCACACTTCGCACACCTGCGCCACGCGGGCTACGTGTAGTTCCACGGCGTCGCCGAGCAGGCTGTCGCTGGTGGCGGCGTCGATGTGCCCACGTTGTTCTAGCGCGAGAACGCCGTTGATGGCCGCCCAGGCGAGCAGTACCGACGATCGTGCAGCGGGGTCAGCAGAGTCGATCGCATCGATCACGTCGTCGGCTACGCCCGCGAGTACCCGCCCGATCTCCGACCGCGCCTGGTCGACGACGTCCCCATGCACCTCGGACACGTCGGCGAGACCCAGCATCCGGAACGCGAGCGGTTCGTCCCGATGAAAGCGCACATACTCCTCGAACGCCGCTCGAGCCGTCGGTGCACCGCCACCGGTTCGCTCGACGCTGCGTCGCATCCGCTCGGCGTGCTCGCGCGCCAGTCGACACGCGACCACCGCGTAGACCTCCGCCTTGCCGTCGGGGAAATTCCCATACAGCGATGTCAGCGCGACGTCGGCGTGCGCGGCGATCGCATCGACAGACGTGGCGCGAAATCCGTTGCGTGAGAACAACTCGGCAGCGGCGTCGAGCACAGCGGCCCGCGTCCGCCGTCGTCGTCGATCGCGAGGCTCGTCAAGCAGTGAGGACATGTGCTAATTGTAGTCTGACTACGTTTTCATAGTCCAACTACAGAAGGATCGACATGGCCCCCACTGTGACCACCTCCGACCTGCCAACACCCGCCGACGGCTCCGAGGCGATCTCACTGCTCATCCCCCGCTCGCCCTTCGTGGCAGAACTCGGGCTTCGACTCACCGATATCTCCGACGGCCACGCCGAACTGGTCATGCCCTACCGGCCGGAGCTGACGACCGTCGGCGAAATGGTCCACGGCGGCGCGATCAGCGCATGTGCAGACATCGGAATCATGGCGGCAGCGTGGGCAGGCCGACCTATCCCCGATCGGCTCCGCGGGGTCACCACCTCGATGTCGGTGAGCTTCATCAACCCACTGATCGCCGACGATCTACGCATCGTCGCTGATCGTCTCCACAACGGAAACCGACTGTGCCACTGCACTGTTGACCTGATCTCCGCAAGCGCCGGCCAACTTGTCGCCCGCGCGACGGGCGCCTATCAAATCGGCTGACCGACGGCCGCGCTCCCACCGGGCGCCACCCTTGTTGACACTGCTTACATTGGCGCCTAGCGTCGAACCATGCAGACGATCCTGGGCGCGAACGGGCAGATAGGCACAGAGCTCGCTCGTGATCTCCACCGCAACCACACCCGCGACATCCGGCTCGTCGGCAGACAACCCCGGCGGGTGAACGAGACCGACGAACTCGTGGCCGCCGACCTCATGGATGCCGCACAAACCGACGCCGCTGTAGCGGGAAGCGACATCGCATACCTGACCGTCGGACTGCCCGCCGATTCTCAGATGTGGGCGCAGCGTTTTCCGGTGATGATGCGCAACGCGATCGACGCATGCGCTCACCACGGCACGAAGCTCGTGTTCTTCGACAACACCTACATGTATCCGATGACGAGTGAGCCACAAACCGAGGACACCCCGTTCCGCCCCGTAGGCAGCAAGGGCCGCACGCGCGCACAGACCGCAACCATGTTGCTCGACGCGATGACCGCGGGAGCCGTCGACGCCGTGATCTGTCGGGCCCCCGAGTTCTACGGCCCGGACCAGACCCAAAGCTTCACCAACGCATTGATTTTCGATCGAATCGCGCAACACAAGCGAGCGTTCGTCCCGATCCGGGACGACACCCTGCGCTCACTGATCTGGACTCCCGACGCCAGCCGCGCGATGGCGCTGATCGGCAACACCGAGTCGGCCTACGGCCAGACCTGGCACCTGCCGATCGACAGCAACCGACGCACCTACGCACAACTGTTGGAGCTGACCTCACAGGCGAGCGGCCACCAGAACAAGTACACGGTGCTCGGCACACCCGTCTTCGCCCTCGGACGTCTGTTCAGCAAGAACGTCCGCGAGCTGTGGGAGTTGTTGCCCCGCTACGGCGTCGACACGGTCTTCGTCGCCGACAAGTTCACCCGAGCCTTCCCCGACTTCGCCGTCACCACCTACGACGCCGGCGTCGCCCAGCTCGTCACCCACTAGTCGACGCGCGCGGCCACATCAGCTGTCGAAGCCCAGCCCCACCTTGTCCATCACGGTCAACCACAGGCCGCGCTTGCCCTGGCGGCGCTCGCTGCGAGCCAGCTCGCGTCGGGTCATGTTGATGCCGAACGCACGCAAGGGTTCCGGCGGAAACGGAATCGGCTTGGAGCGCACCATGTTCAGACGCGTGCGCTCGGTGTCGGCACCGTCGACGAGGTCGAGTGCGGTCGCGGCAGCAAAATGCGACGCACCGACGCCGAGACCGGTGAACCCCACCGCGGTGACGACGCGTCCACCATACGAGCGGTCCCAGAACGCACAGAACCGCGAACACGTGTCGATGGCCCCACCCCACGCATGACTGGCGCGGATGCCCTCGAGTTGCGGAAACATCTGGAGCAGGTGCTCGCCCAGTAGCGCGAACTCACGCGGCTCCTGCTGGTGGCGCGGCGAATCGTCGGATCGGTAGTGGTACAACGCATCCCAGCCGCCGAACAGAATCCGGTTGTCGGCCGTCAGACGAAAGTAGTGGAACCGGGGCCCCGCGTCGGCAAGTCCCTCCCTGCCCTTCCAGCCGATCGACGCGAGCTGCGCCTCCGACAGCGGTTCGGTCATGATCGCGTAATCCCACACCGGCACCGTGTAGAGCCGCAGTCGACGCACCAGCGACGGGCTCGCCGACGTCGCGAGCACTGCGCGGTCGGCGACGATCTCGCCGAAGCCGGTACTGAGCCGCAGCCCGTCACCCTCGCTGCTGATACCCGTCACCTCCGACTGCTCGAAGATCCGCACGCCGAGACGTTCCGCGGCGTCGGCAAGACCCCACGCCAATCGCGCGGGGTCGAGCATGATGACGTCGGGATCGAACACCGCTCCCGCCACCATCGGCGAGTCGACTCGTTCGCGCGCCTGCTCCTCCGACAGCAGCGGAAGGTCTTCGCCGAGTTCCTTCGCCGACTCCGCGTACTCGGCCAATTCGTCTGCCTGCCAATCGAAATTGGCAAAGTCGAGTTCGCCGGTGCGCTCGGCGTCGGCGGCGATGCCGTGGCGGCGGATGGCCTCGTCGATGGCGTCGATGGTCTCGTGACCGAGGCGCAGAAGTGTCGGCAGCTCGTCGGCAAAGCGTTCCATGCCGTTACCGAGGCCGTGGGTGAGGCTCGCCGAGCAGAAGCCGCCGTTGCGTCCGCTGGCGTGCTCGGCGATCCGATCGCGCTCGACGAGGACGATCCGACGCCCCGGATCGCGTTCTGCCGCTTGCACAGCGGTCCACAGTCCGGTGAAACCCCCACCGACGATGACGAGATCGGCGGTCACCTCACCGAGCACGCGCGGACGCGGCGCAGGCCGATCCGCGCGATCGAGCCAATACGACGACGCGTGCGCGGTGGAGACCAGTGCTGCCCCGCGCGCAGTGGGCTCTGTGGCCCATGACTCGCTCATCAGCGAACCTCTCCCGGATTCGTGAACACCGTTCGATGCCAAGGCTTTCGGGCAACACCGGTGATATCACTCATCACGTGTTTGACGGTCAGGTACTCGTCGAGCGAGTAGGTCGACATGTCCTTGCCGAAGCCCGACGCGCCGACACCGCCGTGCGGCATCTCGCTGATGATCGGGATGTGGTCGTTGATCCACACGCAGCCGGCCTTGATCTCGCGGCTCGCCCGCTGCGCGCGGTAGACGTCGCGCGTCCACACCGATGCGGCGAGTCCGTAAACGGTGTCGTTCGCGCGGCGCAGCGCGTCATCGTCGTCGGTGAAGGTCGAGACCGTCAGCACGGGGCCGAATACCTCGTCGCGGTAGATTTCGGAATCCTCCGCAACGTCGGCGATCAACGTGGGCGGGTAGAAGCTGCCGGGACCGTCGGGCAGCACCCCGCCGGTCACCACACGCGCGCCGGCGGCACGGGCACGTTCGACCATTGCCGCGACCTTGTCGCGGTGTGCGTGGGAGATGAGTGAGCCCATGTCGGTGTCGGGGTCGCGTGGATCGCCGACCCGCACCGATGACATGACGTCGGCGACGCCGGTCACGAAGTCGTCGTAGAGCGACGGCGCGACAATCGCTCGTGTCGCGGCCGTGCAGTCCTGTCCGGCGTTGATGAGCGCTCCGGCGACGGCACCCTGGATCGCGGCGTCGAGGTCGGCGTCGTCGAACACGACGAACGGTGCCTTGCCTCCGAGTTCGAGTTGTACGCGCGTGCCATGTGCCGCGGCCTGCGACATCACCATGCGCCCGACCGCCGTCGAACCGGTGAACGTCACGATGTCGATGTCGGGATGTCCGGCGATTGCGGCACCGACATCTGCGCCGGTGCCGACGAGGACGTTGAAGACGCCGTCTGGCACACCCGCCTCGGTTGCCAGGCGAGCGAGTGTCAGCGTCGTCAACGGAGTGATCTCAGCGGGTTTGAGTACCACTGAGCACCCGGCGGCCAACGCGGGCAACACTTTCCACACGGCCATTTGCAGGGGGTAGTTCCACGGAGTGATCGACCCGACGACCCCGACGGGTTCACGTCGGATCGACGACGTGTGCTCGCCCGAGTACTCCGCGCTCGCCTTGCCGTCGAGATTGCGTGCGACGCCGGCGAAGAAGTCGACGTTGTCGATGCTGCCCGGCACGTCGAATTCCGTTGCGAGACGGATCGCCTTGCCGGTGTGGGAGACCTCCTCGCTCGCCAACAGATCGGCGTTCGCGTCGAGCAGACGCGCGAAGGCATGCAGTACCGCCGACCGCTCAGCGGGGGTGGCTCCACCCCAATCGTGTTGTGCGCGCGCGGCATGTGCGACCGCGGAGGTAACGTCGGAGCCGGAGGCGAGTACGAGGTTCGCTACCGGGGCATCGGTGGCGGGATCGATCACAGTGTGGTCGAGGCCCGATCCGCTGCAGGGAGCACCGTCGACCCAACCACTGGGAACTGTCGTGATGGTTGACACGACAGATCACGATACCGGCAAAACAACGGATTCACGACTTGGAGCAACAATTTCCAACCGAAACCGTGGTTTCGGTTGCCAATATCTGCTGAATCCGCCACCATCGACGTGTGGGCGAACCAATGTCGACACACCTCGACGCCATCGCGAAGAAGATCATCGAAGAACTCCAGGCCGACGGCCGGAGTTCATACGCGGCGATCGGCAAATCCGTTGGCCTGTCCGAAGCTGCTGTGCGCAACCGCGTCCAGAAGCTCAGCGAGAGCGGCCTGCTGCAGATCGTCGCGGTGACCGATCCACTCAAGCTCGGCTTCTCTCGCCAGGCGATGGTCGGCATCCGCTGCACCGGCGACACGGAGCGATTGGCCCGGCAACTGGCCGAGCATCCCGAAATCGACTACGTGGTACTGACAGCAGGTACCTACGACATCATGATCGAGGTCGTCTGCGAGGACGACGATCACCTCCTCGACATCATCAATCGCAGGGTTCGAACACACCCCGAGGTGAACTCGACCGAGACCCTCGTTTATCTGAAACTAGTGAAACAGCAATATAATTGGGGTACACGATGACCGCATCCGTAACCGAATCCCTCGGGCAGCGAAGCGCTGCGCACCTATGGGGACACTTCTCCCGTCACGGCGACGAGATCACGCCACCGGTGATCACACGAGGCGAGGGGGCACGCATCTTCGACGATCGCGGACGCAGCTACCTCGACGGACTCGCGGGACTCTTCGTCGTCCAGGTCGGGCACGGACGTGACGAGCTCGCCGAGGCAGCGGCGAAGCAGGCCAAGGAACTGGCGTTCTTTCCGCTGTGGTCCTACGCCACTCCCCCTGCCATCGAGCTCGCCGAACGACTTGCGGCCAACGCGCCCGGCGACCTCAACCGCGTCTTCTTCACCAGCGGCGGCGGCGAGGCCGTCGAAAGCGCGTGGAAACTGGCCAAGCAGTACTTCAAGCTGACCGGAAAACCGATGAAGCACAAGGTGATCTCGCGTTCGATCGCCTACCACGGCACTCCGCAGGGCGCCCTGGCCATCACCGGCATCCCCGACCTCAAGAAGATGTTCGAACCGTTGACCCCCGGAGGGTTCCGCGCGCCGAACACCAACATCTACCGCGCTCCCGACGAGGAGCTGGCGGCCGACCCCAAGAAGTTCGGCCGCTGGGCAGCCGACCGCATTGCCGAGGCCATCGAGTTCGAGGGTCCCGACACCGTCGCAGCAGTGTTCCTCGAACCGGTCCAGAACGCGGGCGGCTGCTTCCCGCCGCCGCCCGGATACTTCGAACGTGTCCGCGAGATCTGCGACGAGTACGACGTCCTGCTGGTGTCCGATGAGGTGATCTGCGCTTTCGGCCGCATCGGTTCGATGTTCGCCTGCGAGGACTTCGGCTATCAGCCCGACATCATCACCTGTGCCAAGGGCATGACCTCGGGCTACTCCCCGATCGGCGCGATGATCGCCAGTGAGCGACTCTTCGAGCCGTTCAACGACAACACGACGACCTTCGCGCACGGCTACACCTTCGGCGGTCACCCCGTGTCGGCGGCGGTCGCGTTGGCCAACCTCGACATCTTTGAGCGCGAGGGACTCAACGACCATGTGAAGACGACCGCGCCCGCGTTCCGATCGACACTCGAGAAGCTCCACGACCTCCCGATTGTCGGCGACGTGCGCGGCGAGGGGTTCTTCTACGGCATCGAGCTGGTCAAGGACAAGGCCACCAAGGAGACGTTCACCGAGGCCGAGTCCGAGCGCATCCTGCGTGGATTCCTGTCGACCGCACTGTTCGACGCCGGTCTCTATTGTCGCGCCGACGATCGCGGCGATCCGGTCATCCAGCTCGCGCCGCCGCTCATCTGCGGCCAGGCGGAGTTCGACGAGATCGAGCAGATCCTGCGTGGCGTTCTCACCGAGGCGTACGCACTCCTCTGAGGTTCTCCAGGACTGAGCAACGACGGGCGCGTCGGCGGACAAGCAGTTCCGCCGGCGCGCTACCGCTATGGCGTGAGTCGCTGTAGCCTCCTGTGCGATATGCGTCCTACTCGCGCCATCGCGCCCTTCGCCACAGACTTCGTCGTCCGCCGCGTGGTCGCGCTGATCGTCGCTGTGGCGAGGATTTCCACTGTGGTCGCGATCGTCGCTGTGGCCGGGATCGGTCCGGGCCTCGTCGCATCCCCCGCGTGGGCGGCGCCGACGCAGGCACAGTCTCAGGACACCTCGCCTGACACCGACCACTGCCCGCATCGGATCTCGCCGCCTGCCGCTGTCGACGAGTCGGAAGTCGTGGCTCCAGGCTCGACGACACCAGCCCCACTGCCGGTGCACAACCCACCCGTCGGCGGCGAAGCGTTGGGTGGGTGCGGCGTCGTCGCAGACTCGTCGGCGGGTCGTGTGCCGGAGCGGCTGACGTCGGCGGCCTGGCTGGTCGCCGATCTCGACAGCGGCGCTGTGATCGCGGCCAAAGACCCGCACGGTCGGTACCGCCCGGCGTCGACCATCAAGATCCTGCTCGCGCTCACCGCACTGCGCTCGGGGATCTCGCTCGACAAACCGGTCACCGCGACGGCAGACGACTGGAGCGCCGAGGGCGACTCCTGCGGGATGGGGCCGGGCGGCAAATACACCATGCGCGACATGATGATCGGGCTCCTCATGGTGTCCGGAAACGACTGCGCCCACGTCATCGCGCGAGACCTCGGCGGCGTCGACGCAACGCTGACCAAGATGAACCAGCTGGCCCACTCGCTGCAGGCGTATGACACCAGGGCGTCGACCCCGTCTGGTCTCGACTCCGCCGGAATGTCGACATCTCCATACGACCTCGCGGTGATCTTCCGTGCCGCCATGCAGAACTCGACGTTCCGCGAGATCATCGCCATGCCGAACCACCCGTTCCCCGGGTACCCGAAACGACCCGACGTTCCCGGCGACGTCGACCACCCCGGCTACCTGATGCAGACGTCGAATCATCTTCTGCTCGACGGCGATCCGGGTGTCCTCGGCGGCAAGACCGGCTATACCGACGACGCGCAGAAGACGTTCGTCGGAGCGGTCAAGAAGGACGGTCGTACCGTTCTGGTGGTTCAGATGTACGGCTTGTCGACCGCCGACGACAACTACTGGGATCAGGCACGCTCGCTCGTCGCCTACGGTGCGCACGCTCCACGCGAGGCGAAGGTGGGCGAACTCGTATCGACCTCAGACGACCACGCGACCACCTCTGACGACGCCCACGTCGCGGTTGCGACGACCGAAGCCGCAGCGTCGACTCCCCAGGGCGCGGCTCATCAGGAGTCGACGTCTGGATGGTCGGTGCGGATCCTCGTCGGACTCGTGGGGCTGCTGGCGGCGCTGCTCCTGCTACTGCTTGCGCTTCGCTTGATCCGACGCCGCTGACCGGCTCGCGGGTCCCGCGGGCGCACCTCAGGCCGTCGAGATCGACGGAGTCCCGCTCACCCATTTCCTTCCGGCTTATTGAATTCCATAAGCCGGAAGGAAACGGGTGAGCGTGTAGCTACGCAACAGGGCACTCGTCGGGTCAGCGTCGCCAGGACCGCGTCACGAGAGCCACCGCGGCGCCGATCGCCGCCGCCACGGCCAACGGTCCGGCCTTCGGCACAGGATCCACCTCGTAGACCGGACGCACGACGACGGTCGGCGGCTCGGGCTGTTCGGTGGGATCGACTACCTGGTAGGGCTCATTGGCACTGTCCGTGGCACACCACGCCGTGGCGTACAGAACGATTCGCGAGGCCAGGTAGCCGAAGACCATGATGCCCAGCAGTGGTCCGAACGCCGCGCCCGCCGGGCTGCCGAGCACCGATTTCAGGTAGATGCCCGCGACAGACTTGAGGATCTCGAAGATGATCGCGGTGAGCAGCGCCGCCTTGAGCACGTTGCGAAACGGCAACGGATGCAAGGGAAGTCGGGCAAAGATGAACACGAAGAGCAGCCAGGTCGCGACAAGGGATACCACGATGGCCACAGCCCGCACCACGACAGTCGAGCCGCTGAAGCCGTCGACGTGCGCCCACTCGAGGATCTTGTTGATCAACCCGCTGTTGCCCAGGGCGGTGAGGCCGAGCGTGAACAGGAAGGCGAGACCCAGCAACACGAAGATCACGAGGTCGCTGATCTTCGACTTGACCGCATTGCGGTTGACCCTGCCGCCGAACATCTCGGTCATTCCCACGCGCACGCCGGAGATCCACCCGATACCGGTCAGGCCCGCACCGATCAGACCGATGATGCCGACGGTCGCGCGTGATTCGATGGCCGAGTCGATCGCGCTCTCGAGCGTCGTGCCGAGTTCGCCGGGCATGGCCTTGACGATCTGGTCCTTGATGCTGTCGAGCCACTCCGGGTGGGCCGCGAGGACAAAACCGCCGATCGAGAAGGCGACCATGATGATCGGCACGATCGAGAGGATTCCGGTGAAGGTGATACTCGCGGCGTAGAGGTTGCCGCGACGATCGTTGTATCGCTGCACCGTGCGCAAGATGTGGTCGAGCCAGCCCCACCGCTCCCGGGCCGATTCGAACTCGTCCTTGCCGCGCACGACAAGCGCTTTGCCCGAATCGATCACCGAAGCCATAGACCCTCGTTTCCCCTTCGGTCGGTGCAGTCCCTACTCACCGTGTCTACCGGAAGCGAGTGCTGCGGGTCAGGATTTGGTAGCTGACACGCTCGGCGCCAGGAACCCCACCTTGTCGTAGACATCGCGCAGCGTCGCAGACGCCACCGAGCGTGCTCGCGCTGCACCGTCGGCGAGGATGCCGTCGAGGTAGGCAGGATCGGCGAGATACTCGTCGACGCGTCCGCGCAGCGGGGTCACGAAGTCGCTGAGGACGTGGGCTGTCTCGACCTTCAGGTCGCCATATCCCTTGCCCTCGTACTTGGCGACGAGATCGGCGACTTCCACCCCGGACAACGCCGACTGGATGGTGAGCAGATTCGAGACTCCCGGCTTGTTCTCGGGATCGAACGCCACCTCGCTGCCCGTGTCGGTGACCGCCGACCGGATCTTCTTGGCGGACCGTTTCGGGTCGTCGAGAAGATTGATCAATCCCTTGTCGGTCTCGGCCGACTTGCTCATCTTGGCCGTCGGGTTCTGCAGGTCGTAGATCTTCGCGAACTCCTTGACGATGTACGCCTGCGGCACAGTGAACGCCTTGCCGAAACGCTTGTTGAATCGCTGCGCCAGATCCCGGGTCAGCTCGAGGTGCTGACGTTGGTCTTCGCCGACGGGTACCTGGTCGACCTGGAACGCGAGGATGTCGGCGGCCATCAGGATCGGATAGGTGAACAACCCCACGCTCGACGACTCGACACCCTGCTTGGCGGCCTTGTCCTTGAACTGCGTCATCCGGCTCGCCTCGCCGAATCCGGTGATGCAGTTGAGAACCCAGGTGAGCTGCGCGATCTCGGGAACATGCGACTGGACATACACGGTCGAGCGAGCGGGATCGACGCCGACGGCGAGCAACTGTGCCACCGACATGCGTGTGCGGTCGGCGAGCACCGACGGGTCGAACTGCACGGTCAGCGCGTGCATGTCCGGGATGAAGTAGAAGGCGTCGAACTCGTCCTGCAGCTCGACCCACTGACGCACCGCACCCAGATAGTTCCCGAGGTGGAAGGAATCGCTGGTCGGTTGGATACCCGACAACACCCGCCGCCGCGTACCCGACGCAGGTGATTTCTCGACGTCGCTCATGGTTTCCAGTCTCTCAGACGGCAGCACTTCATTATTTGGAGGTGCTATCTGCAGGGCGCTACTTGGCGGTCACTCGAACACGACGGTGACCGGCGCGTGATCAGACCACCGGCGGTCGTAGGTGTCGGCGCGGTCGACGAACGCTTTGACGGTGCGCACCGCCATTGCCTTGTTGGCGAGGTGATAGTCGATCCGCCAGCCGGAGTCGTTGTCGAACGCCTTTCCGCGCCACGACCACCACGAGTACGGCCCGTCGGTGTCGGGGTGGAGCTCACGCATCACGTCAGACCATCCTGACTCCAGCAATCCACCGACCCACTCCCGCTCGTGCGGGAGGAACCCCGGGCTGCGCAGGTTGCCTTTCCAGTTCTTGATGTCGTGCTCGGAGTGCGCGATGTTCCAATCACCGCCGATCACCACCGGACGTCGTTTCCGTGCCAACGAGGCGAGGTGCGCACTGAAGCCGTCGAGGAATCGCTTCTTCTCGGCGAACTTCTCCGCGTCCTTCTCCGACGAGCCGGCCGTCGGGGCTGCGGCACCCTTGGGCAGATAGAGGCTTGCGACGGTGACGGCTCCACCCTCGGTATCGAGGTCTGCTTCGAGATACCTTCCCGTGGAATCGAATTCGTCGCTGGAGAATCCGACGCGCACTGCCGTCGGCTCGACTTTGCTGAGCACCCCGACGCCCGCGTGTCCCTTGACGACCGACTCCGTCATCGACAGGTGCCATCCGTCGTCGAGCAGGGGTTCGAGGACTTCCCTGGCTTGCTCTTCGTTGGCGCGGATCTCCTGCAGGAGGACGACGTCGGTTCCGGCTGAGCGCAGCCACGGAACGAATCCGGGATTGTTCTCCGAGCGCACCTTGGTGGCCGCTCGGACGCCGTTCACATTCACGGTGGTGATCGCAGTTGGCACGGTTCGCCACATTACGGCGAGCCACCGACAACGACGCCGCGGACCCCGTTGCCTGCCAATCCGGACCGAGTCCAAAAGGTAAGGCAAACCTTGCGATCGTCAAGGTTTTATGTAAACCTTGCCTAACAGAATGCGAGGTGCGAGATGTTCGTGTGTATTTGCCGGGCCGTCACGGTGGACGAGGTCCACGAGCACTGCGACGCCGGAGCCAGAACTCCCGACGCCGTCAGTGAGCGCTGCGGCGCAGGCGAAGGCTGCGGAACCTGCATCGAACGACTCACCCAGATCGTCGCCTCGCGCACCGCAGGAAGGGTCGCCACAACTAGCGCAGCCTAGCCTGACCTGCAGAAACACCCCGTGCGGATATTCCCCACGGGGCCTTTTGGCGTGCTAGGTTCACTGTCACAATCAGTCCGAACCGGAGGTATGCCATGCGTGGAGACGATGAGGTCATCGCTCTACTCAACGAGCAGTTGACCAGTGAACTCACCGCCATCAACCAGTACTTCCTGCACTCGAAAATGCAGGACAACTGGGGCTTGACCGAACTCGCCTCGAAGACGAGGGCCGAATCGATCGAAGAGATGACCCACGCGGAGATCCTCACCGATCGCATCCTCTTCCTGGAAGGTCTGCCCAACTATCAGAAGCTGCTGCCGCTCCGCATCGGCCAGACTCTCCGTGAGCAGTTCGAGTCCGACCTCGCGATCGAGATCGAGGTGGTCAACCGCCTGAAGCCGGGCATCGTGCTGTGCCGCGAGAAGCAGGACATCACGACAGCCAAGATCTTCGAGGAGATCCTCAAGGACGAGGAGCACCACATCGACTATCTGGAGACGCAGCTCGAGCTGATCGAGAAGCTCGGTGAGCCGCTCTACCTGTCGAAGACGATCGCTACGCCCCCCGACGTGGGCTGAACCAGCCACTCACTCCGACTCGGCCCCGGCACCAGCAGGTGTCGGGGTCGCTGTTGTTGATGTGGTTGTTGTCGATGTGGCTGTTGTCGATGTGGCTGTGTGCCGGGCAGCCGAGCGTCGGGCAACAGCCAACGCCACACCCAGTACGACGATGCCGGCAACCGCGAGTCCTGCCCCGAGGACCGACGGCGCTCGGTACCCGAATCCCGCGGCGATCACCACGCCACCGAGCCACGCACCGAGTGCGTTCGCAATGTTGAGTGCTGAATGGTTGAGCGCCGCGGCCAGCGTCTGAGCGTCTTCGGCCACGTCCATGAGACGCGTTTGCAGTGCGGGCACCATCGCCGTCGCACTGACCCCGACGAGGAAGGTCAGCGGAACGGCCGCCCACGGCGACGCGACGAATGCGGCAAACAATCCGAGCACCACCGCTGTCGCGACGAGTCCCACGAAAATTGCGCGCGGCACGCTCGAATCAGCGGCGGCACCGCCGACCAGGTTGCCGACCACCATGCCGACGCCGAAGACCATCAACACCACCGGAACCCATCCGACCGAGATACCCGTGAGGCTTGTCAGCGCCGTGTTGAGATACGTGTAGAACGCGAACATGCCGCCGAACCCGACGACGCCGATCGCCAGCGTCAACCACACCTGAGGCCTGGTGAGGGCGCCGAGTTCGGTCATCGGATTGGTGACGGCCATGTCGTCGAGTGCGGGCAACGTGACGAACAGCGCACCGATCGTCACGATGCCGATGATCACCACGACCACGAAAGCTGCTCTCCAGCCGAGGCTTTCGCCGAGCCAGGTCGCCAACGGCACACCGAGGACATTGGCGACAGACAACCCGAGGAGAACGAGACCGACCGCCTTGGCACGGTTGCGAGGTCCGGCCAGGTGCGCAGCGACGAGGGCCGCGACACCGAAATACGCGCCATGCGGGAGTCCCGCCACGAATCTCGCGACCATGAGCGTTCCGAAGTTCGGCGCCAGCACGGTCGCGGCATTGCCGACCGTGAATGCGACCATCAGTGCGATCAACAGCGTGCGGCGAGACATCCGCGCGGTCAGCGCTGCGATGAGCGGCGCGCCGACAACCACCCCGAGTGCGTAGGCCGAGACAACATAGCCCGCCGTCGGCTCGGAGACATGCACCGAGGACGCGATGTTTGGCAACAAGCCCATCGCGACGAACTCCGTGGTGCCGATCCCGAAACCGCCCAGCGCCATCGCCAGCATGGCGAACCGACGAGTGGCGTCGGAGTGGACGACATTCCTGTTCGTCCCGGGTCCATTCGTCCCGGGCCCAGTCGTCTCCGTCGTGGTGGTTGAGGACATTCCCGCTGCAACGAGCACCCCGGTCGGCGTGATTCCGCCGTCGACGGTGAATTCGTTCACACCCGCCCGGCGCGGGGCCGGAGTCAGGCAGCTGGTGCGCCCTCCGCCGCTGGTTTCGGTGTCACGCTCTCCGGCGACGATGCACGCGGCGTCGACGCACCGGGTGTCGACTCGTCAGATGTCGACGTGTCGGCTGTTGGCTTGTCGGGTGTTGACGTGTCGGGTGTTGGCTGGGGCGCCGACGACTCTGGTGCAGGCGCCTGCGCGTCACTGGGATTCTCGCTCGGCTGTGACGACTCCCCGCCCGGGTGCGGTTGGGGTTGCGGCGAGTCGCTGACAGTCGGAGGCGTCGACCCGGCTCCGGTGCCCGTCCCGTCAGCTGCGCCGTCGCCACCAACGCCGGCCGAATCGTCGACGACTTTTCCGCCAGAGGGACCCTCAGTGCCGGTGGCGCCCTCATCCCCGGTGCTGACCCCAGCTCCGGTGGTGCCGAGCCCTTCGTGGTCACCGACGTTCTTCTCCGTGACCACGGTCCCCGAGGCTTCGGCGATCTTCTCCGATGCCGACAGCGCCATCAGCGACTCGGTGTGGCTGGTCGTCGTCGACGGAGAGCGCAGCGACGCGAGCCACTCTTCGAACGCGACAAGCGACGGTCGGTACGCGGGTCCGGGAATGCCTGTGACATCGCGGCCGGTCAGTGTGTAGGCCCAGAACTTTCCGAAGTTCAGCGGCATCGCCGCGATGCTCCTGACGCTGGTCCTCAACGCGTCGACGCCCTGCCCCCAGAGCACCGGATTCCATGTGAACAATCCTCGTGCCATGTCCTGGAACGTGTAGACGTCGGTGAGTACACCGCCGTAGCCGAGTTGGGGCAACTGCGGGAACCAACCCATGGCCCACCGGATCGGCGGCTGGAAGTCGGCCAGTGTGATGCCGAGGATGTCCGGGAACTTCCACCGCTTGCTCACGAGGTCGGGCACGGTCCAGCCGAGACCGAGTTTGTCGACGAACTGCTGGGTGAGGACCCACGCCGACGACGGCACGACGAGCTGACACGTACTGACCTGGCCAGTGGTGTTGTCGCAGTGCAACGGCTTGACTCCCCATGCGTCCCACAGGGCCCCGTTGGTCGCTGCCAAATACATGTAGAGCGGGTACAGACCATGCTTGACCCAGTAACCCGCGAAGCCATCGAGGGCACCGAGCGGATCGTGGAGCGGATCGGGCAGGTCGCAGATCGGATCGCCCGTGAAGCACACGGAGGTCACCGGAATTCCGCCGAAGTCGTCGACGCCGCGTCCGCCCGCCATGGTCAGTCCGGGGATAACGCCGATCAGAACGCGTTCGATGCCCTGTCCGTAGAGAGTTCCTGCCTGCCGCGGATCGGAGTAGAGCAGTCCGGAGACTTTGGTCGGTGAGATCTCGTGGCCAGAAGTATTGCCGGTGCCGATGCCGGTGAGTACGTCGCCGGCGATTCCCGCGCCCTGCGAGTACCCGACGATCACGACCGGATAGCCCTGACACTGCGCCTGATAGCTCGCCACTGTCGACATCGTTGCCGCGACGCCCTGCGACTGACTGTCGTCGAAGCCGAAGGCACCCAACGGCCAAATCGACGCCGGATACTCGACGCGCTCGACGGTGTAGCCGGCGTACTGCGGCTGACGCGTGACGCCGTCGAGCAGATGTGCCTGGGGATCCCACGTACCGCCGACGAAGACGAGTGCGCCGTTGCCGCAATCGGCGCTGGCCTCGGCTCGCGCGACACCCGCGCCGGAAGTCTGGCCTATCGCGAGGAGAACCGCTGCGACTGCGGCGAGTCCGAGTGTGCTCGCCGCCCTGATCGATCGCCTGAAACCGAAGTGACCACCCATGCGTTCTCCACCAATCCGGCCGGTTCTGCCGTGTCATCGCGACGTGGTCGGAATCCGAGTTTGCCGACCCCTCGCGAATGATCGGATCGTAGAAGTTTGTGACCCACGCCACGGCAGAAACCGACGATCGCGCGGCGAACCGTCGATAAAGAACGTCAAATTCGACTGTTCGGACTACACGAGAAGGCATTCTTCGGGGCCATTCGCCGCCGACGAGCACCGCGGCCGCAACGACGCCTTGTCCAGCCCAAGAACCAGCCTGCGTCGGAGGGTTCTCACTTCATTTCGACCGTGTTATATCCTTGACGCCAGGTCATGAGTATCAGCGCAAAGCCCCGGCTCGCTGATCGGCAACCCTCCAACCGCGGTGGGGTGCTCCGGGTGATGACCGGGTTGTGGGACCCCGCTCCTCGATGATCTCCATCGAAGATGGTTTCGGGTCCCCGGCAAGCGCGGGTCCGAAGGTCGGACCCCAACAGGGTCGTCGTGCCCTGCCGACCGTAGAAAGTGACGCATATTCAATGTCTGACGTCGACGTCGACCAGAACCCAGCCGACAACTGGAGTTTCGAGACCAAGCAGATCCACGCGGGCCAGTCAGCCGACGCGGCAACCAACGCCCGCGCGCTACCGATTTACCAGACCACGTCGTACACCTTCAACGACACCACCCATGCCGCGAACCTGTTCGGTCTTGCCGAGCCGGGCAACATCTACACGCGGCTGATGAATCCGACGCAGGATGTCGTCGAACAGCGTCTTGCCGCCCTCGAGGGCGGCGTCGCGGCGCTGCTCGTCGCTTCGGGCCAGGCTGCGGAGACGTACTCGATCCTCAACATCGTCGAAAACGGCGGGCACGTCGTGTCGAGTCCTCGGCTCTACGGCGGAACGTACAACCTGTTCCACTACACGCTGCCCAAGTTCGGCATCGAGGTCACCTTCGTCGAGGATCCGGAGGATCTCGACTCCTGGCAGGCCGCCGTACGCGACAACACCCGCGCGTTCTACGGCGAGTCGATCTCCAACCCGAACAACGAGATCCTCGACATCGAGGGCATCTCGGAGGTTGCACACCGCAACGGCGTGCCGCTCATCGTCGACAACACCGTCGCCACCCCGTACCTGCTCAACCCGCTCGCGCATGGCGCCGACATCGTCGTGCACTCGGCCACCAAGTACATCGGTGGGCACGGAACCGCGATCGGCGGCGTGATCATCGACGGCGGCACCTTCGACTGGCGTGTCCAGCGCGACGGGAAAGACCTGTTCCCCGGTTTCACCACGCCCGATCCGAGCTACCACGGTGCCGTCTTCGCCGATCTCGGCGCTCCCGCGTACGCGCTCAAGGCACGCGTGCAGTTGCTCCGAGACACCGGTGCAGCCATCTCGCCGTTCAACGCATTCCTGCTCGCCCAGGGTCTCGAGACCTTGAGCCTGAGGGTCGAGCGTCACGTCGCCAACGCGCAGCGCGTCGCCGAGTACCTCAACGACAACCCGCAGGTCGAAGAGGTCTACTACGCCGGCCTTTCGTCGTCGCCCTGGTACAAGCGTGGCCAGGAGCTCGCGCCGAAGGGCCAAGGTGCGGTCATCGGCTTCGAGATCGCAGGCGGCGTCGACGCGGGCAAGCGGTTCGTCGAGGCGCTCACGCTGCACAGCCACGTCGCCAACATCGGTGATGTGCGCTCGCTGGTGATCCACCCCGCATCGACCACCCACAGCCAGCTGACCCCCGAGGAGCAACTCGCCGCGGGTGTCACCCCCGGCCTCGTCCGCCTCGCGGTGGGCATCGAGGGAATCGACGACATTCTCGCCGACCTCGACCGGGGTTTCGAAGCAGCCAAGTAAACATTTCAGAGCAAGGAGCGAGGACACCTGTGTCGGTGAGCATCGACCCGCAGACGGATACAGAGCAACGGCCGGACCGGGAGAACGCCCCGGACGGCCAGATGCTCAGCGCCCGTCTCGGGTCGATCTCACTCGACAACGGTGAGCAGATCGACGACGTGACCCTCGCTTTTCAGCGGTGGGGAAAATTGTCACCTACCCGCGACAACGTCATCCTCACGCTGCACGCCCTGACCGGCGACTCACACGTCACCGGACCCGCCGATGCCGCTCACCCCTCCCCCGGCTGGTGGGACGGTCTGATCGGTCCCGGCGCGGCAGTCGACACCGACGAATGGTGCGTCATCTCGGCGAACGTGCTCGGCGGATGCCGCGGGTCGACCGGGCCCGCATCGCTGGACTCCACAGGCCGACCGTGGGGTTCGAGCTTCCCGCAACTCACCGTGCTCGATCAGGTCCGCGCCGAAGTCGCGCTGATGGATCATCTGGGCATCGAGAGTATCGGTGCGGTCGTGGGCGGCTCGATGGGCGGCGCACGGGCACTCGAGTGGATCATCGAGTATCCCGAGCGGGTTCGAAGCGCACTCGTGCTCGCCGTCGGCGCTCGTGCGACAGCCGACCAGATCGGCACGCAGACAACGCAAATCGCGGCCATCACGTCCGATCCGGCGTGGCACGGCGGCGACTATCACGGCACCGGCGAGTCGCCGACGACCGGAATGGGAATCGCTCGCCGGATCGCACACCTGACCTACCGCAGCGAACCGGAGCTCGACGAACGCTTCGCGAATGACGCTCAGGGCCAAGAGAATCCGCTCACCGGCGGACGTTACGCCGTGCAGAGCTACCTCGAGCACCAGGCGGGCAAACTCGTCGAGCGCTTCGATCCGGGCAGCTACGTCATTCTCAGCGAAGTACTCAACCACCACGACGTCGGGCGCGATCGCGGTGGCGTGACGGCAGCACTCAACGCCTGCGACGTTCCGGTGATCGTTGGCGGTATCGACTCGGATCGCCTGTACCCCTTGCGGTTACAGGTCGAGCTCGCCGAGGAACTCGGCAATTGCGTCGGAGGCCTACAGGTGGTGCAGTCCGACAACGGACACGACGGATTCCTCACCGAATTCGACGCCATCGGCGATCTACTCAAGCGCACAGTCGATCTCGCGCGTCGCTGAACGTTCGGGTACCTCAGGGCGTTCAGGTACCTCAGGGCGGGGGCAGCAGTCCGCCGGGAACCGGTGTCGTTGTGGTCGTGGTGGCAGGCGCCTGCCTGCCCGTGCCGGTACCACGCTGGTTATTCGACTGGGACGCATTGCCATTCGAACCAGCTTCCCCGGAGGGTTGCTGATTGTCCGGAGTGGGTGTCTGCTCGCCGGGAGCGGGCTCCCTCGACGGCGGAGCAAACTCCGGCGGTAGCAGATTCGGCGGAATCGTGATCCCCGGCGGCAGCGGCAAGGTGGGACGACTGGTCTCGGCGCTGGGTGGCCGCGTAGTCGTCGACGGCGTACTCGGACGCGCGGAGAGTGTGAGCGTCGACGGCGACGGCGTGGTCGGCGGCAGTTGCGTTGTCGCCCAACCGGGTCCGTCGTCCTCCCGGGCTGTGCGCGGAGCTTCGGCCGGCGTCGACGTGAGTTGCGTCGGTTCCTGTCTCGTCTCCGAGGGGACGACATCGGCTTCGTCGGATGCGGTCGACATCGACGCGACTCGAGCACTCGAAGGCGATGGGATGTCGGTGGTATTCCCGGTGAGGGTCGACCCCACCGCGTACACCGTGAACATCGCTGCCGCGATGACCACGGCGGCGACAGCAATCGGCAGCGGCGAAAGCACTCCCCTGCGCCTCCCGCCTCCCATAAAGGTCAGGCGACTCGGTGCCGCCGCCTGCTCGGACGAGAGCATCGCGGCACCCACAGCGGCGGTCTGTTCCGGGTTCGTCGGGACGATGACCTCGATGAGGCCGCCATCGGCATCCTCTTCGGGCACCATGTCGGCGATGGTCGGCAGGTTCGCCAGGCCACCGACAAGGACAATGGCGCACGCCGAATGCGTTGCGAGGTAACGGCTCAGCTCTTCCCGAGCGTCGAGCAGGAACGGACGAACCGCTGCGGCGAGCGTTGCATCGCCGATCCGGAACCGGCCGGCGGCGTCGGCTGTGCCGTGCTCGCCCGACTCCTCCTTGGCAGTTCGGACGGCGCTACGCAACGCGTTGCGACTGAGCTTGCTCGAGAACGAACCACTCACGGCGCCCGCGTCGATCACTTCGCGGACGATCGCGTCGTCGAGGGCGCGACCCGACAGCGCGCGCGAGTGTGTGATGTCGCCGATCGCTCCGGTCGAGGGATCGACGGTGTAGAGGGTCATGCCGGTGTCGCCGCAGTCGACGACGACCACCGATCGATACCGCCCGATCTGACCCGTTTCGGTCAGGCAGGCCGCCACGGCCTCCTCGACGGAGACGAGGTGGATCTGTCGGCGCGGACCCGATCCTGTCGAACCGACGAGTTCACGCCCCAGGTCGCCGCCTGCCGCGACGCCGATCGGTCCGACACGTCGGTCGGCACCTCGCGCGGCGTCGAGCATGAGGTCGATGCCTGCGTTGACCCTGCCCGCGGTGTCGTGGCCATCGCTGGGATCGACGTCGATCACTCGCGACTCCACGAGTTCGCGTCCCGATCCGTCACGGGTGAGCAGGACAAAGTGGATCATGCCCTGACCCAACGAAACACCCATCGACGTCGTCTCGTCGTGGGTGGAGCGATCCTGTGGTCTATCCAGCGTCGAAGAGATTGGTTGCCTGCCCGTTTGTCGCCGTTCGTCGGTCGTTGCGACGTGCTCACGCACCTTCGCAGCGCACCACTACTCGGTCAGTGCGCGCGCCCGGAACCTGAGGATCCGAAGGGTCGCAGAGACTGATCAGACAGGTGTCGGATCAGCTCACGTCACGGGACACTTTACCGAAGCATGCGCCATATTGTAATCAATCCGTGCCCAAAGGATCTATTGACGCAGCTAGCCATAACATGAGGCTTCCGACACTGGCAAGGGATATAACGTCGAAGAATCTTCCTCTGACCTGCAGCAATCCGACTCGTGACGTTGGCAACACCGCACGCATGAGCGCGCCTAGGAGCAAAGCCGTTCCGAAGACGAACGAACCGCGTCGCCACCGGTCGAACAACACCAGCGCCGCTCCGGCGATCACGCCCAGCATCACCAGGAGATAGGGAATCTGCGCGATGTAGGCGCGGACCCGACGGGCGTGGCGAAGCTGCCGCACCCGCGCATCCGTCGCGGAGTTCACCGGCCGGAACCCCCGGCGACACTCACTCCGGCTGCGAGATCTGCCTCTGCGCGCTCAACCACGTTGACGAGCAGGAACGCGCGCGTCAGTGGTCCGACGCCACCCGGATTCGGCGACACATATCCCGCGACGTCCCAGACGTCAGGGGCGACGTCGCCGACCAGCCCGTCCTCGGTGCGGCTGACGCCGACATCGATGACAGCGGCGCCCGGCTTGACCATGTCTCCGGTGACCAGATGCGGCACACCTGCCGCTGCGATGACAATGTTGGCACGCTTGATCTCTGCGGCGAGGTCGCGGGTTCCGGTGTGACACAGCGTCACCGTCGCGTTCTCGCTGCGCCGCGTGAGCAGCAGCCCGATCGGGCGACCGATCGTCACACCACGGCCGACGACGGTGACGCGCGCACCGTTGATCGGGATGTCGTACCGACGCAGCAGGTGGATCACTCCGCGCGGCGTGCACGGGAGCGTCGACTCCTTGCCGAGGACGAGTCGTCCGAGGTTGATCGGGTGCAGACCGTCGGCGTCCTTGGCGGGATCGATCCGCTCGAGCGCGGCGTTCTCGTCGAGGTGTCGCGGCAGCGGGAGTTGCACGATGTAGCCGGTACAGCCGGGGTCGGCGTTGAGCTCGTCGATGGCCGCGTTGAGGTCTTCTGTGGTGGCGTCCGCGGGGAGATCCTTGCGGATCGACGCGATACCGATCTTGGCGCAGTCGGAATGCTTGCCCTTGACGTAGGACTGCGAACCCGGGTCGTCGCCGACGAGGATCGTGCCGAGACCCGGCATCACGCCGGCCATCCGCAGCTTGTCGACGCGTTCACGGAGATCGGCGAAGATCTCGTCGCGGGTCAGCTTGCCGTCGAGTCGTATCGCGCTCACCCGTCCATTGTTCCATCCTGCGCGACGTGCGGTGTCAGGTGTCGGGTGTCAATAGTTTGGGAAGTCGGGGTCGAGGATGCGCCGCGACGCCCGAGTACCGTGCTGCCATGTCCACGAATGCTGCCTGCCCGGTCACCGTCGCCGACGTCAGAAGGGCGCGGGGCCGCATCGCCACGCACGTTCGACGCACTCCGGTGCTGCGCGCCGAGATCGACACTGTCAACGGGCGCGTGCCGGTGGTCTTCAAGCTCGAGTACCTGCAACTCGGCGGTTCGTTCAAAGCCCGCGGGAGCGTGAATGCCGTAATGGCCGCACGCGAGGCGGGGAACCTCTCGGAGAGCGGCGTCGTCGTGGCGTCCGGCGGAAACGCCGCGATCGGCGCAGCGCACGCGGCACGCATCGTCGGCACACGGTGCACCGTCGTCGTACCCGAGAACGCCCCACCGGTGAAAGTGGCGGCGCTACGGGATCTGGGAGCCGAGGTTCGGCTGCACGGCTCGAAATATCACGACGCCGCCGAGTTCGCGGATGCTCTCGCCACGGAGACCGGTGCGCTGCTGCTGCACGCATACGACCTCCCCGACGTCGTCGCGGGCGCCGGAACCATCGCCCTCGAGTTGGCCGCCGACGTTCCAGGGCCACAGACCGTCGTCGCGTGCGTGGGAGGCGGCGGACTGCTCGGGGGTCTCGCAGCGGCCCAGCGTCCCGGCGATCGTCTCGTCGGCGCGGAGCCCACCGGAGCGTCGAGTCTGCATCAGGCGATAGCGGCGGGCGGGCCGGTATCCGTCGAACTCGACAGCATCGCCGCGGACTCGTTGGGCGCCACAAGGATCGGCGACATCTGCTGGTCGACCATTGCCGACAAGGCAGTCGAGAGCGTCGTCGTCTCCGACGACGAGATCATCGCCGCGCGTCGCATGTTGTGGGAGCAGTTCCGGATCGTCGTCGAGCACGGCACCGCCACCGCAGTCGCGGCAGTCGCCGCGGGGCTGGTGACGCCGGCCCCCGACTCGACGCTCTGCGTGCTGCTGTGCGGAGCCAACACCCGACTCGACGACCTCTGAGCCGACTGTGCGCTCCCTCGCGTCGAGTGGGCGTCCCCTCATGTCGACTGGGTGCTCCCTCGCGTCGACTGTGCGTCGACCGCCCCCGGCGGGGCGTCGGATCACGCTCTGCACAATGGACCCCATGTTCCGCATCATGTTCTATCAGCCGTGCATCCCGCCCAACACGGGTAACGCGATCCGGCTGGCTGCCAACACCGGCAGCGAACTCCATCTGATCGAGCCGCTCGGTTTCTCGATGTCCGACGCTCAGGTGAAACGAGCTGGCCTCGACTACCACGAGATGGCGAACGTGACCGTCCACCCGAACCTCGTCACAGCGTTCACCGAGCTGAAACCGCAACGCGTCTTCGCATTTACCGCGCATGCATCGCGCTATCACACCGACGTCGACTATCGCCCCGGCGACGTACTGCTGTTCGGCCCGGAACCCACCGGACTCCCCGATGACGTGCTCGCCGAACCCGAGATCACCGACCGGCTTCGTATCCCGATGCTCGCCGGGCGCCGCTCACACAACCTGGCGAATGCCGCGAGCATCGTCGTGTACGAGGCGTGGCGACAGAACGGATTCGACGGCGCGGTGTGACGAAATTTCCTGCGCACTAACGGGACTGGCGCACAGTCGGCGCCACGAAGCGCACAGTGGACGCTATGCGGGACCCACTCGATGGAATCGCGTCCGCTCGGCAGACGGACGGACCACCCGCCTAGCCCACGCGGAAGCGCTTGGTGCGCGCTGTCGCTCCCCCGATGAGCGCCACCTTCGACTTCGGCACGCCAAGATGCTTTGCGAGCAGTTCGGCGACCGCCTTGTTCGCCTTACCCTCGGTGGCGGGCTCGCGCACGTAGATGGTGATGGAACCGTCCGGCCCGGTCTCGACGAGCGGCCCCTTGCGACTGCTCGGTTTTGCCGTGACGATCACCTGTTTCGCCATCTGTTCCTCTCCCCGCTGTCGTTGTGCGCGAATGCTTCCGCGCAGTTGTCAGTGCAAATCTCACATCAGTGCACACTTCAGATCAGTGCACATGTCACGTCAGTGCCAATCCCGTGAGCGGGTACCCACTCGAAGATCCATCCGCTGCAACCGATCTGCAACCACCGTCACCGCGCCCTCTGCATTCTGCACTCTGCCGCGTACCAGCAGCGCCGATGCCGAGTGTGCCAGCTCGCGATACCGCGACCACAGCCCGACCGAACACACCACGTTGACCATTCCGGTCTCGTCTTCGAGGTTGATGAACGTCACGCCGGATGCTGTCGCCGGACGCTGCCGGTGGGTGACAGCCCCTCCGACGATGACACGTGACCCATCCGGCACAGACAATAGCGCCTCTGCGGGCAGGACACCTATCGCAGTCAACCGCGGACGCAGGAACTGCGTCGGATAGTTCGACGGCGTGATCCCCGTCGCCCAGGCATCTGTGGCGGCCAGCTCGACATCCGACAATCCCGGCAGCGTCGGTACCTGCGCAGATGACTCCAACTCGAGATGCTCGACGCTCGCGGTGGCCGCGGCGCCCGCCTCCCACAACGCTTGTCGTCGACTCATGCCGAAACACTCGAACGCACCAGCACCCGCCAGCCCCTCGAGGTGCGCGAGGTTGAGATCGGCTCGCCGCGACAGGTCGGTGATGCTCGTATACGGACCGTCGACTCCCCTGGATTCGACGATGCGCGCCGCGACGTCGTCTCCGACCCCGCGTATCGACGCCAATCCGAGCCGCACGTCGAGTCCGTCGTTCTCCAACGTCGCCTCGGCCAGCGACGCGTTGATGTGCGGTCGGTGCACGTCGACGCCGTGTCGGCGGGCGTCGGCTACCAACGACTGCGGCGAGTAGAAGCCCATGGGCTGTGCACGCAGCAATGCGGCGCAGAAGGCGGCCGGATGGTGCAGCTTGAACCACGACGAGTAGAAGACCAACGATGCGAAACTCTGCGAATGACTTTCGGGGAAGCCGAAATTGGCGAAGGCTGCCATCTTCTCGTAGATCCGGTCGGCGATGTCGCCGGTGATGCCATGCGAGCGCTGCATGCCCTCGTAGAAGCGTCGACGGAGCTGGTGCATACGCTCCGGTGATCGCTTCGACCCCATGGCCCGACGGAGCTGATCCGCCTCGGCGGCGTCGAATCCGGCAACGTCGACGGCCAACTGCATGAGCTGCTCCTGGAACAGCGGTACACCGAGCGTTCGCTTGAGCGCTGGCCACATCGACGGATGTTCGACGGTCGGCTCCTCCTGGCCGTTGCGTCGCCGGATGAACGGGTGCACCGATCCGCCCTGGATCGGTCCCGGACGGATCAGTGCGACCTCGACGACCAGATCGTAGAAGCAGCGCGGCTTCAGTCGCGGGAGGGTCGCCATCTGCGCTCGCGATTCCACCTGGAAAACCCCGACAGAGTCTGCGCGACACAGCATCTCGTACACCGCGTGCTCGGTGAGGTCGAGTTTGGCGAGGTCGACATGGATGTTCTTGTGTTCGGCGACCAGATCGATCGCGTAGTGCAGCGCCGAGAGCATCCCGAGGCCGAGTAGGTCGAACTTGACCAAACCGATTGCGGCACAATCATCTTTGTCCCACTGCAACACACTACGGTTCTCCATCCGCGCCCACTCAGTCGGACAGACATCGGCGATGGGACGATCACAGATCACCATTCCGCCGGAGTGGATGCCGAGATGCCTTGGCATGTTGGCGATTTCGCCAGCGAGGTCAAGTACGTCGTCGGGCGCGGTGTCGGGCATCTTGCTCCAGGCGTCTTGCTGACCGCTGGCGTAGCCGAGTGCCCGCGCCATGTCGCGCACCGACGATCGACCCCGATAGGTGATCACGTTGGCGACCTGTGCGCTGTACTCGCGGCCATACCGTCGGTACACGTACTGGATCGCCTCCTCACGACGGTCCGATTCGATGTCGACGTCGATGTCCGGTGGCCCGTCACGCTCGGGCGAGAGGAACCTCTCGAACAGCAACTCGTTGGCCACCGGGTCGACGTTGGTGATACCCAACGCGTAACACACCGCGGAGTTGGCAGCACTCCCCCGACCTTGGCACAGGATGTCGTTGCGTTTACAGAAGTCGACGATGTCGGCGACGACGAGAAAATAGCCGGGGAAGGTGAGCGTCTCGACGATCGCCAGCTCGTGCTCGATCTGCCGGTAGGCCGCCGGATGCTCGGCTGGTGTCCCATAGCGGCGTCGTGCGCGGGTCATGGTGAGATGCCGTAGCCAACTGGACTCCGTGTGCCCGGCAGGCACGTCGAACGGCGGCAACTGCGGCGCGATCAATCCGAGCGAGAAGGCGCAGTCGTCGGCGAGGTCTGCCGCGGTGGCGATGGCGTCGGGGTGCGCGGGCAGCAGGCGCATCATCTCGTCGCCGCTGCGCAGATGCGCACCGCCGACCCCCGGCATCCAGCCCGCGATGGTCTCGATGTCGGTGCGGGCACGGACCGCCGCCATCGCCAGTGCGAGGCGTCGACGACGCGGCCCCGCGAAGTGCGCCCCCGACGTCGCGACGGTCGGCAGGCCGAATCGCCGCGCGAGGTCGGCGAGCACCGCGTTGCGCTCGTCGTCGTCGGGCAGACCCTGAGCGGTGAGTTCGACGACGACGTCGTCGCGTCCGAACCGCTCGACCATTCCACCGAGAGCGGCCTCGGCAGCACCGATACCCGCACGATCCAACGCGCGCCGAACCGCGCCCTTGCGACAGCCCGTCAGGATCACCCAGTGGCCTGCGTCGCGGGTCAGCCGGTCGACGTCGTAGCGCAGCAGCCCCTTCTCACCACCGGACATGTGGGCGTCGGCGATGATTCGTGACAACCTCCGATAGCCCTCACTGTCACGCGCGAGGACCAGCAGATGCTCACCGGCCGGATCGGTCACCCCGGTGCGGGTCACGTCCGGCTCGAGGGAGAGTTCGGCACCGAACACCGTCGGCATCGCGAATTCCTTTGCGGCCTCGGCGAATCGGACCACGCCGTAGAAACCGTCATGGTCGGTGATCGACAGACCGGTCAGGTCGAGTCGGGCCGCCTCCTCCACCATCTCCTCGGGCATCGACGCCCCGTCGAGGAAACTGTAGGAACTGTGCGCATGCAGTTCCGCATAGCGCACAGACGATCGCTCACGAGACACCTCCGGCGCCGTGTAGGCGCCACGTTTGCGCGACCACGCGGGGCTGTCGTTGCCGTCGCCCGTCTGCTCGGGACCGAAGAACTCCCCGGGACGACCGCCATCGGGCGAGCGCCCCGACAGCACCCGCTCCATCTCCCGCCACGTCGGCGGGCCCTGGTTCCAGCCCACTCAGCCAGTATAGAACACCTGTTCGACAGACGATGGGTGGCGGGCTGCCCCGCTCGCCTCGCCGACGACAATCCCCGCCACCCGACTGTGAATGTGTGTCGAACTGAAGGATGTGGGTGCTGCAGCACCCACATCCTTCGATTGGACCCACATCCTCGCCTCAGCTCGACGGCGCTCGGCACCCGCGCCCGTACCGGCGACACCGCGCCATCAGTCGGCCGACACCGCCCGCGGGATTCGACGATCCGCCACGGTCATGGCGATCAGCGCCGCCCCGATCACCACGATGGCCCACCCCGCGACGTGGAGTCCGCCATCGGTGGCGCGGGCGCCGAAGGCGATACCGATGAGGCTCGACGAGAAGATCGCCCCGAAGTACATGAACGTCCGGTACAGCCCGGATGCCACACCGATCGACTCCGGCGGACTCTGCGTGTAGAGCGTCGCCTGATTTGCATAACCGCTCAGTCCGTTGGCGACGCCGAACAGGAACGTCATCGCGAGCAGGATCCACAACCCGGACGAGTGATGGATCGCGACTGCGGTCACGCCCGCACCGACGAAGCAGAAACCCGTGAGGATCAACGGGATTCGTACCCAGCCGTGCGTCGAATTCACCCGCGCGCACACCACGCTCAGCGCCGAGTAAGGGATGAGGATGAGCCCGACCTGCGCCGCGGTGTATCCCGCGGACTGCTCCATCCACTGGCTGATGCCGTACATCGCCGTGTACGAGCCGAGCCCTGCCAGCATCTGGCGCAGGTAGGTGCGCACCAACGGGGAGTTGGCCGCGAGCATCCGCACATCAATGAGGGGTTGTGTCGCGCGCAGTTCCCAGAGCACCAGGAGCAACCCCGCTACGACGATCACCGCCAGCAGCCACCACTTCGGTGAACCGAGCGCGGCGAGGAACTCGAGCGTCGCGATCACGGTCACCGCGAAGAGCGCCACCCCGACGACGTCGACCACGCGGACGAGGCCACCGAAGCCGCCCACCTGCACCGGACCGTCACGAGGGATGCTGCGCAGCGCCCACGCGAGGGTGATCAGCGCGATCGGAATATTGACGAAAAACACTGCCCGCCAGCCGAACACACCGGTCAGCACACCACCGAGCGGCAGTCCGATCACCGCGATCACCTGGGCGGCGATCGAGAACCCGCCGAGCACGCGACTCGGCACTCCCGTTCCGAATGAGTCGGCACGAGACCGCACGAGCGCCATCGCCGTCGGATACGCCGCAGAGGTGCCGATGCCGATCAGGGCACGCGAGAGCATCAGGCACCAGAACGCCGGCGCGGCGGCACCGATGACACCGGCGATCAGCAGAATGACCAGCCCTGAGACGAAGACGCGACGAGGACCGAATACCGTCGCGAGCTTGCCCATTGTCGGTTGCGCCACTGCGCTGCACAGGTAGAGCACCGAGATCAGAATCGTCGTCTGGGCCGGACCCCGATGAAAGTCGACGCCGATCCCGACGTCCGCGGTGGCGATCATGGAACTGTTGATCGGGTTGAGTGTCGACCCCATCAACAGTGGCCCGGTGAACCGCCAGCCGAACGGATTGCGCTGTGCCACACCGGCGTCGCCGGTGGCCACGGCGCTCACTGAGCTGTGGCGTCGAGGAGTTCGAGAAGCTCTGCGGTCGAACCTGTCTCGGCGATCTGGGGAAACACCTCGCGCACGCTGTGCGCGTGACGCTCCCCGTCGGAATCGGTCATCGAGTCGGTCGGCAACGTCACGTTGAACCCCGCTTCGTGTGCGTCACGGGCCGTCGATTCGACACCTGCGCCACTGGCGATCCCGACGACGGCGACCTGGGTGACGCCCCTGGAACGCAACTCCTCCAGGAGGCCGGTATGCACTGCGCGAATGTTTGGTCACCACCAGATCGTCAGGCTGGGGGGCGAATTCGTCGATGAGCTCGGTCCACTCCGTCGGCAATTGCGGCCTCGCCGATCCAGAGTTGCGGTCCGTCCGGCCGGGCGGCACGGCGTCGACGTTGACCATCACCACGAGGTGGCCGTACTTGCGGAATCTGTCGACCAATTGTCCTGCGCGGTCGACGATTTCCGACGCCGGGTACGGTGCGAGATTGTCGCGCAACGCGATTCCACGTTGCATGTCGATGACGATCAGTGCGACCCGCGGGTCGAGAGCTGTCATTGCCATGGATTCCTCCTTGATCGAAGCGACTATCAGGACTCCGCCACACGGCGGAGAAGCTCTGTTGCGGTGGCGATCTGCGCCCGTTCCTCGTCGGTGAGAACCTGCCCGAGCCGATCAGCGAGCCAGTCCTCGCGAGCCAATCGTCCACGCGCGTAGGTCTCGCGGGCCTTATCCGAGAGATCAAGGAGCGTCTTTCGACGATCGTTCGGATGAGGCGTCCCGACGATGAGTCCCTGCTCGAGCAGTGCCGCAACCGTCGTCGACATCGACTGCGGGCGAACACCTTCGGCCCGGGCGAGGTCGTTCGCCGTCGACGGTCCCCCACGTTCGAGCCTGCCGAGCACGTTGGTCTGCGACCGCGTGAGATCCCCGATCGGGCCCTGCGCGCGAAGTCGACGATTGAGCGCCGCAAGCACGGGGCGCAGGGTCGCGGCGATCTCGGCGGCACTTTCAGACATATTATGAGTCTAGCAAATAATCAGCTAACTGATAAGTTGACTGATTGAAAAGGACATTGCCGACAACTTGTCCTGTCTCTTATACACATCCGAGCCCACGAGACCGATCAGTATCGCGTATGCCGTGTTGTGCTTGAAAAAAAAAAAGGCT
>NZ_LZTE01000058.1:0-261498 GCF_001665925.1 Gordonia sp. 852002-50816_SCH5313054-c
CTTCGTGTGGACGAAACCGGTCGAGGAGATTCTCAAGAAAGCTCAACCGAAAACCAACTAACGAAACGCGACACTAGTGGTGTGGGCGCTCGCCACCACTACCCCTACTACCGTTGCGCAACAACAACTCTCACCGAATCCGTATGCCGATGGCTCCTTCTTCGAACTCGTCGCCTTCCGTGCCGAACACCTGGTGCTGTTCAGAAGCGAAGTCATCTTCATCCTGCCGATGTCCATCGCGCTGTTCCTCGCGGGAGCGGCACTACTGCGCGCGGGTGTGCTCGAACCGCACGGTGCCGCGCTCCGGAGTCGACTGATGGTCGCAGGCGCGATCGCGTTGCCACTCGACTTTGCGGCAGGCCTCTTCGGAGGCGATGCCGGGCTCGTCCTCGGCCGCTACGGATTTGCCCCGATCGTTGCGTTCGGCATCCTGGCATGGGTGGCACAGTTCTACGTCGACGGACGTGCACCCGGTGCTATTGGTCGTGCACTCGCTCCCGTAGGACGCACCGCCCTGACGTGTTACGTCCTGCAGAACGCGCTCGCAGGCGCGGTCTGCTACGGATGGGGACTCGGCCTTGCGGCCGAACTCGACTCCACCACGGTTGTCCCGGTCACCGTGATGCTGTTCCTCGTGATCGCCGGACTACTGATGGTGGGATCGCGCCTGTGGCTGGCACATCACGAGCGCGGGCCGCTCGAATGGATGTGGCACCGCGGGTATGACGTTCTCAGTGGTGCTACGCGCGAACGGGTGCGCAACTGAATCACCAAATGTGGTGGGGCGGGCGGGGCTCGAACCCGCGACCTACGGATTATGAGTCCGCGGCTCTAACCAACTGAGCTACCGCCCCGTTCGGGCACGTGCCCGGTGGCAGATTACCGCACGGCCTCCTCGCCGAGGCTCGCGCGGGTCGTCTCCGTCGCCCTGCCGCCGATACCCGACGGGGTTCTCTCCCCTACTTCCTGCGGGCGCCGCGGAGCCGAGGAGCCGCGCCGCGCGACGTCGAGCCGCGGTCCCGGGGCGCAGAAACTAGGGGAAGCGTTCTTTCCGCGGGTCTCTTCGATTTCCCCGCACAACTTCCAGGGAAACGGTCAGCAACTGCGGGAAGAGTCCTTTCCCCTACTTTCTGCGAGCCCCCGGACCCGAGCAGCCGCCCAACCCCGAGCGCCGAACCGCCCGCCCGGTGACCCGACCCACATTCGCGCAACCACGAGTGAAACCTCGCGTCAACTGGCCGACCGGTCAGGTGTCGCCCCATACTTTCGGTAGGCCATCGAGCCGAGAATCCCGGTCGCTTCGCTGTCGCAGCGCCACCGTCGCCCACTATCCGAGCCCGAGGAGGCGAGCCGATGAGTGCAGACCACATCTGGGGACGCCCGCGCCCCACGCCCGACCGCTGCGAAGGCACCCACACGTACTCCGGTGGCTGCCGATACAACTCCGAGGACCCGCACCGGCCGATGTTCCCCGAGGAACTGCGACCCGGCGGCAGGCTCAACGCCGCCTGACCACCGTCATCCGACGTCGACGACAGGGTCGACGGCCTGCTCGAGCAGACTGCGTCGATACGCCTCCAACGCCACGAGATCGCCGAATACCGCGTGATAGCCGTCGGGATCATCGCCCGGGGCCATGCGTCGCAGGCGTGACTTGATGTCGGCGATCTGCGCGCCGACCCAGACCTCCTGCAGTCGGGCGAGCACACTGCCGATGTAGCGCGAGATGTTCTGCTCGCTGACCGGCATCGGTTCGACGGCGAGTTCGGTCACCATCGGCCCGACCACGGGGTTGTCGACCTCGTGGTTGACGGCGTCGATCCACTCGGTGCCGCCCATCCCCGACGACGTGCCGCCCAACGCCGACATCGCATTTCGGACGACGGTGTACGCGGGTTCGGTGAAGCACTCCTCGGGCAGCGAATCGAAGACGGTGCCCGCGATGGCCGGGTATTGCAGTGCGGCCTTGAGCGCCTCGCGTTGCGGCCACAGGCGGGGGTCATCCGGGTTGGGTCGCCCGGGTCCCGGCGCCTTCTCCGCTTCGGGCCGATCACGACGCATCTGTCGTCCACGCCCGGATGCCGACGCACGTCCGTTCACCCGGGCGACCCGCGCGCCCTCCTCACGGACTCGCGCGAGCACCTGCCCGACTTCTTCCCAGCCAACCCAACCCGCGAGCTGACGTGCGTACTCGTCGCGCAGCGCCACGTCTTTGATCCGGGCCACCACCGGCACCGTGTCGCGGAGGGCGTGAACGCGACCCTCCGCGGTGTTCAGATCGAACCCGGCCAGAAGTGCCTTGATCGCGAACTCGAACATCGGCACCCGACGCGCGATCAGATCACGGACTGCGGCGTCTCCCCTGTTCTGCCGCAACTCGCACGGGTCCATCCCCTCCGGCGCGATGGCGACGAAGGTCTGGCCGGCGATGGACTGCTCGCCTTCAAACGCCTTGAGCGCCGCGGCTTTTCCGGCCGCGTCGCCGTCGAAGGTGTAGATCACCTCACCGCGAAAGTACGAGTCGTCCATCATCAGTCGACGGATCAGCGCCAGGTGATCCTCACCGAACGCGGTGCCACACGACGCGACCGCCGTCGTCACCCCTGACAGATGCATCGCCATCACGTCGGTATATCCCTCGACCACGACGACCTGGTGACTCTTGGCGATGTTCTTCTTGGCGTGATCGAGTCCGAACAACACCTGAGACTTCTTGTACAGCATGGTCTCTGGCGTGTTCATGTATTTGCCGAGGTTGTCGTCGTCGAACAGCTTGCGCGCGCCGAAACCGATGATGTCTCCGCCGAGATTGCGGATCGGCCACAGCAGACGGCGGTGGAATCTGTCGATGGGACCCTTGCGTCCCTGCTTGGACAGGCCGGCCGCCTCCAGTTCGGCGAACTCGAAGCCCTGCGCCAACAACGCCTTGGTCATCGTGTCCCAGCCTGCGGGTGCGTACCCGCAACCGAAGGTCGACGCCGCAGCGGCGTCGAAGTTCCGTTCGGTGAGGTAGTCGCGCGCGATCTGGGCGTCGGGGGTTCGCAACTGCTCGGCGTAGTACTTCTGCGCGGCGGCGTTGGCGGCCACCAGGCGTGCACGGGTTCCGCGATCTCGTGCGACCGATGTCCCGCCACCCTCGTAGTGGATCTGATACCCGAGCCGGTCGGCGAGCTGCTCGACGGCCTCGACAAAGCTGACGTGCTCCTGCTTCTGCAAGAAGCTGTAGACGTCGCCACCCTCGCCGCAGCCGAAGCAGTGGAAGTGACCGTGATGCGGACGGACGTGGAACGACGGCGTCTTCTCGTCGTGGAAGGGACACAACCCTTTGAGCCGGTCCGCACCTGCCGGACGCAACGCGACGTAGTCGCCGATGATCTCCTCGATGCGTGTCTGTTCACGGATTGCCGTGATGTCACGATCGGGAATTCGGCCTGCCACGTCCCCAGTGTAGTGACCTCGGCGGTTCGGTCGTCCGCTACATCCACAAGCACGCGGACCGGCGCCAACCCGCCCGGCTTGCGACGACGGATCGGCTACGGTCGAGACCGGGGGGGCACGAGTCGTCGCACCGAGGAGTACCTATGGCTACACCGTCGTTGTCCACAGCAGAGCAGGCCCGACTCACCAGCGGCAAGAACTTCTGGCAGACCAAGTCCGAAGGCGGCCTGCCGTCGATCGCGATGACCGACGGCCCGAACGGACTGCGTAAACAAGAGGGCTCGTCGGACGCCCTCGGGTTGTCGGAGAGCGTTCCCGCGACCTGCTTCCCGCCCGCTGTCGGACTCTCCCAGACCTGGAACCCCGACCTCGCCGCCCGCATCGGCAAAGCCATCGGCACCGAGGCACTCGCCCGCCAGGTCTCGGTCGTTCTCGGCCCCGGTATCAACCTCAAACGCTCCCCACTCGGCGGCCGCAACTTCGAGTACTACTCCGAGGATCCTGTTCTCTCGGCAGCATTCGGCGAAGCGTGGGTACGCGGCGTGCAGAGCGTCGACGTGGGTGCGTCGCTCAAGCACTTCGCGGCCAACAACCAGGAGACCGATCGCATGCGGGTGAGCGCCGCGATCGACGAGCGCACACTGCACGAGCTGTACCTTCGAGCGTTCGGCCACATCGTCCGCACCGCCCGACCGTGGACGGTGATGTGCTCGTACAACCGCATCAACGGCGTCCACGCGAGTGAGAGCCGCGAACTGCTCACCGACATCCTGCGAGACACATGGGGGTTCGACGGCGTGGTGGTCAGCGACTGGGGCGCAGTTGTCGACCGTGTCCGCTCGGTGGCCGCCGGACTCGACCTGATGATGCCGTTCGGGGGCGACGAACTCGACGACGACGTGGCGGCTGCCGTGGACGACGGCCGCCTCGACCCGCAGGCACTGCAGGAGTCTGCCGACCGGATGATCGCGCTCGTCGAACGAGCAGCACCGCACATCCGTTCGGAGAACGGCACATTCGACGTCGACGCCCATCACGCGCTGGCACGCGAGGCCGCTGCCCAGGCAATCGTGTTGTTGCGCAACGACG
The DNA here is from genome assembly GCF_001665925.1 of Gordonia sp. 852002-50816_SCH5313054-c. Classification (NCBI taxonomy): domain Bacteria; kingdom Bacillati; phylum Actinomycetota; class Actinomycetes; order Mycobacteriales; family Gordoniaceae; genus Gordonia; species Gordonia sp. 852002-50816_SCH5313054-c. The sequence continues at coordinate 4,528 of NZ_LZTE01000058.1, forward strand.
ACAACCTCCTCCCCTTCGACACCTCCGAATCGCTGGCCGTCATCGGCACGATGGCCGCGCAACCGCGTTATCAGGGCGGCGGGTCGTCGAAGGTCAACGCCACCAAGGTCGACATCCCGCTCGACGAGATCAAGAGCCATGCGGGCTCGGAAGTCGTCTACGCCGCCGGCTACACCACCGACGACAACGATTCCCAGAACCGCAGCGACCTCATTTCCGATGCCGTCGCCGCGGCGCGATCGGCCACCAACGTCGTGCTGTTCCTCGGGCTCGCCGAGCACCAGGAGTCAGAGGGATTCGACAGGACCACCATCGACCTTCCCGCCGATCAACTCGAACTCGCCGAGGCGGTTCTGGCCGCGAATCCCCGTACGGCCGTTGTGCTCTCACGCGGCGGAGTGCTCCGCGTCGCGCCGCTTCTCGCTCCCGCGATCCTCGACGGTGCGCTTCTCGGCCAGGCAGGCGGAGGCGCCATCGCCGACGTTCTGTTCGGTAGCGTCAATCCGTCCGGGCGACTGTCGGAGACCATCCCGCTGCGCCACGAAGACAACCCGAGCTACCTGAACTTTCCTGGCGAATTCCAGCACGTCACCTACGGCGAGGGACTGTTCATCGGCTACCGCTGGTACGACGCACGCAAGATGAACCTCTCCTATCCGTTCGGACATGGCTTGTCCTACACCGACTTCGACTACCGCAACCTATCGGTCACCGAGACCGCCGACGGCCTGGCCGTCGAGGTCACCATCGCGAACGTCGGTAGCGTCGACGGACGCGAGGTCGTGCAGGTCTATTCTGGCATCGAGACCTCGTCCGTCTCGCGACCGGTGCGCGAACTGAAGGCCTTCGCCAGCGTTGACGTCAAGGCCGGCGAAGAGCAGCGCGTCACCATCAGCGTGCCGCGGGATGTGTTGGCGTACTGGGATGTTCGCGTCCACGATTTCGTCGTCGAAGGCGCGACGTATCGGATCGACGTCGGAGCGTCGAGTCGCGATATCCGCCTGCACGCCGATGTCGAGGTCAAGGGAGACGAGATCACCATCCCACTGACCACCAATTCGACCATCGCCGAGGTGGTTTCGGTCCCCAGCGGCAAGGATGCGTTGACCGACCTGGTCAAGAGCTCCTTCCCCGACGTCACCGAGGCCGACGGACCGGGACTGCTGGCCATGATCGGCTCGGTTCCTGTCGACAGACTGCCCGAATTCACCACGGGCGCGGTCACCAAGAGGGCGCTGGCCGAGAAGCTCGACGCCGTCAACGTCGACGCCGGAAACTCATCCGCCGAGTAGTCGCCGATCGACGGCTACGCGCCACCTGCCGCTGAGGCATCCGCCGCACGGGCAGGAGCTTCGGACGGCGCCCCTGTCGTCGCACCCTCAGTCGTCGCGCCTTCAGTCGTCCCGCCCTCAGTCGTCGCGCCCTCGGAGCCGGCCGACCCCTCCGTTCCGTTCGACACGGTCGGACTGCTCGGCACAGCGGGTTCGGTGGGCACAGCGGGTTCGGTCGGCACCGGTGACGCGGGCGGCGACTCCACGACGCTCGATTCGGTTGCAGGCCCGGATGTTCCAGAGCTGTCCGAGGATTCGGGCGTGCTCGAGGATTCGGTCGTGGCAGCGGATTCGGTCGTGTCAGCGGATTCGGGGGCAGTCGCTCGCGGTTCGGACGTGGCTGCGGCTCTCGACAGACCCGTGGTCGTGCGTGCCGCCGCAGTCGCGGCGCCAGAGTCCGCCGCGTCGGCCGCCGTGGCGGAAGGCGTTTGGGCTGCGACGTCGGAGGCGCTCTGCGGATGGTCGTAAGCGCTGTCGACGATCTTTTTGAGCGGATCGTTGAGCGCGTCTGCGACAAACCCGAGTCCGATGAATCGCAGCGGCTGCAGCAGCGGGAGGTCGTGGGACGGAATCATCACGTAGGTGGTGTTGCCGTCGGTCCACCTGACATTGTTCGGATCGTCGGGATCGGCGTCCACATAGGCGAACGGGTGGACGTACAACATGCCTGCGATGGCATTCGCGTAGGCGATGAGGTTGAAGTGCGTCGGCCAATCCGCCCACCCGTCGTACTGCCGCCACAACTCGGTGACCTGGTAGCCGGTGTCAGTTGGTGTCTTCGGCAACCAGGGCGGGCTGTAGGTGTTCTCCGGGTTGCCAACGAGCAGAAACGACGTCGTCGACGGCGGCGCGTACGAGGATGCGTTCTGGCTCAGGTTGCGCAGCCAGAATGCCGCGACCTGGCCGCCCTGTGAGTACCCGAGAACCACGACGTTCTTGTCGCCGTCGCTACGAAACGCAGCGTCGAGCGCGAAGGCGCCGATCGAGATCGGACCAACCTCGCCGAGGACTCCCCGCAGATGCGACGGGTCAAGCGCTGCCGGAGTCCAGATCTTCGTGCAGTTCGGTTCAGCTTTCAGACACGCTCCCCGCAACAGCGTTTTCATCACGGGAAAAAGGTTGTAGTCGAGTGGTTCGAGCGTGTAAATCGATGTGTCCGACGACGGGGCCGGCAGTACCGCCGCAGTCGCCCGCGGACTACCACTGAACAACGCGAGACTGACCATGCTGCAGGCGAAGAATGCAATGATTCCAGTGTTGCTCAATCGACTCCGGAGGCGGGCCATCCGCGTCATTCCTTTCGACAGCCCCCGGAGGTCTCCCAAAACAAACTGTACGCATAGATAGCGAACCAGACGCGCGTTAATCCGAATTGGAATTGCCTTTTACGTCAATAAATTCACTGAACCCAGATACCGTAAGAATCCGCTTGTACAAACCGCGGCGAATCACAATGCACACGCAACTAGTCGATACATTCTGAAACCCTGGCGTATCCCGATTCTGGGTCGCATCCGAGTCCTGCGCGCTCCCGGGTGCCGGTGCACGCCAAGGCCCGGCCAGTCTGAACCTCAGCCGAGGTGCGCCTGGGCTCCGGAGTTCTGCTTGTCCATGCGCTCGAGGCGCCCCTCGGTCATCGACGCGATCTGATCGACGATGACGCGCAATCGCGCGGCGTCGGTCTCGGCGGCCTGCCAGGTCGGGACGAAGATCGGATCGAGTCCGCCAGGAGCCGCGGCCATCAACCATCCCGCGACTCGGTGGATACGCTCGCGTTGGCGGGCCTGGTGCGACTTGTGGCGTTCGTTGGAGAAGATGAATCGCAGCGCCAAGGTCTTGAGGATCGCGACCTCGGCGGCGATCAGCGGCGGCACCGTCAGATCGGCGTCGTAGCGAGCGATCGAGCGCCCACCGACCTGTTCGCGGGTACCCGTGATGGCGGCGGACGCAAACCTGCCGATAAGTTCGCTCGTGAGTCTCTTGAGTCGCACCGATGCGTCGAGACTGCCGTCGAACACCCCTACTACACGCACGATGTCCATTTGCGAGAGCCTGCCCGCGGCGTCGATCAGCGGTTCCGGTTCCAGCTCGGGAAACTCCGCGACACCTATCTCCGCCAGCGTGCGTTGATCGTCAGGGTCGCCGAGTGACCGGAGATCGATACGGTTGGCGATGACCCCGTCTTCAAGGTCGTGCACCGAGTATGCGACGTCGTCCGACCAGTCCATGACCTGTGCTTCGATGCACTGCCGATCGCCCGGCGCACCCTTGCGAACCCACGCGAGGGTGTCAGCGTCGTCGTCGTAGGCACCGAACTTGCGGGCCGGTGGCCGGCGCAGCCACGGGTACTTGAGCGTGGCGTCCAGCGACGCGCGGGTCAGGTTCAGGCCCGCGGAAGCACCGTCGGCGTCGAGCAGTTTCGGTTCGAGTCGAGTCAGGATGCGCAGGTTCTGCGCGTTGCCCTCGAACCCGCCGATGTCGACGGCAACCTCGTCGAGCGCTCGTTCGCCGTTGTGTCCGTACGGCGGATGCCCGATGTCGTGAGCGAGACCGGCGAGTTCGACGAGATCGGGCTCGCAGCCGAGACCGATCGCGATGCCGCGTCCGATCTGTCCCACCTCGAGCGAATGCGTGAGGCGGGTGCGCGGAGTATCACCCTCGCGTGGTCCGACGACCTGGGTCTTGTCCGCAAGCCGACGCAATGCGGCCGAATGGAGTACGCGCGCACGGTCGCGCGCGTACTCACTGCGGTGATCTGTCCTGGTACCGGGCAGGCTGGCTGTCTTCGCGCCCTCACGAACGATGCGCTCGACAGCCTCCTCGCCGTACTCAGCAGTCGGAGGTATACCGGTCAGGCCAGAGAGCGGGGTACTAGTCAAGCACCCAGCCCCGACCGACCGCGAAGTCGGTGACGCGCTGACGGATGGCGACGATCTGCTTGGCAGTCAGGTCACCGGAGGCGTCGAGGAGCAGTTCGGTGATCTCCTCGGTGAATGCCGCTGCATCGAGTGACCCGCCGCCTCCACGGGGACGTCGACGGTCGGCTCCGTGCGAGCGGTCGGAACCGTGCGACCGACCGTGGTGGTCGTGTGAATCACGACGATGTGGGCGCCCCGATCCCGACTCGTCGGCGGGCGCTTCTTCGGTGACCGCGACGTTGACCGCCTTGGCTCCGCGGTCGGTTTCCTCGATGTCGAACGAGACCTTGGCGCCCGGCTTCAGCGAATCCTCGTCGATATCGATGTCATTGATGTGCAAGAACACATCGGCACCGCCGGACTCCGGAGCCAAGAATCCGAATCCTCTGTTCGTGTCGTAATGAACAACTTTCCCGCTGACCGCCACGACTCCACTCACTCTCCTCGCCGCCCGGTCGGACCCCGTGTCCGACCGCGCACGGCAACTCTTCTCAATTGTGACAGACCACCGCAGGTCAGGCCTACCCAACGACCGACTGGCGAACCGCAGACGTCACGCCCCGAGCAGTTTGCTCCCCAGATATTCGACGACGCGGTCGAGCGCGATCCGCTCCTGGCTCATCGTGTCGCGTTCGCGAATCGTCACGGCCTGGTCGTCGAGGGTGTCGAAATCGACCGTCACACAGAACGGCGTTCCGACCTCGTCCTGCCTGCGGTAACGCTTTCCGATCCCCTGGGCGTCGTCGAAGTCGACGTTCCAGTACTTGCGCAGTTCCGCGGCGAGGTCCTTGGCCTTCGGCGACAGCTTCTCGTTGCGCGAGAGCGGAAGCACCGCCACCTTCACCGGAGCGAGTCGACGATCGAGGCGGAGCACAGTACGAGTATCGGTGCCGCCCTTGGCATTCGGCACCTCTTCCTCGGTCAGCGCGTCACACAGGAACGCCATCACCGAACGCGTCAGACCGGCGGCGGGCTCGATCACGTAGGGGGTGTACCGCTCGCCCGTCGCCTGGTCGAAGAAGGACAGGTCTTCACCCGAATGCTTGGCGTGGGTGGACAGATCGAAGTCGGTGCGATTGGCAACGCCTTCGAGTTCGCCCCACGGGTTACCCGAGAAGCCGAACTTGTACTCGACGTCGACGGTGCGCTTGGAATAGTGCGACAGCTTTTCCTTGGGATGGTCGTAGAGCCGCAGGTTCTCCGGATTGATACCGAGATCGGTGTACCAGGCGAAGCGTTGATCGATCCAGTACTGGTGCCATTCCTCGTCTTCACCCGGCTTGACGAAGAATTCCATCTCCATTTGCTCGAACTCGCGAGTACGGAAGATGAAGTTGCCGGGGGTGATCTCGTTACGGAAGCTCTTGCCGATCTGTGCGATGCCGAACGGCGGCTTCTTGCGCGAGGTCGTCATGACGTTCTTGAAGTTGACGAAGATTCCCTGAGCGGTCTCCGGACGGAGGTAGTGCAGCCCCTCCTCGTCGTCGACCGGCCCCAGGTAGGTCTTCATCAATCCGCTGAACGCACGCGGCTCGGTCCAGTTGCCCGGCTGACCCGTCTCCGGGTCGTTGATGTCGGCAAGCCCGTTCTCCGGAGGATGTCCGTGCTTGAGTTCGTACGCCTCGATCAGGTGGTCGGCGCGGTAGCGCTTGTGGGTGTACAGCGATTCGACGAGCGGATCGGTGAAGACCTCGACGTGGCCACTGGCTTCCCACACGGGCCGCGGGAGGATGACGGACGAATCGAGTCCGACGACGTCGTCGCGACTGGTGACCATGCTCCGCCACCACTGCCGCTTGATGTTCTCCTTGAGCTCCACTCCGAGCGGCCCGTAATCCCACGCCGACCGTGTTCCGCCGTAGATCTCGCCGCTCGGGTACACAAGACCCCGACGCTTGGCGAGGTTGACGACGGCTTCGACTTTGGCAGGGGCAGCATTCGACGGGCGGGAGGCCACAGGGATCTTTCTCCACGGACGTTGGGACAGGTCACAAACTTTTCGCCGGCACGCTGGCCGGCAACCCTTACAGCCTAGCCGTCCGCTGACGACGCCTGACCAGCGCCGTGGAGCATCCTCCGGTCCGAGCAGCGCGACCAGTGGGGCGTCGACCACAAATGACAACCACTTCCCTTAAGATGGAGAGATGGGAACTCGCGGCCAGTGTTCAGACGGCCTCGGCTCGCGCGGCGTCGGTGCCCGCGACGTCGCTGCGCGTGAGGCTGCCAGCGACCTGCTCCGGGCACTCGCATCGCCCATGCGGATCGCCATCGTGTTGGCACTGCAGGAAGACGCCCGCTGCGTGCACGAACTGGTGGGCTCGCTCGGCGTGAGCCAGCCATTGGTCAGCCAACACCTGCGAGTTTTGAAGGACGCCGGCGTCGTGAGCGGCGAACGCAATGGCCGCGAGATCATGTACTCGCTGATCGACGACCACCTCGCACACATCGTCACCGACGCCCTCACACACGCAACCGAGCCTCGTCCGACGCCGCAGACACGTGACCCCGACGCGCCCGCCACGAACACCACGGCCGCAGCGACAACACAGCGATCGACCGCGCACAGCGACGAAACGAAACGATGAGCAGCACCGACACGACTAACAACGCCGCGACCACCGACACCACGGGCCGCGAGCGTCCCGTCACCGGAATCCGTTCCACGCGACAACGCGCGGCAATCGCCGACGCACTGTCGGAGGGCGACGACTTCCGCTCGGCACAGGAGCTTCACGAGCAACTCAAAGCCCGTGGCGAATCGATCGGTTTGACCACCGTCTACCGCAACCTGCAGGCGCTGAGCCAGGCCGGACAGATCGACGCACTCTGGGACGGTTCGGGCGAGATGCGTTACCGCAACTGTTCGTCGGTGCATCACCACCACCTGGTGTGCCGGGTGTGCGGCACGACGGTCGAGGTGCAGGCAGATCCGGTGGAGCGCTGGGCGTCGAAGATCGCGGCAGAACACGGCTTCAGCGACATCCACCACACCGTCGAGGTGTTCGGGGTGTGTGCCGACTGCCGCGCCGCGCGCTGACTTGAGTCGGCGCGAGTATGTTCGGCGGGGTTCAGCTCGCGTCGACGAGCTTACGGGCGATGTCGTCGCCGCCGGACAGTACGATGTGCAGCACCGTCAGCAATGGGATGTCGGTGAGGCCGTCGGCCGGAAATGTGTAGTACTGCAACACATCTGTGGTCACGCCGGTCAGATCGGAGCGTCGTAGGTTACCGAAGCTCAGCGTCGCGTCGAGTTCTTCGACGTCGGAACGGAGCGCGTCGGTGTTGGGAAGGTTGAGCGCGAGCAACTGTGTCACCGAGACCACCTGAAGGTCGTCGGCCAGCGAGATGACACGAACCGACGCCCGCGTCGAGCCGACAGCGACGACCACTGATTCGGCGTCGACGTCGGTGACGTCGCCGATCTCGGTCAGGAGCGTGGCCACCCTTTCGAGTAGAACCTGTTGCGCGGCAGAGGAATTCGGGCTCGACTCATTGCTCACCGACGACTCACGCTCACTCCGTCGTCATCACGCCGCCGAAGCGGCGGTCGCGTGATGCGTACTCGACACACGCTGCCCACAGGTCGCGGCGATCGAAGTCGGGAAACAGCTTCTCCTGATAGACCATCTCGGCGTATGCCGACTGCCAGAGCAGGAAGTTCGAGATGCGCTGCTCCCCCGACGGACGCAGGAACAGGTCGACATCGGGCATGTCCGGCTCGTCGAGATACTTTGCGAACGACGCCTCGGTGATCCGCTCGGGATCGAGCTCGCCCGCCGCGGCGCGTCGAGCGATCTCCTTTGCCGCGTCGGCGATTTCGGCCCGCCCACCATAGTTCACACACATGGTGAGGGTCATGACCGTGTTGTCCTTGGTCAGTTCCTCCGCGACCTCGAGTTCTTTGATCACGCTGCGCCACAGGCGTGGTCGGCGTCCGGCCCAGCGCACGCGCACGCCCATCTCGTTCATCTCATCGCGACGGCGACGGATCACGTCGCGGTTGAAGCCCATCAGGAACCGGACCTCGTCGGGGCTGCGAGACCAGTTCTCCGTCGAGAACGCGTACGCCGAGAGCCACGTGACGCCCATCTCGATGCAGCCACAGACGGTGTCCATGAGCACCGCCTCGCCACGCTTGTGCCCCTCGGTGCGTGGCAGCCCGCGCTCGGTGGCCCACCGGCCGTTGCCGTCCATCACGAGCGCGACGTGGCGAGGGATCAGTTCGGTGGGCAATGCGGGTGGTGTGGCGCCGCTCGGATGCGGGTCGGGTGGACGAACCGCGCGTCGTTCCTGTGCTGCGGCTTGCTTTGCCCGTTCATCCCGAGCCGCGGACCGCGACCGTAGCGCCATCGCCGGCTCCTCTCACATTCGGTGAAACCAGACTATGAGGGGTTGCGCGTTCGATGAGCGGCAGGGTGCGCAATTGGCGCTCGAGATGCCATTGCAGATGCGCGGCGACCAATTCGCTGGCTTGACGTCGTAGCGACTCGGTCGCGTCCGTGGTGTGCTCCCACTGCCCTCGGTACAGCGAGTCCATGAGGTCGAGGACTCCGGGCGACGGGGTCGCGGCTCCCGGCGGACGACAGTGCAGGCATACCGCACCGCCGGCAGCGACGTGGAACGCCCGATGCGGGCCAGGCGAAGCGCAGCGTGCACAGACATCCAAGGCGGGCATCCAGCCGGCACAGTGCATCGCCCTGAGCAGGAAGGCGTCGAGGATCAGCCCGCCCGGGCGCCGATCAGCTGCCAGCGCCTCGAGGGCACCGACGGTGAGCCGGTGCAACTGTGGGGCGGGAGCACGTTCCTCACCGGCAAGGCGTTCCGCGGTCTCGAGGACGGCGCACGCCGTGGTGTAGCGGGCGTAGTCGGCGACGATCGCATCGGCGAACGCGTGGATCGAATGAACCTGTGTGACGACGTCGAGGTTGCGTCCCGGATAGAGGTGGATGTCGACGTGAGCGAACGGTTCCAGCCGAGCACCGAACTTCGACCTCGTCCGACGCACACCCTTGGCGACCGCACGCACCAATCCGTGCTCCGCGGTCAGCAATGTGATGATGCGGTCGGCCTCGCCGAGCTTGTGCTGACGCAGCACAACCGCTTCATCCTGGTAGAACCTCACCCTGCCATTGTTCCATCGGGCACCGACATGGTCCGTCGAGACATGCCGCTAACCGCTGCCACTTCCGGAGTCGTCCGGTTCGCGCTCGTGGGCACCGACGTGAGTACCGGTCGACGCCTCGCGCTTGCGCACGCTGGCGCCCGCGACCCCGGCCACATGCTGTGGTGCCGGCGTGGTGATCGTCGGGAGACTGCCGCTACCGCCGTCGAAGATCTTGGCCATCCGCGGCGAGAGCCGCATGCCACCGGGGAAGCGATGCCAGCCCTTGTGGTCGTAGTACTTGGTTCCCACCCAGCCCAGCAGTCCGCCCACGATGAGCCCGACGATCGTCTGGATCACGGCACGGCCGAGGCCCGCATCCCAGTCGGCATCGAAGTACAGGATCGACCGAATCCCGAGGTACACCAGATGCATCGGCTCGAACGACGCGATCCAGGCGAACAATCGCGGGCTGGCCTCCAACGGCACGGTGCCGCCCGACGACGGCAGGCCGAGAATCACGAAGAACACCAGATTCAGGATCAGACCCGGGTTTCCGAAGACGGCCATCGCCGACGCCGCCGACACACCGACGGCGAAGATCACCAACACCGAATACGTCCACAACACAAACGCATTCGGTAACGAGGTCCCCACCGCCGTACACACCCCGACATACAGCGCCGACTGGATGAACGCGATCAGCAACATGATCGTCCACTTGGCGGCGAGAGTTCCCCAGCGCGAGATCGGCAGTCGCAGACGCAGTTGGTAGAACGGGCCGAACTCGATGGGCGTCTGGCCGAGCGCGGCGTCAACCACGATGCTCACCATCATCGCACCGGTGAAGCCGGCGAGAATCAACAGAAGTGTGTAGTAGAAGGCCGACAAGCCGTTCCCGGAGCCCTCGGGCAGCGGATTGGGTTCGACGGTCCGCACGTCCACCGGCTGCGAGAGAGCAAGCTGAGCCGCACCACTGAATGGCACGTTGGCCTTCGCGAGTTGTTCACTCACCGACTGCGTGAGTTGGTCACCCACCTGCTTGTTGACCTGCGTCGACACGCGTTCGGAGAACTGTGTCGTGATGGCTGAGGCGAACGTTCCCGAGCCACGATTGATGTAGATGTCGATCGGCAGCTTCTCGGGCTTGGCCTGCAGCACCGCCGATTGGCCAAGTGCCACAGCCCGATTGGTGAAGTTCGGGCTGATGATCACGACGCCGTAGACCTTGCCCGTGTTCAACTCGTTCAGCGCGGTGGTGCGGTCGGTCTTGTGCACCGCGATCCCACTCTTCGCCGCCTCGTCGATGATGCCCTTGGCGATCTGGTCGCCGTAGTTCTGCTTGTCCGTCCCGCCGTCGGCGTTGGGAACCTCGCCACCGTTGTCCTGGTTGGCCAATGCGATCGGGAAGTCGTGCAGATTGCGTTCCGGATCGGCGATAGCGCCCATGTACAACGCCGCCATGAACGACATGATGACGACGACGAGCAACACCGGTAGGACCCAGAACTTGGGCGCACCCAGCACCTCTGAGATCGTGCTGACCGCCTGCTCCTCGTGCGGGTATCCGTCAGCGCCGGTCTGCGCGGACCCACTCTCGTCGGTGAGAGTCTCCGTGCTGTGACCGTCGTTGTCGTGACTGTCGTGATCGTGACCGTCTTGATCGTGACCGTCTTGCGTCGAATCGACCGCGTCGGCTGGTGCCGATTCGTCCGATCCCTCGTGCTTGCCCACCGTCGTACCTCCTGAAGAGATCGGCCGTCAGAAGCCCATTCGTCCCAGCTGTTTGGGGTCTCGCTGCCAGTCCTTTGCCACTTTCACGTGCAGATCCAGGTAGACCTTCACGCCGAGCAGGTTCTCGATCTGCGCCCGAGCAGTGGTACCCACCTGCTTGAGACGCGAACCCTTGTGTCCGATGATGATGCCCTTCTGACTGTCGCGCTCCACGTAGAGAATCGCGTGGACGTCGACCATCGGTGCCTGATCGGGGCGTCGGTCCTCGCGCGGGATGACCTCCTCGATCACGACCGCCAGCGAATGCGGCAACTCGTCGTGCACACCCTCGAGCGCGGCCTCGCGGATGAACTCCGCCATCAGGACCTGCTCGGGTTCGTCGGTCAGCTCGCCGTCGGGGTAGAACGCGGGGCCCGGTTCCATCAGCGAGACGAGGACGTCTGTGAGTACGTCGAGCTGCGCGCCGCTGGTCGCCGACACCGGAACCACCTCGGACTCGCTGCCGAGCAGGTTGCTCAGTGCGAGCAGTTGGGCCGCGACCTTGTCGGTTGTGACACGGTCGATCTTTGTCACGACGCCGAGAACCGTCGTCTTGGGTGCCATCTGTCGCACCTGCGACACGATCCACCGGTCACCGGGACCGATCGCCTCGTCGGCCGGGATGCAGATCCCGATGACATCGACCTCTGAGTAGGTGTCGCGGACGAGATCGTTGAGTCGTTGCCCGAGGAGTGTGCGCGGTCGGTGCAGACCGGGGGTGTCGACGATGATCAGCTGAGCGTCCGGCCGGTTCACGATTCCACGAATGGTGTGCCGTGTGGTCTGAGGACGATTCGACGTGATCGCGATCTTCTCGCCGACGAGGGCGTTCGTGAGCGTCGACTTTCCCGTGTTGGGCCTGCCGACGAAACAGACGAATCCTGAGCGGAACTCGTCGCTCATGAGTCGACGCGATCGACGACGGCGCCGCTTCCGTCGGCGACGATCAGAGGCGCCGACGGGCTGATCTCGTGCAGGGTCGCCAGGCCGGGATCGTCGGCCCGGCCGCCGACGACGACGGCTGCCTCGAACTCGCCTGCACCGCTGCCGAGCGCTGTCGCGAGCGCGACCTGAAGACCCGTCAACCGCAGCGAGCGCGTCTCGACGTCTGCCCCGGCGTAGGTACGCCCGTCACCGTCGCGAACTGCCGCCCCCGATGCGGTCTCCGCGCGGGCGCGCGCTCCCCGGGCGAGCACGACGAGTTTGTTGTCCTCGTCGTCGAGTGTCTGGGTCACCTGTGATCCTTGCCGTTGCGTGCGTGAACCGACGTGCCGCGGTCCGAGCCGTTCCGCTCAGAGTATTCCCCATCGGTGTCGGTGTCGGCGTCACGCACTCGGCGCAGCGCGCCCGCGTCGGAATCCGCGCGGGCGTCACCGCGTCGTCGATCACGCCGTACATCGTCGTCATCCCGCGACGTGGCGTCTGCGTCGTCATCATCGGCAGATTCCAACTTGGTCACCAACACAGTGGTGATACGTTGGCGCCCTTGCTGATTGGGGCCTCCCTCTGCGACAAGCCGCAGTCCGTGCGATTCGACGTCTGCACCTGGCAGCGGCACGCGGCCCAACTCCAGCCCGACGAGTCCACCGACGGTTTCCACCTCGTCGTCGTCGATCTCGATGTCGAAGAGTTCGCCGAGATCCTCGACGGGCAGCCGTGCCGACACCCGAACGCGGCCATCACCCAGATCCTCGATCGGAGCGACCTCGTCGGTGTCGTACTCGTCGGTGATCTCACCCACGATCTCCTCGAGTACGTCCTCGATGGTGACCAGGCCTGCGATGCCCCCGTACTCGTCGACAAGGAGCGCCATGTGGTTGCGGGTGCGCTGCATGTCGGCGAGGACCTTGTCCAGTGGCTTCGAGTCGGGCATGAACTCGGCCGGACGCATGAGATCTCGCACCCGGATGACTGTGATCGGTTCTCCCGCATTCAACGTCGACGCGAGATCTTTGAGGTAGACGACGCCGAGCACGTCGTCGGGATTCTCACCGATCACGGGTATGCGCGAATGCCCGGACCGCAGTGCCAGATTCAGCGCCTGCGCGACGGTCTTGTCGTCTTCGATCCAGATCATCTCGGTGCGCGGGACCATCACCTCGCGGGCGTTGGTGTCTCCGAGGTCGAACACGGATTGGATCATCCGGCGCTCATCTGCCGCGACCACACCGCTTGCCTCCGCGAGGTCGACGACCTCCCGCAACTCGACCTCGGTGGCGAACGGGCCGTTGCGGTAACCGCGTCCGGGGGTCAACGCGTTGCCGATGAGGATGAGAAGTCGGGTGACCGGTGTCAGCAGCACACCGAGGGCCTGCAGGAACACCGCCGAGGCCAGCGCGACGCTGTAGGCGTGTTGCCTGCCCAGCGTGCGAGGCCCGACCCCCGCCGCGATGTAGGAGAGCACGGTCATGCCCGCGATCGTGACGACGAGCCCCCAGCCGACCCCGAGCGCATCGACGGCCGCGACAGCGGCGAGTGCGACCGCTGCGGTCTCGCAGGCGACGCGAAGGAACACGGCGAGCCCGACGTAGGTGGCGCGCGCATCCAACACCGACACGAGCCTGCGCGCACCGGCACGCTGCTCTTTGACCATGTCTTCGACACGAGCGATCGACACCGTCGACACCGCGGTGTCGACCGCGGCGAACACGCCTGCGAAAGCGAGCAGTACCAGAGCGACGATGAGGAACCAGATGTCTTGCGACAAGGTCACGTGTCCTTGGCCGGGGTCTGACCCGAGTCGGGGGCGTCGGGAGCCGCGTCGACCGACGCGACGTCGGAGAAGCCGATGTTGGTCAACAGCTTGGTGTCACGATCGGACTGTCGCTGCACCTGCGCGACGCGGTGACGTTCGGCGTAGAACTCTTCGAGGATGCTGTTCTGCAGCCCGAACATCTCCTTTTCCTCCTCCGGCTCGGCGTGGTCGTAGCCGAGGAGGTGCAGGACACCGTGGATCGTGAGCATCGCGAGTTCATGGTCGAAGGAGCGTCGTGCCTCCTTGGCTTGACGCTTCGCGAATGCGGGGCAGATCACGATGTCCCCGAGGATCGCCGGACCGGGTTCCGCGGCGTCGGGGCGGCCGCCGGGTACGAGTTCGTCCATCGGGAAGCTCATGACGTCGGTCGGGCCGGGCAGGTCCATCCACTGGACGTGCATGTCGGCCATCGTGTCCTCGTCGACGAGAAGCAGCGAGAGCTCGGCTGCCGGATTGACATCCATCGCCCCCACGGCGAACCGCGCGGCGCCGATGATCAGTTCCGCCGGGGCCTCGACGCCCGACTCGTTGGCGAGTTCGATACTCATGAGCGTCGTCCCTGTCCCGCGGCGCGTCGAGCCGCACGATTGCCACCCTGGGCCCCGGCGTCACGCAACCGACCCGACGAACGGTGTGCCTCGTCGTCGCGACCGTATGCATCGACGATGTCGGCCACCAGGCGATGACGCACGACATCGGAGCTGTTCAGATGCGAGAAGTGGATGTCGTCGATGCCCTCGAGAATGCGCGTCGCGGCGTTGAGGCCGCTCTGCGCTCCGCCGGGCAGGTCGACCTGCGTGACGTCGCCGGTGACGACGACCTTCGACCCGAACCCGAGACGGGTCAGGAACATCTTCATCTGCTCGCTGGTCGTGTTCTGCGCCTCGTCGAGAATGATGAAGGCGTCGTTCAACGTGCGCCCACGCATGTACGCCAGCGGCGCGACCTCGATGACGCCCGCCGCCATGAGCTTCGGTATCGACTCCGGGTCGATCATGTCGTGCAGAGCGTCGTACAGCGGCCGCAGGTACGGGTCGATCTTCTCGCTGAGCGTTCCCGGAAGGAAGCCGAGCCGCTCCCCTGCCTCGACTGCCGGGCGCGTGAGGATGATGCGGTTGACCGCTTTGCCCTGCAGCGCCTGGACCGCCTTGGCCATCGCGAGGTACGTCTTGCCGGTTCCCGCTGGTCCGAGCCCGAACACAATGGTGTTGTTGTCGATGGCGTCGACGTACTTCTTCTGGTTGAGCGTCTTGGGCCGGATCGTCTTTCCGCGGCGGGAGATGATGTCGAGCGACAGCACCTCTGCCGGCGACTCCGACGACCCTTCGCTCAACATCGACACGCTGTGCCGCACGAGATCAGGGGTGAGCGGAGTTCCGCGTCCCACCAGGTCGACCAGTTCGGCCACAACTCTTTCCGACGCCGCGACGTCGGCCTGCTGACCGCTGAGCGTCACCTGGTTGCCGCGAACATGGATATCGGCGGGGAGCAGCTTCTCGAGGGTGCGCAGGTTGATGTCACTTGCCCCGAGCAGGCCAAAGACCACCTCGGGAGAGATTTCCACGTTGGAGGTGACCACAGGTCTGCCCCCTGATGTTCCGCTGCTCGGCGCGTTCACGTCGGGGGTGCCGTCACTCACGTATGCAATCACTCCTGGTGTCTGGGGCTTTGGGCTCTATGCGTGCACTCGGATTCGGATCGAATCCGTGTCCGATACGAGTCTATCGCGCCACAACGGCCGATCAGCAGGCAATATTCCGGGCACCGTGGTGCCACGCCACACCGCCCCCGGCACTCAGATCCCGAGAACGCGCAGTGTCTGCCGGTTACACACGCTTCGCGGATCGACGAAGGCATCGTGCCCCTCGTCGGGCACCACGATGAGCTCCGCGGATTGCCCTCGCGCACAGACTGTTTCGACGTAATGCCTGCTGACGTCGACGGGGATCGCGGTGTCGAGGGTGCCGTGAATGGCGACGACGTGTGCGTCGAACGGCTCCTGTTCGATCGGCGACGCCTGCCGGTAGCGCTCTGGCATGGCGTCGTACGGGCCTCCCATCAACCCCTCGACGGAGGGTCGCGCGGCACGACCGGCACCCACGAGATCCAGTGCCGATGCCTGCGCGACGACCGTGGTGATGGACGTCGACGCTGTCTTCGCTCCGAGCTGCGCCACCGACCAGAGCGCGAGTTGCCCACCTGCGGAGTGTCCGACGACGGCCACGTCGGTCCAGTCGACGCACGCCCGCAGGTCGGGTTCGAGTGCGTCGGGAATCTCGGTATCGAGCGCCTCGATCGCGGAGCGGACGTCGGTTCCCGTCGCGGGCCACCCGGCACCCGCTTCACCGATACGTCGATACTCGACGTTCCACACCAGGGCGCCCCGCTCGGCGTACTGCCGCGCGATCGCCGATTCGATGGTCAGGCTGAACTCGGTTGTCCAGTAGCCGCCGTGCACGAGCACTACCGGGCGCATCCGGTCCGGACGGTCGTCGGCGCTTGCGACGTGGTAGAGGTGACCGAACTGCGACGGCTCGGGTCCGTACGCGATCTTCGTGCGGTGTACCGCGCACCGCTTCACCGCTCCCACCTATCGGTGAGAACGCCGATCGCTCCGAGCGCGACGGCGGCGGCGGCCGACGTCCGCAGTACCTCGGGACCCAGGACCACCGAGGTCGCCCCCAGCGCCGTCAGATCGGCGATCTCGGCGTCGTCGAGTCCACCTTCCGGCCCCACCACGAGGGCGATCTCGGAGGCACCTGCCAGCGGTAGCGACCGCAGCGGCACTGCGCCGTCCTCGTGCAGCACCGCGACCACACCACCGTCTGCGGCGACGCCCGCGCAGATCGCGCGCACATCCATCGTCGTCGCGAGGTCGCCGATGTCGGGGATCCACGGGCGTCGACTCTGCTTTGCCGCCGCGGACGCCGCAGCCTTCCACTTCGCAATTCCCTTGTCCGCCTTGCCAGTCCATCGCGCGACGCACCGCGCGGACTGCCAGGGCACGATGCGATCCGCACCCGCCTCCGTCGCAAGGTCGACGGCGAGCTCCGAACGCTCGGCTTTCGGAAGCGCCTGGATGACCGTGACGGTCGGGCGCGGACGGTCGATGAAGGTGTATCCGTGAGCGCGCGCGACGAGCGTGTCCTTCGAGCGGATCGCCTCGACTGCGCAGTCGGCGACAGAACCCCGGCCATCACCGACGAGAAGTTGCTCGCCGACTCCGAGGCGGGTGACGGTCACGGCGTGCCGCCCCTCGCTACCGGCGAGCACGACCTCACCGCCCACGCGAGGCACCTCGTCGACCCAGAACAGCGGAGGACTCACCGACGTCGACCCTTCAGCTCACGATCCACTCGTCGCGCCACTCCGCTGTGACCTGTCAGCGTCCGGCGAAGGCGTTACGAAGCCGCGAGAACAGACCGCCGGGCGCCGCGGCGGCAGTGGTGGTGACCAGATCGATCTGCTCCCCCGACGTCTCGCGATACGCTGAAAGCGCCGCCGACTGTCCGGCGTCGAGCTTGGTCGGTACATGCACGTCGAGGTGCACGTGCAAGGTGCCGCGCACACCGCTGTTCACATGGGGCATACCCTGCCCGCGAACCTTGACCACCTGGCCGGGCTGAGTACCCGGCTCGATGGCGACGGTGATGTCGTCGCCGAGGATCGATGCAACCGTGAACTCAGCACCGAGCGCGGCGTCGGCCATCGGCACCCGCAGCGTGCAGTGCAGATCGTCCTTGTCGCGGATGAAGACGTCGTGCGGACGCTCGGAGACCTCGACATACAGGTCGCCTGCGGGTCCACCACCCATGCCGACCTCGCCCTGGCCTGCCAGGCGGACCCGCATACCGCTCTCGATACCCGCGGGGATGCGCACCGTCATGGTGCGTCGCGAACGCACGCGGCCGTCGCCGCCGCACTTGTGACACGGATCCGGGATGACCTCGCCCGTGCCGTGGCAGGTCGGGCATTCGCGGACGGTCATGACCTGGCCGAGGATCGAGCGCTGCACGGCCTGGATCTCGCCCGCACCCCTACAGGTGTCGCACGTGACGGGCTTGGAGTCGCCATTGGTGCCCGAACCTTGGCAGACGTCGCAGAGGATGGCCGTGTCGACGGTGATCTCTTTGTTGACACCGGACGCGCACTCTTCGAGTGTCAGTTCCACCGATACGAGGGCCGGTTCGCCGGGCTGCACGCGTCCCTTGGGTCCGCGACTTCCGCCGAAGCCACCGCCCCCACCGAAGAACGCCTCGAAGACGTCGCCGAGGCCGCCTCCACCGAAGCCTCCTGCGAATCCACCGGCGCCGGGCCCAGCCAACGGATCACCGCCCGCGTCGACGATTCGACGCTTCTCCGGGTCACTGAGCACCTCGTAGGCGGTGGTGACCTCTTTGAAGCGCTCCTCCTCGTTGGGGTTCACGTCGGGATGCAGTTCTCGGGCCTTCTTGCGATATGCCCGCTTGATCTCCTGGTCGCTGGCACCCTTCGCCACGCCAAGAACTCCGTAGTAGTCAGTTGCCACGCTGTCGTCCGGTCCTCTGTGTCCGGGCCGGTCTATCCGGCCCCGCTATGTACGGTCTCGATTCCCAGCATGCGCCGGGGGTCGATTCCCAGCATGCGCCGGGACTGGGCAGTCCGGCTCGGTGCCGGGAATGTGACGGGATGGTTCGCTGCGCGTCGCGCCGATCAGCGCTCGGCGAGGACCTCTCCCACATACTTCGCAACGGCCGCCACCGAGGCGATTGTTCCCGGGTAGTCCATGCGGGTCGGGCCAACCACGCCAACGCTGCCGAATATCGTTCCCGATGCACCGTACCCTGTGGAGACCACCGAGGTTCCACGGAGGTTCTCGGTTTGCGTCTCCTCGCCGATCTGCACGGTGACGCGGCCCATCCGCTGTGTCGTCGCCAACAACTTGAGCACGACCACCTGCTCCTCGAGCGCTTCGAGCACCGTGTCCATGCCGCCGTTCATCGGAGCAAAATCAGCGGCAGAGCGCGCCAGATTCGACGTTCCGCCGAGCACAAGACGGTCGACGCCGCGTTCGACGAGGGTCTCGACCAGGACGGTCGCGAGCCGGATGACCTCGTCGCGAATATCGCCGGGGGCCTCGTTGGCGAGTTCGGCGACTGCTGCGGACGCCTCCTCGAGACGCTTGCCGTGGAGTGCCGCCGAGAACATGTCACGCAGCCGTGAGATGTCGTCCTCGGAACGGTCGGCACCGAGCGCCACCATCCGCTGCTCGACGCGACCGGTATCGGTGATGACCACCAGCAGCAGACGCGACGGCGACAACGTGACCACCTCGAGGTGGCGGACCGTCGCCGTCGACAGCACGGGATATTGGATGACCGCGACCTGCCTGGTCAACTGTGCGAGCAGGCGCACAGACCTCCGCAGCACGTCGTCGAGGTCGACGCCGCGGTCGAGAACGGACAGGATGGCCCGACGTTCCGCCGCCGACAGCGGCTTGACCTCGCTGATCCGGTCGACGAACATCCGGTAGCCCTTGTCGGTGGGAACACGACCGGAGCTGGTGTGCGGCTGCGCGATGTAGCCCTCCGCCTCGAGCACGGCCATGTCGTTTCGGACCGTCGCACTCGACACACCGAGATGGTGTCGTTCGACCAAGGCCTTGGAACCGATGGGTTCCTGCGTGTCCACGTAGTCGGTCACGATGGCACGCAGCACCTCGAACCGCCGATCGTCGGTCGCCGACACGTCCGCCACACCTCCTCGGGGCCTACTGTGCAATAAGCTTCAGGGCAAATGAGCTCTGGGCAAATGAGCTCTGGGCAATAAACTCAGGCACATACAGTCTGGTCAATCCAGTTCGCAGACTCCATCCTAAGCGACGGCCGACGACGAATCGGGGCCATCGCGCGGGCGTAAGTCGCCGTGAGCCGGCCCGGACTGCTCAGGAGCCGGGACGACTCGAAAGAGAAAGACAGTGAGAGCGTCGGGATGATTTTCAAGGGTGTGCGGGAGGGGAAGCCCTACCCCGACCACGGATTGTCGGTCCGCGGGTGGGCCAAGATCCCTCCTCGTCAGCTACGACTCGACGAACTCGTCACCGTCACCACAGTGCTGGCTCTCGACAAACTCCTCAGCGAGGACTCGACGTTCTACGGCGACCTGTTCTCCCATGTCGTGCGCTGGCAGGGCGACCTCTATCTCGAGGACGGCCTGCACCGCGCGGTGCGTTCGGCGCTCCGGAACCGGCACATCATCCACGCACGGCTACTCGACCTCGACGCCTATGACCTCTCACCGGGCGCTCTACCCCTCGAGGAACAACTCGACGACACCGCCGAGATTCCGACGACGTCGAGCCGTCCGACCCGACCGGTCGAGCCACCTCGAAGCCCCTCCGGCCAGGGCGGCGCGCATCGTCGACCGACCCGCGGCACGGGCTGGTCGACGCCGCCACGCCGACCCTGATCCGACGCTCCCCTACCTACCCGCCCTCACACCTCCATCGTCTTCTCGGTCGGCAGGTCGTAGACGGGACACTCGGCGACTCCGATCGTGTCGCGGGTGATCGCCTCGACGGCCGCCTGCGTTGCCTCCGCATCGTTGACCCAGTTCTTGTAGAAGTCGAACGGGCAATCGGCAACCCCCTTGTCGCCGTCACCACCGGCGAGCACACCGGTGTAGCCGCGATGGAGAAGTTTGAAGAGGTGATTCTGCGACTGGTCGTATTTGCGGGCATCCCGGATGGTCGACAGTGACAGTTGCGCGAACTGGATGCCGTAGTCCTCCTCGCCGCACTCGCCGAGTGTTCGACCGTCGAATCCGATGATCGAGCTGTGACCGAAGTAGGTGTAGACGCCGTCCCATCCGGTGGCGTTCGCGACGGCGACGTAGCAGTTGTTCGCCCACGCCATCGCCTTCGCCATGAGCACCTGCTGGTCCTTGGCGGGGTACATGTATCCCTGCGGACGCACGATGAGTTCCGCACCCTTCATCGCGCAATCGCGCCAGATCTCCGGGTAGTTGCCGTCGTCGCAGATGATCAACGAGATCTTCATGCCCTTGGGACCGTCGGTCACATACGTCTGACCACCGGGGTACCAGCCCTCGATGGGCGTCCACGGCAAGATCTTTCGATACTTCTGCACGATCTCACCCTCGTCATTGATCAGGACGAGGGTGTTGTACGGCGGCTTGTTCGGGTGGTCTTCGTGGCGCTCACCGGTGATCGAGAAGACACCCCAGGTCTTTGCATCACGACACGCCTTGGCGAAGATGTCGGTCTCGTCGCCCGGGATGCTCGCGGCCGTCGCGTACATCTCCTCGTTGTCGTACATGATGCCCATCGTCGAATACTCCGGGAAAACAACGAGATCCATGCCCGGGAGGCCGGTCTTCATCCCGACCACCATGTCGGCGATCTTGTGTGCGTTCTCGAGAACCTCGGCCTTCGTGTGTAGGCGCGGCATCTTGTAGTTCACCACCGCGACGCCGACAGTGTCCGGACTCGATGAGATGTCTCCGTGCCGCATTGTTGCCTCCTCCAGCCTCGTGGGCTTCGACTTTTCTCTTCCACTTGGAAGTACTATCACCGCCAGAGTAGGAGGCAGGGCATTACCGTCGGATTGCGTCGATGTTCGAAGATGGTTACCCACAACAGTTGTGGGCTGTCTTCGACAGCAACACACTGCACGACGCCCGCACATCTGCTTTCATTCGAAAGTAGGTGTGGATCTACGAGACCGAGCGAAGCGACGAACGACGAAGGGACCAACAGTGTCGGGATACCTGTCGCAGAAGGTCGACGACCTCAACTCCGGTCACCTCACCGCGGGACGCGCGCGATCGTTCCGCATGGGCCGAGCGTCGTCGCCCGAGCAACTCTCGGCGTCGCTGCGAGCCGCGATCATCGGCCAGGATCACGCCATCGACGCCGTCGTCCGTGGATTGACGATCGCCGCCGCGGGAATCCGGGATCCCCACCGGCCCATCGCCTCCCTGCTCTTCGTCGGACCGACGGGAGTCGGGAAGACAGAGCTCGCCCGCCGACTCGCCGCCGAGATAGCGGGCGATCCGGACCGACTGTGCCGCATCGACATGAATTCGCTTGCCCAGGAGCACTACGCCGCGTCGCTGTCCGGCGCACCGCCCGGATACGCGGGCGCCAAGGAGGGTTTCACGCTCTTCGACCGAGAGCTGGTGGAGGGCAACATCTCCCGACCGGGCATCGTGCTGTTCGACGAGGTCGAGAAAGCGCACACCACCGTGTTGCGCTCGCTACTGCAGATACTCGACAGCGGCACACTGCGATTGACCGCGGGCACGTCGAGCATCAGCTTTCGCAACAGCGTGGTGCTGCTGACGTCCAATCTCGGATCCGCGGAACTCGCAGCGAAGACCCGCACCCAGAATCCCTCGACATTGCGACGTTTCCTGTCCGGCGTCGGCCGGTCTCCCGACACGACGCACTCCGACGGTGAGCTCGTCGATCGAGCCGTCGAGGAGTTCTTCGATCCCGAGCTCTACAACCGATTCGACGAGATCGTCCGGTTCACCCCGCTCGACGAAGACAACGCGGGAGCCATCGTCGACCTCGAGCTGCGGCGACTGACCGAGACGCTCGGCGACCGCGGAATCACTTGGGCAGCAGATGATTCCGTGCGCCGCTACCTGCTCGCGCACGGCTTCGACAGGGTGTACGGCGCGCGCAATCTCAAGCGCGTCATCCGACGTGAACTGCACGCGTCGGTCGCGCAGGTCATCGTTCATCACGACGCCGACGGCCCACTCTCGATGAGCAGTACGGTTCGTGGCGGCTCGATCGTCACGTCGCAGCAATGACGATGCAGAGACGACAACGCGGGAATCACGCAACGTGGATACGTTCGAGCACGTCGAGGTCGAGATGACGCGCCGCGGCCACGTAGACGTCCTGATCCGTATGACCGGCGCCGAGCCGCAGGGCACCGCGCGAGCCGTCGATCGTCGCACCGCGAGCCGCGGCCTCGAGCGCCGGAACCGCGAGCGTGCCGGCGCGCGTTGCGATTTCGCCGAGCACGTTGATCGCCTCGTAGCAGGACTGACCAATGCTGTTGAGCATCGGCGCGTCGACACCGTGGAATCGGTGGTAGCGGGCACCGAAGTCGAGCGTCGACGTGGTGGCGAGCGAATCGAAATAGCCTGCGGCAGAGTACATGTTGGCAGTCGCCGACGCCCCCATGCCGAGTACCTGGTTCTCCTCGAGAATAGGACTGAATCGCAGACTGATCTCGTCGAGGCCGCGACGGGCGAACGCGCGGCCGAACCGGACGGCGTCGTCGCCGATCAGCAGTACGAGCACCGCGTCGGGACCATGCACCTCCAGCCAGTCGAGTGTCTCGGTGAAGTCCGACGTACCCAGCGGCGTGAAGGTCGATCCCAGGTGCGACATGCCCGCACCGGCCAGGTGCGCCTCGGCGCGCGCCGCGATCTGCCTCGGCCACACGTAGTCGTTGCCGACGACGCACCACGTGTGCGCTCCGAATTGGCGGCGCAACCAGTCGAGTGCCGGCAATACCTGTGCGCCCGGCGACTCGCCGGTCATGAACAGACCCGGTGTGCGAAACTCGCCTTCATGCAGTGCCGCATACACGTAGGGCAACTCGCCGCCGACGTACCGGAGGATCTCCTTGCGCACCGCGGAGATGTGCCAGCCGACGACGGCGTCGATCGCACCTGCTCGCCACAGAGTCGCCACCTCCTGCGCGACGACTGCGGGACGTCGACCCCCATCGACGATCACGAGTTCGATTTCACGGCCCAGAACTCCTCCGCCGCAGCTCAATTCGGCGACGGCGAGATCACCGCAGGCCTCACACGACGGCCCGAAGATGCCCGCGGATCCCTGGACGGGGACCACATAGGCGATGCGTATCGGCAACTCGCGATGGGTCATTGGACTCCCCTGACATCCGCGATCGCGGCCTGCATATGAGCCGCAAGACTACACGCGCATCGACGCAGCGGCGCGCGAACGAAGCCGAGCTCCCGCTACTCCTACGCCTGCTCAGCGCGGCGCGCAGCGTCGAATCCGGCATCTCGGAGGCGCTGTCGGCGGCGGGTGTGACGCCCGAGCAGTGGCGCGTCCTCAGCGTCCTCGAGGCGGGTGGGGGCCGCACCATGAGCGATCTCGCGCAGACCGCGGTGGTGCCGGCGGCCACCGCGACGCGCATCGTCGATCAGTTGGTCTCGAACGGCCTGGTCTATCGCCGCGCCGATCCCGCCGATCGACGTCGGGTCGTCGTGCATCTCAGTGCTCGGGGACGGCGCACGGTGGCGCCGATCCTCGACGCCGAGGCAACGCTCGAGCGTGCGGTTGTCGAGGAATTGGGACCTCGCGGGTACCTCGGCGTTGCGACGTCACTCGACCTGATCGCTCACATTCGACCCGACGACCACGCCGGCACCCCTGACGCGGCCGTCGCACCCCCGGGTTCGCTCAACCGTCCATGAGCAGGATGTCGCGAATCACGCCGTCGGCGAGGAGCCTGCCGCGGTCGGTCAGCACGAGTCGCTCTGCGTCGTCGTCGCGCAACAGCCCCGCCGCGCGTGCGCGCTCCGCCGCCACCAACTCGCCCTCGCTGAGGACCTCGGTGGGCAGTCCCTCACGGCAGCGCAGCGCGAGCATGACCTGCTCTTCGTGCCGATCGGTCGCCGTGAGCGTCTCGGAGTCGTCGACGGCAAGACCGCCCATCTCCAGGGCACGCGCATAGCGCGCGGGATGCTTGACGTTCCACCAGCGCACACCGTTGACGTGCGAGTGGGCGCCGGGACCGATTCCCCACCAGTCGTCGCTGCGCCAGTAGCCGAGGTTGTGCCGGCACTCGCCCGCCGGTGTGCGCGACCAGTTGGAGACCTCGTACCAGTCGAACCCGGCGTCGTGCAGTCGTTGATCGAGCAGAACGTAGCGGTCGGCGAGCACGTCGTCGTCGGGCGCGGGCAGTTCGCCGCGGCGGATTCGACGTGCGAGCGCTGTGCCGTCCTCCACGATCAGCGCGTACGCCGAGACATGGTCGACAGGGGTGTCGAGGACGGCGTCGACGCTGCGGTGCAGGTCGGCGTCCGTCTCACCGGGCGTGCCGTAGATGAGGTCGAGGTTGAGGTGCTCGAATCCCGCTGCCGACGCCTCGCGCGCGGCTGCGACCGCCCGTCCCGGCGTGTGGGTGCGATCGAGTGTCGCGAGCACGTGCGGAGCGGCCGACTGCATGCCCAGCGAGATCCGGGTGAATCCCGCCTCGAGCAGACCGTCGAAGAACGCGGGCGACGTCGACTCCGGGTTGGATTCCGTCGTGATCTCGGCGTCGGCGGCGAGATCGAAGCGTCCGCGCACGGCGTCGAGCAGTCGCCGCAGGCCGTCGGCTCCGAGAAGCGACGGCGTCCCGCCGCCGACGAAGATCGTCGAGACGGGGCGTCGGGGACTCAGCAGGGCTGCCGCGGTGTCGAGTTCGCGGCCCACCGCCGCGAGCCACGACTCGGGCGAGGACGACGAGCCGAGCTCCCCCGCCGTGTAGGTGTTGAAATCGCAATACCCGCAGCGCGTGGCACAGAACGGCACATGCAGGTACAGGCCGAACCCGGTATCCGGATCGACCCGAGAACACGCATCGACGATCGGTTCGGTCACGCGAGCGGGCGCATCGCCCCGCAGCTCGACAATCGTCTCGACATCCACCCGTCCATGATGCTCGCCGCCTCACGTCGACTTCTGTGCGGGGCAGGCCGTCGGCCGACTTTGCCTCAGCATGACGCAAAATAAGTGCAAGTAGACGACGGGTGCCCTCCCGTGGCACTATGGATGGCGTGAATTTCCCCGGGGTGTGGCTCGCAGCACGACGCCACGTCGATTTCAAGCGCGTCTGTAGCGCTAGCTGTCGTCCTTAGACGACGACCGGCCCCGAGAGTTCCCCGCACGCTGCGGGAATGCCGGCAGATACCCGGTGGAACACCGACGGTGTCGCCCGACGGAACACCACCGTTGCGCCCACACGGAACCGCCCAGACACAGCCCAGACCGCGCGAAAGCCGGTGCCCGTGCGCCCGGCATCAGGAGACTTCATGACGTCCACGACAGACATCACGCCCGACAGCGGTGCAGGCTCGAACGAGCAGCCCGGTGACGGCGCGTCGGGTCAGAACGGCGATCGCCGCACGACCCGCGAACGTCCTGCCCGCACCCCCCGTGCGCAGAACGGCGACCGCCCCGCTCGCAAGCCCCGCCCGACCAAGCGTCGCGCGGAGGGCCAGTGGAAGCTCGGGTATCGCGAGCCGCTGAACCCCAACGAGCAGGTCAAGAAGGACGACAACCCGCTCAACGTGCGCGCCCGCATCGAGAACATCTACTCCAAGCAGGGCTTCGACTCGATCGACAAACAGGATCTGCGCGGCCGGATGCGCTGGTGGGGCCTCTACACGCAGCGCGCGCAGGGCTACGACGGCACCTGGACCGGCGACGAGAACATCGACATCCTCGAAGACAGCCACTTCATGATGCGCATCCGGTGCGACGCCGGAGCCCTCAACGTCGAACAGCTCCGCACGCTGGGCCAGATCTCCACCGAGTTCGCCCGCGACACCGCCGATCTGTCCGACCGTGAGAACGTCCAGTACCACTGGATTCGCATCGAGGACGTCCCGACGATCTGGGAGCGCATCGAGGGCGTCGGCCTCAAGACCACCGAGGCGTGCGGCGACTGCCCGCGCATCATCCTCGGGTCCCCGCTGGCGGGCGAGGCCATCGACGAGGTCCTCGACCCGACCCCCGCGATCGACGAGATCGTGCGCCGCTACATCGGCGATCCGCAGTATTCCAACCTGCCCCGCAAGTTCAAGACGGCCATCTCAGGTCTGCAGGACGTCAGTCACGAGACCAACGACATCGCCTTCATCGGTGTCGAGCATCCCGAGCACGGCCCCGGCCTCGACCTCTGGGTCGGCGGCGGGCTGTCGACGAACCCGATGCTCGCTCAGCGTGTCGGTGCGTGGATTCCGCTCGACGAGGTTCCCGACGTCTGGGAAGGCGTCGTGTCGATCTTCCGCGACTACGGCTACCGCCGTCTGCGCGCCAAGGCCAGGCTGAAGTTCCTCATCAAGGACTGGGGCATCGAGAAGTTCCGCCAGGTGCTCGAGGACGAGTACCTGCACCGCAAGCTGATCGACGGCCCTGCCCCCACCCCGCTCACGCAGCCGCGTGACCACGTCGGCGTGCAGAAGCTCAAGAACGGCCTCAACGCTGTCGGGTTCGCGGCCATCGCGGGGCGCGTGACAGGCACCAAGCTCACCGCTGTCGCCGACGCCGCCGAGCGCGTCGGCTCCGACCGCATCCGGTTCACGCCGTACCAGAAGCTCGTCGTGCTCGACGTCGCCGACGACAAGGTCGAGGAGCTCATCGCCGATCTGGCCAAGCTCGGACTCGTCGCACGCGCGTCGAATTGGCGTCGAAACCTGATGGCGTGCAGTGGAATCGAGTTCTGCAAGCTCTCGTTCACAGAGACGCGCAAGCGCTCGCAGGTCCTCGTTCCCGAACTCGAGGAACGCCTGGCAGACATCAACTCCGAGCTCGACGTCCCCATCACCGTGAACATCAACGGCTGCCCCAACTCGTGCGCGCGTTCACAGATCGCCGACATCGGATTCAAGGGCCAGCTCGTCGAGGACGCCGACGGCGGACAGACCGAGGGCTTCCAGGTACACCTGGGCGGCAGCCTCGGCCAGGATGCGGGCTTCGGCCGAAAACTGCGCCAGCACAAGGTGACATCCACCGAGCTCGGCGACTACATCGAACGCGTGGTCCGCAACTTCGTCGACCAACGCGAAGAAGGAGAGCGGTTCGCACAGTGGGCAGTGCGGGCCGACGAGGAGGCATTGCGATGACGACGAGCACCCAGAGCAGAACCGGACGGCGGTTCAGCGAGGACGAGTTGCGTGAGATCGCTGCGCGCGGCGCAGCCGAACTCGGCGACAGCGCGACTCCCGAGGAGTTGCTGCGCTGGACGGCAGAGACGTTCGGCGACAACTTCGTCGTCGCGTCGAACATGCAGGATGCCGCGCTGGTCGATCTCGCCGTCAAGCACGTCGACCGCGCCCTGCTCGACGGCGACCCGGTGAAGGTGCTGTTCCTCGACACGGGCTACCACTTCGCCGAGACCATCGGCACGCGCGCCGCCGTCGAGCAGGTCTACGGCGTCGACATGATCAACCTGACACCACAGCACAGCGTCGCCGAACAGGATGAACTGCTGGGCCGCAACCTTTTCGCCCGCAATCCCGGCGAGTGCTGCAGGCTGCGCAAGGTGGTTCCGCTGAAGGCAGGCCTGGGCAACTACGACGCGTGGGTCACGGGCATCCGACGCGTCGAGGCTCCGACACGCGCCAACGCGCCGCTCATCTCGTTCGACGAGGGATTCGGTCTCGTCAAGATCAACCCGATCGCCGCGTGGTCGGACGAGCAGATGCAGGACTACATCGACGCCAACGGCGTCCTCGTCAATCCCCTTGTCGACGAGGGCTATCCGTCGATCGGCTGCGCTCCGTGCACCGCGAAACCCGAACCCGGATCCGATCCGCGCAGCGGCCGCTGGGCCGGTCGCGCCAAGACAGAATGTGGGCTCCACGCATGACCATCACCGAACCCTCAGCGAGCGCAGGACGTGCCGTGACCGAACCGGACGATTTCACCACTCTCGACGCACTCGAGTCCGAGGCCATCCACATCTTCCGCGAGGTGGCAGGCGAGTTCGAGCGCCCGGTGATCCTGTTCTCCGGCGGCAAGGACTCGACGGTGCTGCTGCATGTGGCACTCAAGGCCTTCTGGCCTGCGCCACTTCCGTTTTCGCTGCTCCACGTCGACACCGGCCACAACCTCCCCGAGGTTCTCGAGTTCCGCGACCAGGTCGTCGAGCGGCACAATCTGCGACTGCACGTCGCCAAGGTCGAGGACTACCTCGCAGACGGCAGGCTCACCGAGCGCCCCGACGGCGTGCGTAACCCGTTGCAGACCATTCCCCTGCTCGACGCCATCACCGAGAACCGATTCGACGCGGTGTTCGGCGGAGGCCGTCGCGACGAGGAGCGTTCGCGCGCCAAGGAGCGGATCTTCTCCCTGCGCAACGCATTCGGCCAGTGGGACCCCAAGCGTCAGCGCCCCGAACTATGGAACCTCTACAACGGTCGCCACGCTCCGGGCGAGCATGTGCGCGTCTTCCCGCTCTCCAACTGGACCGAGCTCGACGTGTGGCGCTACATCACGCGTGAGCAGGTCCTGCTCCCACCGATCTACTACGCGCATGAGCGCGAAGTCTTCAACCGTGACGGCATGTGGATGACGTCCGGCTCGTGGGGTGGCCCGCGCGAAGGCGAAGAGGTGCAACGACTCTCGGTGCGTTACCGCACCGTCGGCGACGGCTCGACGACCGGCGCGGTGCTCTCCGATGCCGCAACCAACGACGCGGTCCTCGCAGAGGTCGCCGCGTCCCGACTGACCGAACGCGGCGCAACCCGTGGCGACGATCGCGTCTCCGAAGCCGCCATGGAAGACCGCAAGCGCGAAGGATATTTCTGATGGCATCGACCACCCAGCACGTCCCCGACCTGCTCCGCATCGCGACCGCGGGCAGCGTCGACGACGGCAAGTCCACGCTCGTCGGCCGACTCCTCTACGACACCAAATCGGTGCTGGCAGACCAGATCGACGCCGTGACCAAGGCATCGGTCGACCGCGGTCTCGAAGGACCCGACCTCTCGCTACTCGTCGACGGTCTGCGAGCAGAGCGCGAGCAGGGCATCACCATCGACGTCGCGTATCGCTACTTCGCCACGCCCGCAAGGTCTTTCGTGTTGGCCGACACCCCGGGCCACGTCCAGTACACCCGCAACACGGTGTCCGGCGCGTCCACAGCCCAGCTGGTCATGCTGCTCGTCGACGCCCGCAATGGTGTCGTCTCCCAGACGCGCCGCCACGCCGCGGTCATGGCGTTGCTCGGTGTGCCGCAGCTCGTGTTGGCGGTCAACAAGATCGACCTCGTCGACGACGCCGCGTCGGTGTTCGCGGACATCTCCGCGGAGTTCGGTGAGCTGACCCGCACGCTCGGCTGGTCGCCCGAGCAGGTGACCTCGATTCCCGTGTCGGCACTGCACGGCGACAACGTCGCCATCCGTTCGGAGAACACGCCGTTCTACGACGGCCCCACGCTGATCGAGCATCTCGAGACCGTGCCGAACGCCGTCGAACGCCACGACGAGGTCGGACTCCGCTTCCCCGTGCAGTACGTCATCCGACCGCGCACCCCCGAGTACCCCGACTACCGCGGATACGCCGGACAGATCGCCGCCGGGCGTGTGTCCGTCGGCGACGAGGTCACCGTTCTGCCCTCCGGCGTGCGCACCACCGTCACCCAGATCGACACCGCCGACGGCCAATTGGCAACGGCGCACACCGGCCGCAGCGTCACCCTGCTGCTCGCAGACGACGTCGACATCTCGCGCGGCGACCTCATCGCCGCCGTTGCCGACGCCCCGGAGCCGATCGCTCAGTTCACCGCGACGGTGTGCTGGCTGGCCGAGAAGCCACTGCGTCCCGGCGCGCGGCTACTCCTCAAGCACGGCACCAAGACCACGCAGGCCATTGTCGGTGGGCTCGACGCCCTGTTCGACGAGCAGAACCTCACACTCGTCGACGCCCCGGACACCGTGGAGCTCAACCAGATCGGCCGTATAACGGTGCAGACCGCGGAGCCGATCCCCGCGGACGACTACCAGGTGAGTCGCGAATCGGGCAGCTTCCTGCTGATCGATCCGCAGGGCGGCAACACCCTCGCGGCAGGCCTGGTGGGCGACGCGCTGTCGACGCTGCACCTCAAAGAGTTGGTGTGACACCGACACTGCTCCTCGTCGCG
The DNA here is from genome assembly GCF_001665925.1 of Gordonia sp. 852002-50816_SCH5313054-c. Classification (NCBI taxonomy): domain Bacteria; kingdom Bacillati; phylum Actinomycetota; class Actinomycetes; order Mycobacteriales; family Gordoniaceae; genus Gordonia; species Gordonia sp. 852002-50816_SCH5313054-c. The sequence continues at coordinate 35,313 of NZ_LZTE01000058.1, forward strand.
CACGGTAGCCGCGATCCACGCTTCGGCGACACCGCACGACGCGTACGGTCAGTCGTGGCACGCAGACTACCGTGCGTCGACGTCCAGCTCGGCTTCCTCGATCTCGATACCCCTTCTGTCGCAGCACAACTGGCGGCACTGCGGGGCGAGTGCGTCGTCGTGCCGCTACTTCTCGCGCCCGGCTACCACAGCGAAGTCGACCTGCCTGCCCTGGTGGCCGAGCACCGTCGAGCGAGTGTGACGACCACCGACGTCGTCGGAGCGTACCGACTGACCGACGCACTCGCGGATCGACTCGACGAGGCGGGCGCACAGCCCGGCGACGGCATCGTCGTGACGGCGGTCGGTTCGACGAATCCCACTGCCGCACATGTGGTTCGACGACGCGCCATCGAGTTGTCGACACGCCTGCACCGTCCGGTCGACGTGGTGTTCGCGACGAAGCTGGGCACCGGAGACATCATGCTGCGCAACGCGATTCGACGACTCCGCACCGCCGGAGCGGAACGCATCGCGCTGAGTCCGTACTTCTTGTCGGCGGGACTGCTCACCGAACGCGTGGAGACCGCGCTCGATCGGCTGGTCTCCGACGCCGTCGTCGCAGGTCCGATCGGAACGCATCCGGTGCTTGTCGACGCGGTCGTCGACAGCTATCGCCGCGCATGCGCCGCCGCGGCAGTCGACATGGACTCTGCCGCAAGCTGAGTCGCCGGCCGCCGCGCCCTCACACTCTCACACCTCGCTGAGTGCAGGCACTTTCGTCGCACGGGCGTAGATGGTCTCCCCCTGCTGCAGGTGCAGCGCGTTGGCGTCGCCGCGGGTGATCTGCGCCTGGAACTCGTCACCGGTCGCAGCGGCGACCAGCTCCACCCTGGTCTCGAATCCGAGGTTCACCACGCGCTGGACCGTCGCCTTGATGACGCCGGTGTCGAGTGAGGCATCGGCCGCGGGAAGCGCGAGTTCGGGGTTGCGTCCGATACGAATGTCGTGCGGGCGCACCAGCTCTCCGTTGAGTCGCACGGTAGAGCCGAGGAACGACGCAACGAACGGGTTGATCGGGCGGTCATAGAGATCATCGGGTGCGCCGATCTGCTCGATCTTGCCCTTGTTGAGCACCGCGATCCGGTCGCTCACGTCGAGCGCCTCCTGCTGGTCGTGCGTGACGAGGACCGTCGTCACCTGCATGTCCTCATGCAAGCGGCGCAACCACTTTCGCAGATCCTCGCGCACCTTGGCGTCGAGCGCGCCGAACGGCTCGTCGAGCAGCAGCACCTTGGGGTCGACGGCCAGCGCACGCGCGAGCGCCATACGCTGACGCTGTCCGCCGGACAACTGCGCGGGAAAACGCTTCTGGAAGACCGTGAGTCCGACGATGTCGAGCAGTTCGTCGACCTTGGCGTCGATGTCCTTCTTGGCGCGCTTACGGATCTTGAGTCCGAACGCGATGTTGTCGCGCACCGTCAGGTGCTTGAACGCCGCGTAGTGCTGGAACACGAAGCCGATGTCGCGCTTCTGCGGCGACGCGCCGGAAACGTCGTCACCGTTGATGACGATGGTCCCCGAGTCGAGGTCGTCGAGACCTGCGATCGCGCGCAGGAGCGTCGACTTACCGCTGCCGGACGGACCGAGCAGTGAGGTGAGAGAACCGGCCGGGATCTCGATCGAGACATCGTCGAGTGCGGCGAAATCGCCGTATCGCTTATTGGCACCAACCACCGAGATGGACATGTCAGACTCTTTCTTTCTCGTGAAGCACCTGTTGCGAATCGATGGACTCGGGAGCATACGGCGGGGTCAGGTGGATGTCGTCGGGTTCGACCTCGTCGTCGCCGGTGGTCGTACTCGCCTCCGCGTAGCGGTTCCGTGCGCGTCGATCGACGAACGACATCGCGACAAGCACGAGCACCGCGACAAGCATCAGGAGCGTCGCGGCGGCGTAGGCGCCGTACTCGTTGTAGTCGTCGGTGTAGCGGGAATGCACGAGCAGCGTCAGCGTCTGCGAGATGCCGGGGTAGTTCGACGACACCATCGTCACGGCGCCGTACTCGCCGAGCGAGCGTGCGACCGTCAGCACGATGCCGTAGGTCAGTCCCCAGCGGATCGCGGGAAGCGTGATCCGCCAGAAGGTCTGCCACCCGCTCGCGCCCAGGGTCGCGGCCGCCTGTTCCTGCTCGGTACCGATCTCGCGGAGGACCGGCTCCACCTCACGCGCAACGAACGGCAGTGTGACGAAGAGCGTTGCCAGAACAAGGCCAGGGAAGCCGAAGATGACGCGGAAGCCCAAGCTCTCGACACCGCCGAACCACCCCCCATATCCCCACAGCAGGATCAGCGCGACGCCCGCGACCACGGGTGACACCGCGAACGGGAGGTCGACGACGGCCTGCAGAACGCCCTTGCCGGGGAATCGACCTCGGGCGAGCGCCAACGCGATGATGATGCCGAAGATGACGTTCAACGGCACGACGATCACCACGATGAGCAGGCTCAGCTGCAACGCCGAGATCGCGGCCGGCGTGGTGATCCATTCCCAGAACTGGCCGAGGCCGTGTTCGAAGGACCGCCAGAAGATCAGTGCCACGGGAACGATCAGGAGAACGAACAGGTACACGAGCGCGATGGTGCGGAGCCCGTAGCGGGTCGTCGCCGATAGTTTCATCGGTCCAGTTCCTCACGCTTGGTCTGGCGCCGACCGACGATACGCAGCACCAGAAGTGCGACGAAGGCGATCAGCAGGAGTACGACCGAGATGGCTGCGGCGTTGACCGGCTCGTCGATCTCGATCTGCTGCTGGATGTACTGCGAGGCGACCTGGGTGTCGCCGGGGATGTTTCCGCCGATGAGGACGACAGAACCGAACTCACCGATCGCACGGGTGAATGCGAGGCCCGCACCCGTGAGGATCGCGGGAAGCAGCGAGGGCAGCACGATCTTGCGGAAGATGGTGCCGTTCCGTGCCCCGAGAACCGCCGCGGCCTCTTCGACGTCGGTGTCGAGTTCGATCAACACCGGCTGCACCTGGCGGACGACGAACGGCAACGTGACGAACGTCAGCGCGATGATCAACGCGGGCTTCGTCGCCGCGAGATGGATGTCGATTGGACTGTTCGGCCCGTACAGCGAGAGCAGCACGAGGCTGGCCACGATGGTCGGCAGTGCGAACGGTAGATCGATGATCGCGTTGACAAAGCCCTTGCCGCGGAAGTCATCTCGCACCAGCACCCAGGCGATGATGGTGCCGAACACGACGTTGATGAGGGCGGCAACGATAGAGACGAGGACGGTGATCCAGATCGCATCGATCGCGTTCTCCGCAGTGACCGCATCCCAGAAGCCGCTCCAGCCGTCGTCGAAGGACTGAACGGTGATGGCGGCCAGCGGCAGCAGGACGATGATGCTCAGCCAGAGCCACGCCGTACCGATTGCCGCGGGACTCACACCCGCGAAGGTCCGTGAGCGACCGAGAAATCCCTTGGGCGGCAGCGAATTCGACGACGCTGCGTGCTGCACCGACGCGTTGTCGGGAGCGCTCGCGACCTCTCCCGCGGCGGTCATTGCTTGCCGCCTTCATTGTAGATCTTGGTGATCGAGCCCTTGGTGCCGAAGAGTGCGTTGTCCACGGCTTTCCACCCCTTCAGGTCTTTGCCCTTGTTCTTGGCCGCGGTGCCTTTACCCAGGGTCTTACCGAGTTCGTCGATTGTCCATAGTTTCGTGATGTCGCCGGGAAAAAGGGGTTTCGTCTCGGCGATCACCGAAGGCACGACCGGACGGAACCCCTGCTTTGCCCAGATCTGTTGTGCCTCATCGGTGAACAGGAAGTCGACGAAAGCCTTGGCCGCCGGCAGGTCCTTCGACGTGTTGACCACGGCGACAGGATTTTCGATCTTGAACGTCTGTGGCGGAATCAGGTACTCGACCTGTGAACTCTCCACCGCTCCGGCGTTCTTGCGCTGCAGCATGATCGCTTCGTTCTCGTAGCTGATCAGCACGTCGCCCTGACCCTGCTGGAACGTGGTGGTCGCCTCACGTCCCGACTTCGGGCGCACCTTGACGTGGTCGCGCACGAGGTCGCCGACGTAGTCGAGTCCGGCCTGCGGATTCTTGCCGCCCTCGCTCTTCGCCGCATACGGCGCGAGCAGGTTCCATTTCGCCGAGCCGGAACTGCCCGGGTCGGGGGTGATCACCTGAACACCCGGCTTGAGCAGGTCGTCCCAGTCGTGGATGTTCTTGGGATTGCCCTTGCGAACCACGAGTGCGACGACCGAGCCGAACGGGATGCTGTTGTGCGGTTCGGCCTTCTTCCAGTCCTCGTCGACGAGTCCCGCCTTGACCAGGCGCGTCACGTCGGGTTCGACGGAGAAGTTGACGACGTCCGCCGGCACGTGGCGAGCGACCTTGCGCGACTGGTCACCCGATGCCCCGTACGACGCCGAGAAGCCGATGTCCTTGCCCTCGGGAGTTGCGCGGAAGGCCGGGATGATCTTGTCGAATCCAGGCTTGGGAGTCGCGTAGGCGACGAGATCGAGGTGACGGCTTCCGCTGGAGATGTCGACACCGTCAGGAGTGTCCGTCGAGCCGCCACCACATCCGGCGACCAGTGCAACAGTTAGCGCTAGTAAGCACGCCACAACTGGTAGGCGCCATCTGCGGGCCAGACTTGGACTCACGGATCCTCCACGATGATTCCCGGCTTCGCGGGACGTCGCGGCCGGAGCAGGATCACGCTAGCAACGCCGAGCGCCTCCCCCAAGACGAGATCCGACGCCTCGCAGTCGGTCCGGGCGGATCAGCGCGTGAGGAGCCAGGCGAGCACGACGAGAACGATGAGCGCCAGCAGCGCCCAGGTCACCCGTGACTTCATCATTGCGGTCACAGCCCCTTTCCGTCGTCGTCGGCGAACCGTCGACGATCGAACACGTTCATCACGGCTTCGACCAGCACATTCAGGATGAGTGCGATGCCGATTGCGACTGGGACCACCACTGCGAGAGTGACCAGGAGCTGCGGGACGAACGACAATCCGGTGAGCCACTCCTCCACCGAATCCCACCACGCGAGGAAGCTGTCCATGCCTGTCTCCTCGCGTCTGCCCGGCCTCCGCCGAGTTTGGATCAGTGTGATTCGAATTCCGCGCTCGAGGCTTCACCATCGCATCGCGAAACCAGCTCGAGTCGAGAGCCGCGTTCACGCGGCCACTCGATCGTATCGAAATGCGCCGGACCGGCTCACTCCCCCTCTGCCCGAGTGGGTCAGCTCGCGGCCGCCGCGCCTGCGTCACCAGACGCGGGCGCGGTCTCCAGGCGCAAGCTCCGGTGCGTCACCTTCCGATACACGATCTCCACGACGAAGCTCGCAATCAGTACGACGATGAGGGTGATCCACGTACTCGCGGGTCCGGTGTGGATCGCGTATCCGAGCAGAAGGCAGAACAACGCGAGATTGAGGGTGACCGCCGCGATCAACAGCCATGCCTTTGCGCCCGTCTGGTGACGGACCCGCATGTGGCCGACGCTGACCGCCCCGTAGACGATCAAGAAGGCGAGACTCGCCATCTGCCCGACCGACGACAGCGGAAAGAAGACGACGAATGCGCAGGTGAGCGCACCAGCCATCAAGAGTCCCCACGTACCGCTGCGCCACACCCCACGCGCGAAGTCGGCAGGCATCTCACCGGACTTGGCGACGGTGAAGGCAAGGTTGGCGTCTCCGAACAACGTGGCGTTGACGCCGGATGCGGTGGCGAGCAGCGCTGCGGCACCGATCACGATGAACCCGACCTGTCCGAGCACCGCACGCCCGGCGTCGGAAAGCACATGGCCCTGGTTCGCCTCGATCTCGGGGAGCGTCATCACCATGACGATCAGAGAGCTGATCACGACATAGATGACGATCACAATGAACAGCGCCTGATACATGGCACGCGGAAGCTCTTTGGCGGGGTTCTTCATGTCGCCTGCGGAGTTCGTCACGACGCCGAATCCCTCGTAGGTGACATAGAGCAGACCGGCAGCGAAGAAGATGCCGATCACACCTTCTCCACCGCTCTGCTCGAAGTTCGACCCATCTGCCTTGAACGACGCCGCGACCACAAATGCGACGAGGATGGCCACCTCGATCGCTACGACAAACATCTCAGATCTGCCAACGAGTTTTGACCCGATTGCGTTCACACCGATCAACACGATGACCAGCCCGACGCCGATGGCCTTGCCCGACCAGTCCGGCGTATCGAAGGGCAGTAGGTGCCGTGCATAGCCCGCGAAACCGGAGGCATACAGGGCCATCGCGATGATCCAGCCGAGGAACTGAAAGATGTTGAGCCCGCCCGCGATGACACCGTCGCCGAAACAGCGGATCAGGAATTGCGCCGCGCCGCCGCGACTCGGAAACCGAGCGCCCAGTTTGGCATACGAGTACACGCTGAACAGTGAGACCAGACCACCGCTGAGGAACGCCACCGGAATCCACACGCCCGCTGTGGTCGCGGCGAGTCCGACGAGTGTGTAGAGACCGGCACCCATCATCCCGCCAACGCCGATGGCCGTCGCCGACGCGACCGTGATGGACGCCTTCTGCGAGGAGCCGTTCTGTGACGAACCATTTCGGGAAGAATCCTTGTGGGTCATCGACGTAGGTCCCGCCGCCGATCAGCAGTGACGCGGTCAACACTGCGAGTCATGCGATGCAGTATTGCACAGCTTATTCTCACTGGCAGGCCCTTGCGGGAACGGTTGCGCTAGTGCGGGTTTGAGTCCAATCTCCACGACTCGTACGCGCGCGGATCCTCGATCGGCTCGATATGAATGCTCACCCGCAGATGATCGAGGGCAGCGTGCAGTTCGTCTTCGACGCGCTCGGACACATCGTGGGCACGGTCGACGCTCCACACCCCCGGCACCAGCATGTGCATCTGCACGTACCGCTCGTGTCCCGATTCGCGTGTGCGCACATCGTGAAATGCCACCTCGTCGGTACGGAACCGGTCGAGCACGTCGTTGACCGTCGTGAGGTCGACGGCGGGCAGCGCGGCGTCGAGAAGCCCGTCACCCGAGCGCCAGATGAGTCGCGCCCCGACGACGATGATGTTCACCGCGACGAGGATGGCAACGATGGAGTCGAGCGGCAGCCAGCCGGTGACCGCAACAAGGAACACGCCAACGATGACGCCGACAGTGGTCCAGACATCGGTGAGGAGATGCTTGCCGTCGGCTTCGAGAGTCATCGAGCGATAGCGCCTGCCCGCCCGGAGCAGGATCACCGCGACGGCACCGTTCAGCACGGTTGCGGCGACCGAGATGGCGAGTCCGAGTCCCACCGCCTCCAGTTCGGCGGGATGCAGGAGCCGATCCACCGCGGCCACGATGATCGCGATGGCCGCCACGACGATCAGGATGCCTTCGAACACCGCGGAGAAGTACTCGGCCTTCGCGTGCCCGAAATTGTGTTCTGCGTCAGCGGGTTTCGCGACCACCCGCAGCGCAAAGAATGCGGCGATCGCGGCAGCGAGGTTGACCACCGATTCGAGTGCGTCGGAGAGCAGACCAACCGACCCGCTGACGCGCCATGCGATCAGCTTCATCACGATCACGACCAAGGCCGTGACAATGCTCAGGAGCGCGTACCGCGTCAGATCAGGACGCGAAGTTGCGGATGCATTCGCCACTGACCAATTGGACCACAGGACGGGCGACTCGCGCCGCCATTGAACCGGGCAGCGACGTCAGATCTCCGCAGCGACCATCCCGTCGAGGGCGCCGTAGTACGCCGACGTCAGCAGACGCATCGTCTGGTCCAGCGACAGGCCGCTGGCCAAGAGATCGAGTACCTCGCGTGGATCGAACATCTGGTTATAGAGAAACAACGCGTGATCGAAGTGGGAGTCGTCGATTCCCTTGCTGCGCAATACCGCCCGAATCGGACGCTCCCAGGCGTCACGTACCGTCTGGATCGTCGGGTCGCCCTCGCGAAGTCGGGTGAGGAAGCCCACCGGCCGACGCAACCGGACCATTGCGGGACCGTTGATCACAAGAAGCCGACCGAGTTGAGCGACAACGTCTTCGAACAGCGCCGTGCCGGTTTTCGTCGAATCCTGGCTGTAGTCACGCAGTTCGACGATCACACCCTGCAGATACTCACGGACGAGCGTCTCCAACGAGGGAAAGTAGCGGTAGACCGTCGCGGTGCCGACTCCGGCGCGCTCCGCGATCACCGGAATGCTGACGTTCTCATAGTCGTCGCGCAGCACTTCGCCCGTTGCGACAAGAATCTTCTTACGATTCCGTACGGCGTCCTTGCGCGTCGGCATGGGGGCAGCGGCCGCCATCGCGATACACCTCCCGCCGCATCAACACCCGTCGAACCCCAACCTACCCCAGCTCACGCACCGATCCTCCGGGTCAGATCAGTCGGCGCCGCCGCCCGGGGCAAGCGCCGTCACAGCCCGCGCCGCGCCAACAACGGCTCGATATAGGGCTTGCGTCCGATCAATTCCTCGTGCGCGACAAGCGGGTCGACGCTGTCTCCCCGAGACAGCGTCGACTGTGCGAATCGTCGACCGTTCTCGCGCTGCAGGCCACCCTCGGACAAGAACCACTGCTCGGTGTCGGCGTCGAGGACCTCCGACCAGATGTACGAGTAGTAGCCGGCCGAGTAGCCGCCGCCGAAGATGTGGTTGAAGTAGGTGCTCCGGTAGCGCGGCGGGATCAAGTCGGTCCCGATGCCCGCCGCACGAAGCGCCTGCGCCTCGAAGCCCGCGACGTCGGTGATCGCCTCGGCCTGCGCGGTGTCGAGTTGGTGCCACGCGAGGTCGAGGACGGATGCCGCCAGGTATTCGATTGTGCCGTGGGCAGATTCGGTTCCCGCCGACTCGCGTGCCGCCGTGGCGAGCTCCGCGGGAATGGGTTCGCCGGTCTCATGGTGGCGCGCGTAGTTGGCCAGGACAGACGGGTGCAGCGCCCACATCTCGTTGACCTGCGACGGAAATTCGACGAAGTCGCGCGGCACCGACGTACCCGACTGCGACGGATAGTCGACGGCCGAGAGCAACCCGTGCAGGGCATGACCGAACTCATGGAACAGGGTGGTGAGCTGATCGACGGTCAGCAGGCACTTCTCACCGTCATCGGGCTTCGTCAGGTTCAATACGTTGACCACGACGGGCTGTGTCTGCAGCATCGTCGACTGGTCGACGATGCTGTTCATCCATGCCCCACCGCGTTTGGACGGGCGTGCGAAGTAGTCGCCGAGGAACAGGCCGATGCTGCGCCCGCTCTCGTCGAGTACGTCCCACACACGAACGTCGGGATGGTAGGCGGGCAGTTCAGGACGCTCGACGAAACGCAGCCCGTAGAGCACGTTGGCCGCGTAGAACACCCCGCGGGTCAGGACCGTCTCGAGTTCGCAGTAGTCGGCGAAATCATCAAGCGGGACATCGGATTTCGACCGTGCCGCGCGCGCGAGCCAGTACGTGTAGTCCGCGGCACCGATCTCGGCGTCGCCCGCGAGGACCCGCAAGTCGTCGAGTTCGCGCTCCCCCGCTCGCATCGCCGACTCGCTGAGTTCCCGCAATAGGTCGTCGACGGCCTCGGCCGACGGTGCGGTCTGTTCCGCGATCACGTAGTCGGCGTGATCGCTGTATCCGAGCAACTCCGCACGCCTGGCGCGCAGCCGCACGATCTCCAACACCAATTCGGTTGTTTCGTTGTCGTTTCCGCGAGCGCAGCGGTTGATCGATGCCTCGAAGACGCGGCGTCGAACAGCGCCGTCGGTCAGTTCGGTGAGGACACTCTGGCTGGTCGGCAGTTCGAGGGCGATCAGATATCCACTGTCGTGTCCCGCTTCGGTGGCGGCGCGACGCGCGGCGGCGATCTCACCGGCCGACATACCGTCGAGCGCGGATGCGTCGTCGACGAACACTGCCGAATCGTTGGAGTCGTCGAGGATCTTCTGCGAGAACGTCGTGGTGAGCAGGGCCAGTCGCGACGAGATCTCGCGCATCTCCTGTTGCTGATCGGGCGACAGACCCGCACCGGCGCGCACCGCGCCGCGATAGTGCTTGTCGAGTAGCCGCCGCCGCGGCTCGTCGAGGTCGAGGTCGTCGGCGTCGCCGTGCACCTTCGAAATACGCTCGAAGAGAACGGGGTTCATGGCGATGGTGTTCTGGTGATCGGTCAGCAGCGTCGACAGCTCGCGGCTGATCTCGTTGCGTCTCGGGTTGGTGTCCGGACCGACGAGGTTGAAGAAGATGCCGGCCGCGCGAGCGAGATCGCGTCCGGAGAACTCGACAGCTTCGACGGTGTTGCCGAACGTCGGCGGCTCCGCGTTGTTCGCGATCTCGTCGATCTCCGCCAACTGCGATGCCATCGCGTCGGTGAACGCGGGCAGGAAGTCGTCGTCGGAAATCGAGGCGAAGTCGGGCAGGCCGTGCGGTAGATCGCTCTGCGCGAGAACGGGATTCACGTTGGTTGTACCCATGACCTCACTTGCCCTTCGGTTTGTCGCCCATCGAGTCGGTGGAGAGTGCGGCGACGAACGCCTCCTGCGGGACGTCGACCCGACCGATGGTCTTCATCCGCTTCTTGCCCTCCTTCTGCTTTTCGAGCAGCTTGCGCTTTCGGCTGATATCGCCGCCATAGCACTTGGCGAGCACGTCCTTGCGGATCGCCCGGATGTTCTCGCGCGCAATGATTTTCGATCCGATGGCCGCCTGCACGGGCACCTCGAACTGCTGCCGCGGAATGAGTTCCTTGAGCTTGGTGGCCATCTTGTTGCCGTAGCCGAACGCGGCGTCGCGGTGCACGATCGCGCTGAACGCGTCGACCGCCTCGCCCTGGAGGAGGATGTCGACTTTCACGAGGTCGGCTTCCTGCTCGCCCGCCTCCTCGTAATCGAGGCTGGCGTACCCGCGGGTGCGCGACTTCAAGGAGTCGAAGAAGTCGAAGATGATCTCGGCCATCGGCATGGTGTAGCGCATCTCAACGCGTGTCTCCGACAGGTAGTCCATGCCGCCGAGCTCACCGCGCCGTGACTGACACAGCTCCATGATCGCGCCGATGAACTCGCTCGGCGCGATGATCGTCGTCTTGACGATCGGCTCGTAGATGTGGCGTGCCTTGCCCTCCGGCCAGTCGGACGGGTTGGTGACGATCGACTCGGAGCCGTCTTCCATGACCACCCGGTAGACGACGTTGGGTGCGGTGGAGATCAGGTTCAGGTCGAACTCGCGCTCGAGCCGCTCACGGGTGATCTCCATGTGCAGCAGTCCGAGGAAGCCGCAGCGGAAGCCGAAGCCGAGCGCGACAGACGTCTCCGGCTCGTAGGTGAGCGCGGCGTCGTTGAGTTGCAGTTTGTCGAGAGCGTCGCGCAGCACCGGATAGTCGGAGCCGTCGAGCGGGTAGAGGCCGGAGTAGACCATCGGGCGCGGTTCGCGATAGCCGGTCAGCGGCTCGGTGGCGCCGTGGCGCGCGGTCGTGACGGTGTCGCCGACCTTCGACTGCCGCACGTCTTTCACCCCGGTGATGAGGTAGCCGACCTCGCCGACGCCGAGACCCTTTGTCGGCTTCGGTTCCGGCGAGACGATGCCGACCTCGAGCAGCTCGTGCGTCGCCCCGGTCGACATCATGGCGATCTTCTCGCGCGGGACGATCTTGCCGTCGACCACGCGGACGTAGGTGACCACGCCGCGGTAGGTGTCGTAGACGGAGTCGAAGATCATGGCGCGCGCGGGCGCATCGGGGTCGCCCTGCGGCGCGGGCACCAGCTTGATCACCTCGTCGAGCAGTTCCGTGACGCCCGCACCCGTCTTGCCGGACACGCGCAGCACGTCGTCGGGCTCGCAGCCGATGATGTGCGCGATCTCCTCGGCATAGCGGTCGGGGTCGGCGGCAGGGAGGTCGATCTTGTTGAGCACCGGGATGATGGTCAGGTCCTTGTCCATCGCCAGGTACAGGTTCGCGAGTGTCTGCGCTTCGATGCCCTGCGCGGCGTCGACGAGCAGAACGGCACCCTCACACGCTTCGAGCGCACGCGACACCTCGTAGGTGAAGTCGACGTGACCAGGAGTGTCGATGAGGTGCAGCACGTAGTCGGTCTGCGGGCCGTCGGGACCGTCGGACTTCCAGGGCAGGCGCACGTTCTGCGCCTTGATCGTGATGCCACGCTCGCGCTCGATGTCCATGCGGTCGAGGTACTGGGCGCGCATGTCCCGCTCGGCGACCACGCCCGTGAGCTGCAGCATCCGGTCGGCCAGCGTCGATTTGCCGTGGTCGATGTGCGCGATGATGCAGAAGTTCCGGATCCGGCTGGGATCGGTGAACGTGGTGTCGGCGAAGGTGGGAATCGAACTGCTCCTACAGGTGCGCACCAATACTCGAGTGCGATGCGGGTGTGGGTCGTCGTATCCAGTTTCTCACGGCGGGCCGTCGGCGGGTCGGGGCCGGGTTGCGAGAGAAGTGTCGGAGCGAGCCAGTCCACTCGATCCGGTCAGCTCGCGCTGGTCGGATTCGGTCACATACCCGCTGCGGCGCCCCGAGCACGGTGCGAATCCCGGCGTGCGCGCACGGCGAGATGAGCCGTCGCAACGACGATCGATGCGACGAGCAGCACAAGCGCGCCTAACGAGAGCAGGAGCCAGAAGTCAGCCCAGTTCGCGACGCCGACGAACACCAGCACGGCCATCGCGGGCACGACGAGCCATGAGACCCAGACGCGCAGCGCGACCGCGGCGATCAGTGGAGGTGACGCCAGCAGCACCCCCATCTCGATCAGCCTGCGCGGACCGAGCGCAGCGAAGATCGAGTCCTCACACGTGGCGCCGGCGTGCGCACCGGCGACCGACAGTTCGCCGCTCTTGCCGCAACTCACCGTCACCTCGCCCACCGGCATGAACCCGCACGCCACCGCGTAACCAAGAGCCGCCACTGCCATCGCAAGCCACGCCACTCGTATGGCTCTCATGCCTGCAACTTATAACGTGGACGCCGTGAGTCCCGAGACCTTCACCGGCGACGGCGTCGTCGCAGACATCTACCGTCCGGACGGCCCACCTCGCGCGGTGCTCGTGTTGGCGCACGGCGCGGGAGGCAACCGGCAGACCGCGATCATGCGGGCCTACGGCGCCGAGTTCAGCGCCCGCGGGCTGTTCGTCGCCTGTATCGATCTGCCGTACCGGCAGCGCAGGCCCAAGGGTCCGCCCAGCCCGTCGGGTGCGGCAGGCGATCGGGACGGCATCCGAGAGGCGGCCGCGCTGTTCGCATCCGAATCCGACGGTCCACTCGTCCTCGGTGGCCACTCGTACGGCGGCAGGCAGGCGTCGATGGTCGTCGCGGAGGATGGTGCCGCCACAGGCGCGGCAGGGCTGCTGCTGTCGTCGTATCCGTTGCATCCGCCCGGCAAACCCGAACGCGCACGCACCGAGCACCTCGGCGACATCACGGTACCGACGGTGATCGTGCACGGGGCGTCGGATCCCTTCGCGACGACGGAGGAAATCACCGACGCCATCGCGCTCATTGCCGCGCCGACCCGGCTCGTCGAGATCGAGAAAACCGGGCACGACCTCAAACCCGACAAGAAACCGACTGCTCAGCTCGCGGCCGACGCCGTCGACGACCTGATCCTGAACGGACCGACGCGATGACCGCTCGCACGCGGGTGCGCCCCACCCATGAGGCGGCCCGCGAGATCGTCTACTCCCCCGACCTCGACGGCGCGGCCGATCCCGGCGAGATCGTCTGGACCTGGGTGCGTTACGAGGACGATCCGAGCAAGGGCAAGGACCGTCCGGTGCTGGTCGTCGGACGCGACAACAACCAAGAGCACACGCATCTCCTCGGCCTCATGCTCTCGAGCCAGGACTACCACCGCGACGACCCGAACTGGATGGAACTCGGGACCGGCGTCTGGGACGACGAACACCGCGAGAGCTACATCCGCCTCGACCGCGTGCTGTACGTCCTCGAACACGGAATTCGACGCGAGGGCGCCATCCTCGATGAGGAGCGTTTCGACGCCGTCGCCGACCGGCTGCGGCGCGACTACGGCTGGCGGTAGATCGCTCGCGGCCCGTCACGCTATAGATGTGTGTCGAATCGAAGGATGTGGTTGCTGCAGCACCCAATTCCTTCGATTCGACACACATTCACCGGCGGCGCCGCGGGCCGGTCACGCCAGGCGCGTGATCTCCACGACGACGTCGAGGTCCGTCGCCTTGCCGCCGGTGTAGATGCCCTTGAGCGGCGAGACGTCGGAGTAGTCGCGGCCGACGCCCACCGAGACATGCTGCTCGGTGATGGGGGTGTCGTTGGTCGGGTCGTAGCCCCACCAGCCGCCTGTCCACACCTCGATCCACGCGTGGCTCTGCCCCTCGACGGTCTTGTCGATCTTCGCGTCGGGCTTCGGGTGCAGATATCCCGAGACGTACCGTGCGGGCACGCCGAGACCGCGCAGCATCGAAAGGCTGACGTGCGCGTAGTCCTGACACACACCCTTGCGCTCGTTCCAGGCGTCGACGGCGGTGCTGTGCACGCCTGTCGTACCCGGTACGTACTCCATCTCCTCGTGCACGAACTTGCAGATCGCCTCGACGGCGTCCTCCGGCTCGAGTCCCTTGGCGATGCGCCGCGCTGTCGCACCCAGCCGCCCGTTCTTCGGCACATACGTTGTGAACGAGAGCATTTCGTCGTAGCGGTCGGCGACGTACTCGCTCTCCAATTCCTCCCACGTCACAGCTTTGTCGGGGGCTGGACGCTCGCCGGCCTCGGTCTCGACGACCGACATCCCCGACACCTCCAGCTCCTCGTGCGGAGCGTGGAGGTCGAAGGCGGTGACCGCGGTGCCCCAATAGTCGGTGTAGCGGTACGCACGGGTCGCGGGCACCGTCTCCACACGGTTGACGATCACGTTCTGCCGAGTATCGCTTCGCGGGGTAAGCCGTGCCTCGTTGAACGACGAGGTGACCGGACTCTGGTAGCCGAAGCCCGTCGAATGCACGACCCTCAGACGCCAGCTCACAGTTCACTCTCCTCGATGAAGTGTTCTTCACCATCGCTGACCCGGGCGTCTGCCCACGACACATACGGTGACACATGGAAGTACTGACCCGTGACCGCCTCGTTGACGGCACGGCAGGTGTCCTGCAGATCGAGAAGTCGTTCCTGCAGTCCGTCGAGCAGTCGGCCCGGTTCCAGGAACTCGAGCGAGCTGCGCGCTCGACCCAGCAGCAGCAGCGCTTCGGCCTGCTCGCCGACGCGGCTCGGGCGCTTCTCGATCTCCGCGAGATTCTGCTCCGCGACACGAAGTGCGTGGAACACCGATCGCGGAAAGAGCCTGTCCAGCAACATGAACTGCACGATGTTCTCGGCGTCGAGCAGACCGCGATAGGTCCGCAGGTAGGTGTCGTGTGCACCGGCGGACACCAGAACATTCACCCACGCAGGCGAGTTGATCGGATCGTTGGCGCGCGAGAGCAGCATTCGGATGGTCATGTCGACCCGCTCCACCGAACGACCGAGCAACAGGTAGCGGTAGCCGTCGTCGTGACTCATCGTCGCGTCGGCGAGTCCGGCGAACATGGCGGCCCGGTTCTTCACGTACGAGAGGAACTCGTGAGGTCCGAGTCGACGCCCCCGACGCTCCGCCTCGGCCAGTCCGTTGTAGGTGGTGTTCAGACACTCCCACATCTCGCTGGACGTGACTTCCCGTGCGCCACGGGCATTCTCGCGCGCCGCACGGATGAGGTCGACGACCGATCCGGCCGACCCCTTCGCATACGCCACATGCTCGGTGAGCGACCACACGTCGAGCGGCCCGTCGGTGTCGGGCAC
The DNA here is from genome assembly GCF_001665925.1 of Gordonia sp. 852002-50816_SCH5313054-c. Lineage (NCBI taxonomy): Bacteria > Bacillati > Actinomycetota > Actinomycetes > Mycobacteriales > Gordoniaceae > Gordonia > Gordonia sp. 852002-50816_SCH5313054-c. Next base: position 51,134 of record NZ_LZTE01000058.1, read on the forward strand.
CTCGAGTCCGAGAACCTGGATGACCATCCGAACCGCACCGTCGACGTCGGCGGAGGTGTCCTCGAGGAGCTGATGGATAGCGACGTCGAGCAGACGCGCCATGTCGTCGGCACGTTCGACGTAGCGGCCGATCCAGTAGAGGGATTCGGCGTTGCGGGCCAACATCATCGGGGATCACCGCTTTGCTGTTGCTGCTGTGTCTGTTCGAAAACCGGGTCGGGTGCGCTCTCGGCGGGCCGTGCCGCCTTGGCGGCCTTGGAGGTGACCACCTTGCCACCGCCGAGTTCGCGCTCACTCTGTGTGGCCCTGCTGGCGAGCACCCACGTGTCCTTCGAGCCGCCACCCTGACTGGAGTTCACGACGAGCGAACCTTCGGGCAGTGCGACGCGGGTCAGTCCACCCGGGAGCACCCAGACCTTCTCACCGTCGTTGACGGCGAAGGGACGTAGGTCGACGTGCCGCGGTCGCAGTGAGTCGCCGACCTTTGTCGGCACCGTCGACAGTTGCACCACGGGTTGGGCGATCCATCCGCGGGGGTCGTTGCGCACCTTGCGGGCCAGGGTGTCGAGCTCGGCCTTGGTGGCGTCGGGACCGAAGACGATCCCGTAACCACCCGATCCCTCAACAGGTTTCACGACGAGTTCGTCGATCCGGTCGAGCACTTCGTCGCACTCCTCGGGGAGCCAGCAGCGCAGGGTGTCGACGTTGCCGATGATGGGCTTCTCGCCGAGGTAGTAGTTGATGATGTCCGGCACGTAGGTGTAGATGAGCTTGTCGTCGCCGACACCGTTGCCCACCGCGCTCGAGATCACGACGTTGCCCGCGCGCGCGGCGTTGAGCAGACCTGCCACGCCGAGCATCGAATCCGGACGGAACTGCATGGGATCGAGGAAGTCGTCGTCGATGCGTCGGTAGATCACGTCGACGCGTTGCTCGCCCTCGGTGGTGCGCATGTAGACGACGTTGTCGCGGCAGAACAGATCTCGACCCTCGACGAGCTCGACGCCCATCAGCCGCGCGAGCAGCGAGTGCTCGAAGTACGCCGAGTTCGCGACACCGGGAGTGAGCACGACGATGTTGGGGTCGGCCTCGTTGAAGGCGGCCGAGGCCCGCAGGGCCCGCAGCAGGTGACTCGGGTAGTCGGCGACAGGGCGCACCTTGTGCGTGGAGAACAGGTCGGGAAAGACCCGCGCCATGGTGCGGCGGTTCTCCATCACGTACGACACACCCGACGGTGATCGCAGGTTGTCCTCGAGCACCCGGAAATCACCGTTGGCGTCGCGGATCAGGTCGATGCCCGCGACGTGAATGCGAACTCCGTTGGGAGGACGGATGTTTGCCGCCTGACGGTGAAAGTGCTCACACGAATGGACCAGCCGCTTGGGCAACACACCGTCGCGCAGGATCTCCTGCTCGCCGTAGACGTCGTCGAGGAACAATTCCAGCGCCTGCACGCGCTGGGTGATACCCGCTTCGAGCTTGTTCCACTCGCCGGCCGAAATGACCCGTGGCACAACGTCCAACGGGAACGGGCGCTCCATACCCGAGAGCGAGAACGTGATGCCCTGGTCGATGAACGCGCGCCCGAGCGCATCGACGCGTGCCTCGAGGTCGGCGCGATCGGACTCGGCCATGACCTTGAAGATGCCCCGATACGCGGGGCGTACCTCGCCGTCGGCGTCGAACATCTCGTCAAAGGCCTTGCCGTACGGCCCTTTCGAATATCCCTTGAAAATTCCGGTCTCGGTGGGGAGTGTCTCCCTGACGACCTTGGCCTTGGCGCTCTTGGCAACCTGTCCCGGCTCGGCGCCCTTGCCGTTTGCCGACTTGGCGGCGGTGACTGACTTCGACGACGACGGGGGCGCGGTTTTGCGCGATGCCTTCTTGGCTTGCGCACCGGTTGACGCGGGACTCATAGACACACATGGTGCCTCAGATCGCCCCACTCGGCACGACGTCTGCGTGGGCGCGTCGCGGCGGCCCTTCTCCTGGCCCCATTCCTCGCTGCAGGCCGAGGCCAGCGCTAGCCCAGGGTTCGACGCAGCGAAACGACGCGCCGCCCGACCCGGCGAGCCACGTTCGCGGCGCGCGTCTGCAATCGGGCTCCGGTCTCGGGGAAAGGCATCGTCTTCGCGATTCCTGCGATCGCGTCGAGTGAGGCGTCGAGAATTTCGTCAACCGTCGGCGGCTGGGCGTCGTCGCCTGCCGTCGTGCTCACCGCGAGATCGCCGAGATCACCGGTCACGGGATATCCGGCCACGCGCACGGCGTCGATCATCGTCTCGGCTTCGTCGGCCGCCCACGCACGCTGTTCGGCGGACAGCCCACGTGGCGTGCCGCCGGTCTGTGCGAACAAGACCTTGGCGATGATGTGACCTTTGACGACGCGCTCGTACCGATCCCACTCGATGTCGTCGGGCTGAAGGCGCGAGTTCAGCCGTCGCAGGAGTTCTGCCTGCGCTGCCGAGAGCGAGGTGTTGTTGTTGGGAACGTCGATCGTCATCGGAGCCGGATCCACGTCGAGCACGGAGAGAAATCTGTCCCACAACGACGATGCGCCGGTTCCCGACTTCGCCACGGTGACCAGGTGAGCCCGTTCCGGTCCGACGAACTTGGCCCACCGTCCGAGGATGCCCACGTAGTCCTGGAATTCCCAGAAGGGCTCCTCCTCCATGTCGCCACCCCAAGACCCGGTTCGACGTGGCGCGTGCCGACGCACCGAGGTCACGAAATCGTCGAACGACGCAAGACGCTGGTTCTTGACGTTCTCCTGCCACACCGACGGCAGTTGTCGGGCCAGATCGCGAACGGTCACGATCACATGGACCTCGTCGGCGAAGGAGAGATCGTTCACCAACGACTCGATCTGTTCCTCACGCGCCGTCGCGAACAACTCGTGCGACACCAGCGACGCCCCTGGCCACGCACGCATCTGCGAGACCATCGTCGACCAACTCCCGGCGAAGGCCGGGTCGACCCAGTCGAGATACCTGCCCGGCTGTAGATGCGTTGCGGCGTGAAAGTGATCGGCCATCTCGTTTCCCGGGTAGAGCAGCCCGGAGTGACGAAAAGCGAGGTCGCGGTTCCACCACAGGCGATCCTGGAGGTGGGTGGTGCCTGTCTTGGGTAATCCGACGTGAATGAAAACAACTGACATGATGGATCGAGCTTAGTTGCGCTCGGGCACATATCTGCGACCTCGTCACATGCCGCGTGGATTCACGGGAGATCGGTGACAGGGCGGGCCTTCGCGTGCCGACGCCTGCGGATTTGGGACCCCTGTTTCCGGCTGGTAAAGTAGACCGCTGTCGCAGAGTCGACGGCGGACACGTGCTGTCCACCCGTCTGACCTGCTCAGGAACACCCAGCAACAATCACCAACAACTGATAGGTACACACGCGTGGCAAACATCAAGTCCCAGGTCAAGCGCAACCGCACCAACGAGATCCGTCGGCAGCGCAACCAGTCCGTGCGCTCCTCGCTGCGCACCGCGATCCGTAGCTTCCGCGAAGCTGTCGACGCCGGCGACAAGGACAAGGCCGCCGAGCTCGGACAGACCGCAAGCCGCAAGCTCGACAAGGCAGCCAGCAAGGGCGTTATCCACGCCAACCAGGCAGCCAACAAGAAGTCGGCCATCGCTGTGGCCGTCAACAAGCTCTGAGGTAACAACCTCCGGCATCAGCCGGAACTGAACGAGTCAGAGCGCGCACCCGCGACGCGCCCCGTGCCCACGGGAGCACGCCGGGTCGCAGCGCCGACCGTTCCCCTTTCGAGACAACTCACCCCGGCGACTTCCACGCGGTCGCCGGGGTGAGTTGCGTGGTCCGGCGCGCTTCAGTCCTGCGAGCTTCGGTCCTATAAGGCTTCGGTCCTACAACGCTTCGGTCGCTCGAGCTCAGCCCAGCGCGCTTCAGCGTCGACGCGATGACGGACGCAGCGAAGCCACGGCGTCGACCGCGTGCAGGAGCGCGTAGTCTGCGTCGGCGGCCTGTCCCTTCACATCGCCGTTGAGCCCGGCGACCACCACGACCGCCTGTGCGATCGACGACGAATCCCACGCCCGAGCCTGCGACTGCACCTTCTTGACACGCGACGGCGGCATACCCAACTCCGACGCGGCCGCGTACTGGTCCATCGACCCGATTCCGCGTACGCGCGCGATCGCGTGCACCGCCTCTGCGAGCGCGTCGGCGAGCAGCACTCGCGGTACCCCGTGATGCACCGCCCACGCCAGCGATTCAAGCGCCCCGGCCCGATCACCGGTGACAGCTTTGTCTGCGACCTCGAACCCGGTCACCTCTGGGCGCCCCTGGTAGTACAGCCGCACCGCATCGCGATCGATTTTGCCGCCGGTGTCGGCAACGAGCTGACTGCACGCCGCGGCAAGCTCGCGGAGCTCCGCACCGACCCCTTCGACGACCTGCTCGACGACCTCGGCACTGACCTTGACACCGAGCTCACGAAACTCCTTGCGGACGAAGTCCATTCGCTCCGACGGCCAGCGCGGCGCCGCGCAGTCGTGCTCGACCGCTCCTGCCTTGCGGAGTTCGCCGACCATCGACTTCGTACGACCGCCTCCGGTATGGATCACCATCAGCGTGATGCCGTCGGGAAGCTCGCGTGCCGCCCGCGTGATCAGCGCTGCGGGCTCTTTGCCCGCCTCCGCCGCCGACTCGACGACGACGACGCGGTCTTCGGCGAACAACGACGGACTCAACAGTTCGGCCAGTTCGTATTCGCTGACATCGCCAGCTCGCACACGCGTGACCGGAATGTCGGCGCCTGCGTGGTGGGACAGCTCGCTCGTCACACCCGAGATCACGCGTCCGGTGAGGAAGTCGTCGTCTCCGAGGAGCAGATGCAGGCGATCGGTCACGTCACTCATGGTGCCAGAACACCCCGACAGCCCGACGGCCCACCGGACACCTCCCCTACTGCCGACTGTGCGCCTCGTTCTGCCGACTGTGCGTCTCGTTGCGCCGACCGTGCGCACGACGCCGCGCCCACCCGATCACGCGCCGATTCAGCAGCGCCGCACCCAGGGCGGTGAACGTCATGACAAGCGCCATCCCGGCAAGCCCGTCTGGTATATCGATTGCCCCCCAACTCAATCCGCCGAGCACGCGCGCCACGGTGATCATCCACCATAGTTCTGGCGACATCGCGCGTAGCAACACTTGGGCAACCACGGAACCCACGTCTCCGGCGAGTCCGATCAACGCGGCGAGTGTTCCCACCACAGTGATCACTCCGACGACAGGCGCCACGACGACGTTGGCCAGAATCGAGACCACATTGAATGTCCCGCTGATCATCGCGATCAGCGGCGCTGTCACGACCTGGGCGGCGATGGCGATCGCGAGCACCTCGGCCACGACAGGTGGGATTCTCCACTCGCGCAGCGTGTCTCGGATCGACGGCGCGATCAGCACGAGTCCGGCCGTGGCCACGACCGACAACGCGAACCCCGGCGCACTCGCAAGCTCCGGCCACCACAGAAGACCCCCGATCACGGCGACACCGAGCGCTGGCACTGCGCGGGCACGCCGCGTCGACAACAACGCGAGCAGACCGACTCCGCCCATCATCGCTGCCCGCAGCACACTCGGCGACGGCCGTACCAGGACGACGAATCCGACGATGACGACCACTCCGCTGACCGCCGCCACCTTCGGCGATCCACCGATCAACCGGATCAACGCGATCGCCGCGCCGCAGGTGAGCGCGAAATTGGCGCCGGAGACAGCGGTCAGATGACCGAGCCCGGCCGCGCGGAACTGATCTCGGACATCTTCCGACAATGCACTCTCATCGCCGATGACCAACCCCGGCAGCAGTCCCGCCGATTCGCCGCTCAACGCCTGCGCCGAGTTCTGCTGCAGCGTTGATCGCACGACACCTGCTCCCCGTTGCAGCGGAGGAGGACGTCCCAGCAGCGTCGGCGGGCCCGACGCCGCCAACCTCGCAACACTCAAGTCACCCCCTCGAGGTGCGCGGATACTCACCAGGACCCGCACATGCTGACCCGGCAGCAAGCCCACCCATCCGGGCGCACGCGCGACGACGTCGGCGATGGCGGAGGGAACTCGACGCTCCCCGACGGCCAGCACCGTCACACGCGTGGTCACCTGACCCCGTTGTGCCGGTCCGAAGTTGCGCGGGTCGTCGCGGATCGACATCGTCACCGTCGCCTTGCCCGACATCCCCGACAGCGGATGTGCGTCGCGGGTCTCGAGCCTGAGCCACAGCGCCAGTGCGCATGTCGCCGCCATCCCCGCGCCGATCACCACGATGCCGACCATCTGCCAGGCAAGATTCCTGCGCCGATGTGCGAACAGAGCTGCAGCGCAGATCAATCCGCCTATGACCAGCACGACAGGCATCGACCACGACGGCCCGTGCAGCCCGAGCAGCGTGACAAGCCACACCCCGAGCGCGGGCGCGACGAGTCGTAGATCCACCGCGGTGTCAGCCGGCGGTCACGAGGTCTCGCAGCTTCGCCAGCCGCGCGGGTCCGATGCCGTCGACCTCGCCGAGTTGGTCGACAGACGTGAACTTTCCGTGCTGCGACCGCCAGTCGATGATGGCCTTCGCAGTGACCGGGCCGACCCCAGGGAGAGCGTCGAGCTGCTCGGCACTCGCGGTGTTCAGGTCGACCTTTCCACCAGCACTGTCCGACGCTCCCGAATCCCTTGCGCCGGAGCTCGACTCGGGGGCGTCACCGGCCGTCGGCGGCGACGAAGAGTCCGACCTCCCCGCACCCGACGCGACTACCGCACTGCGAAGTGAGGCGTTGCCGTCCTTGCTCGCGTAGCCGACCAGCACCTGGTCGCCGTCGCCCAACACCTGAGCGAGGTTCAGCGACGTCGTGTCGGCTCCCTCGCGGGCACCGCCAGCACCCGACAGCGCATCGGCCACTCGGGACCGCGGCGCCAACCGCACCAGCCCGGGCTTCCGCACCAATCCGACGACGCTGACCACGATCTGTGCTGATGCAGCCGACGGCGCGGCGACAGAAGGCATGGCGGGGGTGCCGGCCGACGGCACTGCAGCGACGGAAGGAATCGACGCGGACGGACCCGCCGACGCGGGGAAGGCGACGGTCGGCACGACGTCGTCGCTGCGGAGTAGCCCGAATCCCGCTATCACACAGGCGATTACGCCCACGGCAATCAACGCTATGGCACCGGCAGGCGCCACTGCGAATCGACGACGTGGGCGGTACTCGTCCTCATCCGAATCGACATCTCTATCGGGGTCGAGGTCGAAGTCTTGTCGATGATCGTCGTCGAATCCGTTGGCACGGAGTCGTTCCCGACCATCGAGAGGGCGCCTGCGTTCCACCTCGGGAGCCAGCCAACCCGGCGTCGTGTCGACCCCCCACGAACTCGGCGACATGCCGTCATCCACAGGCGGCGAGGTGGCGTCGAGTTCGGGCGTCCGAGTGGTGCCGGGTGCGGGGGCTGACAACCGGTCGAGCGGCGAGCGTCCGACCGCGGTGGGCGCGGTTCGCGAACCGCGCTCGACAACACCTCGCGCGGCGAATCCGCGGGCCGTCCGGGTTGGTTTGTCGCTCATAGCCTCTGACGCTACGGCCGACGCACGATCACACCGGCTCGTCGACCGTGCATCGACGCCGCCCTGTGGACGACGGTCAGGGTGTGGACAACCCCTCGGCCTCCGACTGTCCCCTGGTGATGGGATCGAGTTGGGTACCGATCACCACGCCGACCGCGCCGGGACCGACGTGACAGCCGAGCACAGGACCGAGATCGACGGTGATGCTCGACGTCACGCTCCGCAGGTTCTCCCGCAACCGGACGACGAGATCGGCTGCGGCAGCGGGAGCTTGGCAATGCTGCACTCCGAGAGTCACCGCGCGGCCGTCGGCGTAGTCGACGGCCGCTTCGGCCATCTTGTCCAGCGCCTTGGAGAACGTGCGCGTGCGTTCACGCAGAGTCAGCGTGCCGTCGACGACGTGCAGGATCGGTTTGATCGACAACGCGGACCCGAGCATCTTGCTCGCCGCGCTGATTCGCCCGCTGTTGCGGAGATTGTCGAGATTCTGCACGCAGAGCAGCGATTCGACAGTCGCGGCCTGGCGGATGGCGGCTTCGTAGGCGCGATCCCGATCGGCGCCGTCGCGAGCGGCTTGCGCAGCTGCGATGGCGACGAATCCGACTGCCAATCCGACAGACCGCGAGTCGACCACCCGCACCTGCCCCGAGTAGTCCTCCGCGGCCAGGCGCCCAGCACTCCACGTGCCGGACAGCTTTCGCGACATGTGGACCGCGACGACCCCGTCGCCCTCACTGCGTTCGATGGCTTCGCCGTACGCCTGCACCAGATCGTGCGGAGTGGCGCCCGCAGTCGTGACTCCCGGCGTCGACACGATGTCGGCGGGAACGTTGTCGTCGTCTTCGAGGTAGTCGACTCCGTCGAGCGTCAGATGCAACGGAACCTGGATGATGTCGTAGCTGTCGGCGACGGCAGCGGGTAACCGCGCAGAGGAATCTGTGACGACGACAACAGGCACCCGTCTACGTTAGCCGGTGCGCCGTCCGGTTCGGACATCCGGATCGTCGAGCACCCGCAGAACCGGCGCCGCGACGACGTCGGCGACCGCCCGGTGGCACGCGAAGCCCCAGTGGATGCCGTCGGGGTTCATCGCAGCGTCTGGCTCGTCGTACGCATCGCGGGTCGGCGGATAGAAGTCGGCGTAGGAGACGCCGTGTCGCTCACACCACGCCCGCATCGCCGCGGTCGTCGGTATCCGCCCGCTGTGGACGTACCCGTAATAGGGGCTCCGATGCGTCGACGGCAGGCACACGACGATCGGCAGGTCGGGGCGCAACTGGGTCAGCGCCGCGTAGATCTTGTCGAGGTAGTCGATGGTCACCGACGGCGGCAGGGCCACCGGCCAGCCGATCTTCGACGCACGCGGCTGGACCCACTGATACGCCGACCGGACGACCTGGCGGAGTCGGCCCGGCCGCACGTACCTGATCTGCTCACGCAACGCGGTCGGAAGCGGCGACGGCAACGAATCCATTCCGCCGAACGCGAGGACCACCGCGCGTGCATGCGGTACCGCAGCCCAGATGTTCGGGTCCTGGGTCATCGCCCACCAGACATCCCGACTGGTCCAGCCGATCCGACCGAACAGCCGCACCGGCAGACCACACCGCGCCCCGACGATGTTCGGCCAGATGCGAGCGTCGTCAGCGGGCAGCCCACCCTTGGGTCCGAAGTAGGCGAGCGAGTCGGAGAGGATGAGCAGGCAGTCGTCAGGCGTGCTCGCGACAACCGCGTCGGTCACTGCACCCCTGCGTCGGCGACTTCGGCCGAGGCGTTCCACACGTCCAGCCGCCACCGCGGCTTCTCACCGGGGAGTCCGTGGCCCGACAGTTGCACCCAGCTCGTGTTGGCGAGACCGCCGAACACCGGCCAGTTGGCGACGGGAAGGTCGAGGAGCGCGGCGGTCATCGCAGCGATCACACCTCCGTGCGCGACGAGCACGACGGGCGACTCCGGGGTCGCGCCGCTCCCCCAGTCGTCCACACTCGCGAGCAGTTCGTCGACGACCGGTAGGGCGCGGGCAGCGACGTCGACGCGGCTCTCCCCGCCCGGCGGGCGCCATGTGGCGTCGTCGCGCCACAGTGCGCGCGCACCGGGCATGACGTCGTCGACCTCGTAGTGCGTCATACCCTGCCACTCACCGAGATGTGTTTCGCGGAGCCGTTGATCGGTCTCGACAGGCAGCCCGGTCAGCACAGCGAGCGCTTCGGCGGTGTCGCGAGCACGCCGCAGATCCGACGATCGGATGAGCATCGGATTACGTTCGGCGAGCGCGGCGGCGGCCGACTTCGCTTGCCGCACACCGAGATCGGAGAGATCGGTGTCGAGTTGGCCCTGCATCCGGCTCGTCGCGTTGTACTCGGTCTGCCCGTGCCGCAACAGGATCAGTCTGCGGACCACCGGGGTGAGTCGTTCGACGGAGGTGTCGTGGTCGTCGGGCGCTCCACTCACGCCTGCGGCTCCAGGTCGATGACCGGGCAGTCCTGCCACAGCCGATCGAGCGCGTAGTAGGCGCGCTCGTCGGCATGCTGGACGTGCACGACGATGTCGACGTAGTCGAGCAGCGCCCAGCGACCCTCACGTGTGCCTTCGCGTCGGACCGGCTTGTAGCCCGCCTCGCGCATCTTGTCTTCGATCTCGTCGGTGACCGCGTTGACCTGACGCTCGTTGTCGGCCGACGCGATCACGAACAAGTCGGTGATGACGAGTTGTTCGGACACGTCGATCACCGTGACATCAGTGGCGACCTTGTCCTGCGCGGCAGCGACTGCCACCTTCGCCATGTCCAGTGACTCAGCTGCTGCTGTCACGTTCGTCCTTTCGAGCGTTGCGTTTCCGCACGGGGTGTTGAGGTGTCGGAGGTTGTCGGTTCATCGTCGGCGTCGCTCTTGAGTGGCGCCGAGACACCCGGCGAGTTCACCCGCGGCCTGCGGTAGAGCCTGCGCTTGGCGATGTACTGGACGACGCCGTCTGGCACCAGGTACCAGACCGGTCGTCCCGTCGCCGCGCGTGCCCGACAGTCCGTCGAGGAGATCGCCAGGGCGGGAATCTCCATCAGATGAAGCGTATCGGCTGGCAGATTTCGCAGGTGCGTGGCCAGATGACTGGCGTTCAACTCGTATCCCGGTCGGCTCACCCCGACGAAGTTCGCGAGTTCGAACAGTTCCTCCCAGTCCTGCCACGACAGGATCGACTCCAACGCGTCGGCGCCGGTGATGAAGTAGAGCTGCGCGTCGGGAAGGGTTTTGCGCAGATCCCGCAGTGTGTCGACCGTGTAGGTGAATCCCTCCCGATCGATGTCGACGCGACTCACACTGAACTGCGGATTCGACGCCGTCGCGATGACCGTCATCAAATAGCGGTCCTCGGGGGGACTGACCTGCTTCGTCCGGTCGGGAACCGCCCCGCCGTCTTCGGTCAGCTTCTGCCATGGCCGTCCGGTCGGGACGAAGATCACCTCGTCGAGCGAGAACCGGTTGGCGACCTCACTGGCTGCCACGAGGTGCCCGTTGTGGATGGGATCGAACGTTCCGCCCATCACACCGATCCGGCGTGCACGCGGACGGTCATGTGCCATGAGGGGTCAGTTTACGCGAGCGATCACACCGGCAGGAGGTCGGCGATGACCGCGGACAGCTGGGTGGCGTTGCGGCACTCGAACATGTCGATGATCTCCGCGTAGTCGTCGGCCGCGGAATCGCCGGTACCCCAGTCGCCGTGCGCCTCCGGGTTGAGCCAGTACGCGTGACGCGCACGCTCCACCAACTCGCGCAGCGTGTCCTCGGAGGCGTCGTGGTAGTTGTTGCGGGCGTCGCCGAGGATCAGCAGCGCTCCGCGATGTGTCAGCGTGTCGCCGTAGGCGTCGACGAACCCGCGCAGCATGTGCCCGTAGTCGGAATGACCGTCACGCGTGATGAGCCGGGCCTGCGTCAACATGCGATGCATTGCCTCACCGATATCGGTGCCGCCGAACCCCTCGTCGTCGGTGAAGTACTCGGTGACGTCGTCGACGGTGTCGACGAATGCGAAGATCCGAACCTTCGCGAACTGCTGACGCAGCGCGTAGACGAGTTGCAGCGTGAACTGCGAGAACCCGGACACCGAACCCGATACGTCGCAGATGATCACCAGTTCGGGGCGACCGGGGCGCGGCTTGCGGTTCTTGAGTTCGATCGGCACCCCGCCCGTCGACATCGACGCGCGCAGCGTCGCACGGACGTCGACAGCACCCCGGTGGGCGCGGCGTCGTCGAATCTCCAAGCGAGAGGCCAACAGACGCGCGAGCGGTGCGACGGTCCGTCGGATCTCGGTGAGATCCTTCTTGCCTGCCGAGAGGAAGTTGATGTTCTCGGGCAGCGTCGGCACCGCGTAGTCGCTGACCTTCTCGCGTCCGTTTCGGTCGGCCATCCGACGCTGCGTCTCCACCTCGATCGCGGTGCGCAGGCGGTTGGCGCGTTCGCGGGCGGCCCGCCGGAACGTCGGATCGTCGCCGACGCTCAGGTCGTCACCCGATCCGCCTGCCATCGCGGCGGCGATCCGTGCGATCAGTGTCTGGGGATCGATGCTCGAGAGCGCCTGATATGCCGAGTACGCCTCCCCGCGGCTCGACTGGTAGCGGCCCATCTCGTCGACCACCTGCGCCACCGCGGCGGACAGGCGTCCGTCGGCGTCGGCCGACTCGTCTGCGAGTAACTCTGCGAGCATCTCGCGCACGGCATCGACGTCGACCTCGCCGGACTCGTCGCGCGGCAGCTCCTCCTCCGCGCTGCGCGCGCCGATCGCGACGGGAAACCAGAGGTCGAAGATGCGGTCGAAGGCCGGCCGGTGCATGTGATCGTCGACGAGGGTCGCCGCGAGTCCCTCGCGCAGACTGCTGCGGTCGAGCAGGTCGAGGACCTCCATCGCCCGCGCGGCGTCGATCAGCGCCGACGGACCGACCGCGATCCCCCGTCGCCGCAGCGCGTCGACGAAGTCGGTGAGATGAGCGACGAGCGGCACTGCTGTCGCGATGTCGCCCGTTTCGGGTCCGGCCCCGGACATCAGCCCAGCTTGAGTTCTTTGACGGCGGTCTTCAGGTCAGGACGATGTTTGAGCACGACGCCCAGGGTGCGTGCGATCAGGCCTTCGTCGAGTCGCCCGCCCTTCGAGCGTTCCTCACCCGCGCCCAGCGCGAGCAGTGTGTTCGCCCAGTCGATGGTCTCGGCGACCGACGGCTTCTTCCGAATGTCGAGGGTGCGCAGCACACCGACGATGCGGACCAGTTCGGACGCGAGAGCGTCGGGCAGGTTCGGAACTCGTGACTCGAGAATCTCCTTCTCGCGCGCAGCGTCGGGGTAATCGATGAAGAGGTAGAGGCAGCGACGTTTCAGCGCCTCCGACAACTCCCTCGTCGCGTTCGACGTCAGGATCACGATCGGTCGACGCGACGCGACGACGGTCCCCATCTCCGGGATGGTCACCGCGAAGTCGCTGAGCACCTCGAGCAGCAGCCCCTCGACGTCGACGTCGGCCTTGTCGACCTCGTCGATCAGGAGCACGGTGGGATCGGTGCGGGAGATCGCTGTCAGCAGTGGTCGCGGGAGCAGGAACTCCTCGGAGAAGATGTCGGTCTTCGCCTCGGCCCAGTCGCGCGTGCCGGTCGCCTGGATGTGCAGGATCTGCTTGGCGTGGTTCCACTCGTAGAGTGCGCGCGCCTCGTCGATTCCCTCGTAGCACTGCAGACGCACGAGCTCTGCGTCGGTGGCCGCGGCGATGGCACGCGCCAACTCCGTCTTGCCCACTCCCGCAGGACCTTCGACGAGCAGCGGCTTACCGAGCCGGTCGGCGAGGAAGGTCGACGTCGCCGTCGCGTCGTCGGCCAGATAGCCGGTGGCGCGCAGCCTGTCGACGACGTCGGGCACGGCTGCGAACGAGGGAACGATAGGAGCCGCGTCCTGTGTCGCCGGGCCGTTCGTCGTTGCGGAGTCGGTCATCACGCGGGCCGGATCTGGCCGTCGCCCCACACGATCCACTTGGTGGAGGTGAGTTCCGGCAGTCCCATCGGTCCGCGAGCGTGCAGCTTCTGCGTCGAGATGCCGATCTCCGCTCCGAAGCCGAACTGCTCGCCGTCGGTGAAGGCGGTCGACGCGTTGACCATCACGGCTGCGGCGTCGACCCGGTTCGTGAACTCCTCGGCCGCGGCGAGGTCGGTGGTCACGATGGCCTCGGTATGCCCGGTTCCATAGGTGTCGATGTGAGCGACAGCGGCGTCGAGTCCGTCGACCACCTTTATCGCGATGTCCATCGAGAGGTACTCGTCGGACCAGTCGGACTCGTCGGCCGGCTCCATGCCCGGCTCGTCGCCGTGGATCACGACACCCTGTGACTGCAGCGCCTGACTGATCTTGGGCAGCGCGTCGGCGGCGATCGCCTTGTCGACGAGCACTGTCTCCGCCGCGTTGCACACGCTCGGTCGTCGGGTCTTGGCGTTGAGGATGATGCGGGTCGCGACGCCGACATCGGCGAGCGCATGCACGTAGACGTGGCAGTTTCCGGTTCCGGTCTCGATCGTGGGGACCGTGGCGTTCGCGACGACCGCGTTGATCAAACCGGCGCCACCGCGCGGAATGACGACGTCGACGAGCCCACGCGCGCGGATCAGCGCGGTGACACTCGAACGGTCGTCACTGGGCAGCAGCGACACGACATCGGACGGAATGCCCGCGCCTGCGACGACGTCACGAAGAATGCGGACGAGCTCGGCGTTCGACGACGCCGCCGACGACGAACCGCGAAGCAGCACAGCGTTTCCGGATTTGAACGCGATTCCGAAAGCGTCGACCGTCACGTTCGGCCGCGCCTCGTAGACGATGCCGACCACACCGAGCGGCACGCGTACCTGCCGCAGGCGCAGACCGTTGGGAAGCGTCTTGCCCGCGACGATCTCGCCGATCGGATCGGGAAGGATCGCAACCTGACGCAGTCCGTCGGCGATCCCCGCGACGCGCTCCGGGGTCAGACGCAGACGGTCGATCAGGTTCGCCTCGGTTCCGGCCTCCTCCGCGCGCGCGACATCGTCGGCGTTCGCGGCCAGGATGGTCTCGGTGTTCGCGTCGACGGCGTCGGCAGCGGCCAGCAGCGCAGCATTCTTGGCCGTCGTGGTGAGCGCTGCCAGCGCCCGAGAAGCGGTGCGGGCCGCGCGGGCCTGCGCGTGCACGACCTCTTCGACGTCGGGCCCGGTCGCGGCCTGCCTTCCGGTCACGGTGGGTGCGCTCATCAATACCTCGGTTTCGAGTTCACGGCAGACGATTGCGTCCTGCGCGGCACTGCCGGTGGACAACATGTCCAGGGTACGTCCCCGCACCATTCCGCCCCAAGATCGCCCACCCGAGAACGCCACCGCGGGCCGGACGTCGAGACGCCGCATGTCAGCAGCGGTTGAGTATCCCGGCGAGCACACGCCGCGACGCGGCATCGACCGCCAATCCGTATACGCGGCTCACCACGACGAACTCGATCGCGTACTGACAGTGGAAACCGCGATTGGGCGGCAGCCAACGGGCGGGTTCGCTGTCGCTCTTCTCCTGATTCGACGCCGCGTCGACGGCGACCAGGTTGGCCGGGTCGTTTGCCAGCTCGACGCGACGCCGAGCCGACCACCCGAACGCACCCATGTCCCACGCGAAGGCCAGCGGCACGATGTGGTCGATCTGAACGGCCGTCGCATTGCGATCACGCCGAAACACAACGGTCTTGCCCGTGTACGGACTGCGCAGCTCGCCCGCGAGGACAGCGCGCGGACACGACGTCACCGGCCCGACGCGCACATCTCCGAGGTCGCGGGTCAGCACGTCGTTTCGGGTATCGCAGCCGTTTCCGCCTCCCGTCACGCTCGCATCGTCGGTCCACGACGCCCCGAACGCCGACCGCTCGTAGTCGTCGCGACCGGTACGCGCCGCGACGACGGGCACCCCTGCGAGTTCGCGCAATGCCTGCTGAGCAGCGGCGTGCCACTGCCCCGATCCCGCGCGCGGGACGTCGCGGTACACACCCACGGCCACGACGACCGCCGTGAGCACGAACGCGACCGTGACCGCCCACCTGCGCGCGGGCCACTGCGCGTCGCGTCGGGCGTGCCGGTAGCGCATGCGCAGCCGGTACAGCGGCACCGCGATGACGGGATTCACGCCATCTTCGACGCCGCGCGGCGGCCCGCGGTTCCCCTATCCGGCAACGGCGTCGCAGACGCGGCTCGATCTGGTGAACGCGGTCGGTACACCAGCCGCGTCTGCGGGTTCGGGCCGCGTTTGGTGCGCGGGTTCGGGACGCAGTTTCGGGACGCAGGCGAGCCGGGTCAGGATTTGTCGAGGTAGCGCACCTTGTTGGGCACGAGAATGGCGTCGACGAGGTCGGCGAGTGGCCGGTGGTCGGCCAGCGGGAGGTCGGTTGCCACCACGGACTCGGCCAGCTCGCGGGCGTCGGCGATCACGTCGACGTCGTCGAGCAGCGAGAGGTGACGCAGCGACGACACCCCACCCGACTGCAGCGAGCCGAGCAGATCACCCTCGCGGCGCTGCAGCAGGTCGACGCGAGCGAGTTCGAATCCGTCGGTCGACGCCTCGACGGCCCGCAGTCGTTCCATCGCCTGCGACACCGGTTTTGTCGACGTCATCAGCAGGCACAGGCCGGGATGGCCGCCACGACCGACACGTCCGCGGAGTTGGTGCAGTTGGCTGACCCCGAATCGCTCTGCGTCGACGATGATCATCATCGACGCGTTGGGTACGTCGACACCGACCTCGATCACGGTTGTCGCCACGATCGCGTCGATCTCGCCCCGCCCGAACGCGTCCATGACCTCGTTCTTCTCATCGGCGGGAAGCCGCCCGTGCAGGATCGCGAGCCGATGGTGGCCGAGCGGTCCTGCGAGCAGCTCGTCGTAGAGGTCGAGCACGGAGGTGGTCTGCTGCTGCGCGTCGGCTTCCTCGCCCGCAGTGCGTTTGCTCGCGCCACGCTTGGGTGCGGCAGGCTCGATGTCGCCGATGCGCGAACACACGATGTACACCTGCCGCCCGGCTTCGATCTCCTCCGCGGCGCGCCCCCACATGCGTTCGATCCATTGGGGTTTCGCCGTCGGCACCACGGTCGTGGTGATCGGTTGACGTCCCTTGGGGAGTTCGGTGAGCACGGACGTGTCGAGGTCGCCGAATGCCGTCATCGCCACCGTCCGCGGGATCGGTGTCGCCGTCATCACCAGGAAGTGGGGCATGAGATGGTCGCGGCCACGGCCCCGCAACACATCTCGTTGTTCGACGCCGAAGCGGTGCTGTTCGTCGACGACGACCATGCCGAGATCGAAGAACTCGACCCTCTCCTCGAGCAGCGCATGGGTTCCGACGACGATGCCCGCCTTGCCGGTCACCACGTCGAGCAGCGTCTGGCGTTTGCCCTTGGTCTTCATCGATCCGGTCAGCAACACCACACTCGTCGCGCCGTCGGCGGCGCCTAGTTCACCAGCAGTGCCCAGATCGCCGAGCATCGTCGTGATTGTCCGAAGATGCTGTGCGGCAAGAACTTCCGTCGGCGCGAGAATCGCGCACTGGTGACCGTTGTCGACGACGCGCAGCATGGCGAGCAACGACACGAGGGTCTTGCCCGAACCCACCTCACCCTGCAGCAGCCTGCTCATCGGCGTCGGGTGGCCGAGGTCGTCGGCGATCTCGGCGAGCACCAACTGCTGCCCGTCGGTGAGAGTGAACGGAAGTCGTTGCAGCAGGCGGTCTTCCAGGCCGCCGGGAACGTGCGGGCACGCGGGTGCCGACTCTGCACGACCCGCGAGGCGGCGCTGCGCTAGTACGGTCTGGATCGCAAGCGCCTCATCGAATTTCAGGCGTTCGTTCGCGGCGGTGACGTTCGCATCGGAGTCGGGGACATGGATGGTGCGGATCGCCTCGTCGAGCGACATCAACCCGCGGCGTTCGCGTTCGTCGTCGGAGAGCGGGTCGACGAACGGCTCGACGTCGTCGAGGACCTGACGAATCGACGCCCAGATGTCCCACGTCTGGATCTCACGGTTCGCGGGATACAGCGGCACGATTGCTCGATCGAACGCGGCGGCGATGTCGGCCGAGTGCGCACCCGGGCGCCGCTGCTCGCCGGTGATCTCGGCCTCTGCCGCATACATCTCGGCGAGCATCGCCGACCCGACCACACGATCGACCTCGACGTCGCCGTCCGGTAGGACCATCCACTCGGGATGGGAGAGTTGCGGCTGCTCGCGGAAGAACTTCACGGTTCCCGCCACCATGAGCCGGGTGCCGGGTTTCAGTGCGTTCTTGATGAAGCGCGGGTTGAAGAAGCTGACCTCGTAGGAGCGGTTGCCGTCGTCGACGGTGACCTTCAGGAACTGCCCGTGACGCTTCTTCATCCGGATCAGGTCGGCACGCGTGATGCGTCCGACAACCGTGACCCACTCCCCCTCGGTCAGGTCCTGCTCCTCCGAGGGTTGACCATGCGTGAGATACCGACGCGGTGCGTAACGCAGCAGTTCCCCGACGGTCGCGAGCCCCAACGACGCGAGACTCGCCGCACGTTCGGTGTTGAAGACATCGGACAGAGAGTCGGATGCACGGACCACTATTCGATACCCACTTGCATCAGATCGTCGGTCTGACCGGTCTCGTACACGACCATTTCGACGCCTGGATATGCCCGCCGGATCTGCGCCTCGAGCGCCGCCAACGCGTCACGGTCGACACCCGAGCCCGCAAGGACGGTGACCATCTCGCCACCTGTCGCCAACATGAGATCGACCAGCGACACGACAGCGGCTGTCTGCTCGGGCGCGATGACAAGGACATCAGAGCCGATGAGGCCCAACACATCTCCGACGTCGCAGGTTCCGGCAAGGGTGATCATCCGCTCGTCGGCGAGCAGTAGCGAACCCCAGCGTGCGCCCGCTGCGGCTTCGGCCATCGCGTAGGCGTCGGCATCCGGCGACTCGGAGGGGTCGTGGACCGCGAGGGCCGCGAGACACTGCGCCATCGATGAGGTCGGCAACGAGATCACCGACCGTTGCGCAGACCGGACCTCCGCTGCGACGCTCACGAGATCCTGCGACGTCAACGACCCGTTCGCCATGACCACTACGTGTGCCGAATCGGTGGCGCGAATGGCGGCGGCAAGCGCTTCCGGCGTGACACCGTCGTCGGCGCGGACAACGGCTGCCCCTGCCTCGGCGAAGAGTTCCGCGGCCCCGTCGCCGCGCACGACCGCGACGACGGCGCGCCGGTGACGAGGCGGCGGCTCCATCGAATTGGCTTGTGCACGAATCGAATCTAGAGCAAAGCAGGAGATCCGGATGTCGGAGACGTTGCCGTGCGCTATCGCCGCCTCGACCGCGGCGCCCGGGTCGTCGGTGTGTACGTGCACCGAGAACCGTTCACCCGACGGCGAACTGTCGCCGACGATCACCACGGCGTCGCCGAGTTCGCCGAGTTCGGATCGCAGCGTCGCGATGCTCTCGCCCGCAGCCCCGGTGAGCAGATACATCACCTCGAAGTCCATGTCGCCCGGGCCGTCGCACGTCTCGTCGACGGGATGACCGGGCTGCCCTCCCCCGGTGAGGATTCCGCGGTACCGACGACGTCGCTGCGTGACACCGGTGAGCACCCCGACCATCGCGTCGAGCATGGCGAGAAAACCCCGACCGCCGGCGTCGACGACGCCCGCCGACGCCAGTTCGGGGAGCTGTTCGGGAGTCCGCTCCAGACCATCGGCCACATCGTCGGCGATCGCGCGGGCCTGGTCGGCGGCGGTCTCGCCGGAGTGACGCGCCGCAGACTCCGCGGCGATGGTCAGCAGCGTCAGGACGGTGCCCTCCCTGGGGTCGCTCACCGCGCGCTGCGCTGCCAACGATCCAAGCCTCAGACCCGACACCGCGAGCTGCGAAAACGTCAACTGTCCGTCCGGTGCGCCGATCTCCACGGCGTCGGCGAGGCCGACCAGGATCTGCGACATGATGACGCCGGAATTGCCGCGCGCGTTGGCCACAGCACCTTCTGCCATGGCCCGCGTCACGGCGACCACGTCGGCGTCGACCGGAAGGGCGGTGACGACGTCGGCAGCAGACCGCATGGTGAACAGCATGTTGCTGCCGGTGTCCGAATCAGGAATCGGGAAGACGTTGAGGTCATTGATCTCGCCGCGCAGTTCCTCGAGCCGGGCCACACACTCCTGCGCCCAGTCACGCAGAACCTGCGGATTCATCACGCGAACGAGTCCACCGTCAGTCGACATGGGTCCTCCTTCACCGCGGGGGCTCACGCGTGTCTCCACGCCGTCGAAAATCCACGTCGTCGAAAAGTGCCACGCCACGCGCTGCCCAGGATGTGTGAGAGATTACTCGGAGTCGCCGACACGGTCGCCGTCGGCGGGTCCGGCGCATTCGCCCCAAGCCCTGCGGTAGATCACGCTCGGCCCGGATTTGGTGGTGACGCACCCGGACGGTTACCCTTGCAGGGTTGCCTTGCCGCCGCCGTGGATGACGTTGCGTTTCCGCGAGCAGCGAGCTGGCGTAACCGCAAGATCATTCCATCTATCAAGGGAGTTCGACAATGGCTGCCGTCTGTGACGTCTGCGGCAAGGGTCCGGGCTTCGGCAAGTCCGTTTCGCACTCGCACCGCCGTACCAACCGCCGCTGGAATCCCAATATCCAGTCTGTGCGTGTCGAGGTGGCCCCGGGCAACCGCAAGCGTAAGAACGTCTGCACCTCCTGCCTGAAGGCCGGCAAGACCACTCTCGCCTGATCGCGAGAACTGACAACCCGATCCCGACCGAGCGAACGCTCGGCCCCGGGGTCGGGTTGTCTGCATCTCCGGGTTAGGGTGTCGTCCATGACCTCGACCACAACGTCCCCGGCAGAATCGGCTGTGACACAGGACGGCGACGTCCTCGTCCTACGCATCTCCGATGCGAGCAAGGGCGGCGCACTCGACGACGCCTCACTGAAATCGGCAACAACCGCCCTGCGTGAGATCGCACGCGGCGAACGCCAAGTCGGCGCGATCCTGTTGCTCGGCGCTGGACGAAACTTCTGCGCGGGCGGCAACGTGCGCGATTTCGCCGCTGCCGAGCACCGCCCCACCTTCATCCGCGCTCTCGCCGACACCTTCCACGACTTCGTCACCGCCCTGCTCGACGCCGATCGTCCGGTCGTCGCGGGTGTGCGCGGTTGGGCCGCAGGGGCCGGGCTGAGCATCGTGCTGCACGCCGACATCGCGATCGGTGGGCCGTCGACCAACCTGCGTCCGGCCTACACCGGAATCGGCTTGTCGCCGGACGGCGGCATGACGTGGACCCTCCCGCGCACCGTCGGAGCGGCCCGCGCCCGCGACATCATCCTCACCGACAGAGTCATCACCGCCGACGAGGGACTCGCGTGGGGCATCCTCTCGCGCCTCGTCGACGACACCGAGATCGACGACACCGCCGCCGAGATCGCCCGCACACTCGCCGCGGGTCCGCGCGCCGGACTGGCCGCGACGCGTGCACTGCTGAGCGGGTCGGCCACCGCAACCCTCCGCGATCAGCTCGCTGCCGAGGCACACGCGATCTCGACCAACAGCGGCTCAGCGGAGGGTGTCGAGGGCGTCGACGCGTTCGTGGGCAAGCGGACCCCCGACTTCGCAGCGGCACGCGAGCGGTGACGACGTTCGACGCCTCGTTCATCGAAGACCTCGACACGTTGTTCGCGTGGCGTCGTGACGTCCGAAATTTCCGCTCCGATCCACTCGAGCCAGAGTTGCTCGACGAACTCCTCGCACGAGCCGAACTCGCGCCGTCGGTCGGCAACAGCCAACCGTGGCGTTGGGTGCGCGTCGACTCGGCCGAGGCTCGCGCTCGCATCCGCCGTAACTTCGTCGAGTGCAACGCCGAGGCACTCGACGGGTACGCGGGCGAGCGCAAGCGTGCGTACGCGGAGCTGAAGCTCTCCGGACTCGACGACGCCCCGATCCAGCTCGCCGTCTTCACCGACCACGCGGGCACACAGGGACACGGCCTCGGTAAGCGGACGATGCCCGAGACCCTCGACTACTCGACGGTCACCGCCGTCACGACGCTCTGGCTGGCCGCACGGGCGCGCGGCGTCGGAGTCGGCTGGGTGTCCATCCTCGACGGACCCACCGTGGCAACCGATCTCGGTGTACCCGACACGTGGCGACTCACGGCATATCTGTGCCTTGGTTATCCCACCGAGGCCGACGACATTCCCGAACTCGAGAGGGTCGGCTGGCAGGAGCGCACCGACGCCGATGCCCGACGCTTAGTCCGCTGACAGGAAGGCAGTGTCCCCACGAGGGCAGCGGCTGCAGGAGAGCAGGGGCTCAGGAAGGCAGGCGCCAGTCGATCGGTTCGCCGCCGAGGTCTTCGAGTTCGGTATTGGCCCGGCTGAACGGACGCGAGCCGAAGAAGCCTTTACTCGCCGACAACGGCGAAGGGTGCGGCGACACGATCACCGGGACGTCGGGCATCCACTGCTGCAGGCCGGCGGCGTCGCGTCCCCACAGGATGGCCACGAGTGGCTCGTCGCGCGACACAAGCGCCTTGATCGCGCACTCGGTCACCGCCTCCCACCCCTTATTGCGATGCGACGCGGGCTCGCCGGGAGCAACCGTCAACACTCTGTTGAGCAGTAGCACACCCGATTTCGCCCAGGGTGTCAGATCGCCGTTGGCGGGCTTGGGATACCCGAGGTCGGAGCAGTACTCGGTGTAGATGTTGGCCAACGAGCGCGGGACGGGCGAAACGTCTTCTGCAACAGAGAAGCTCAGCCCCACCGCATGCCCTGGTGTCGGATATGGGTCCTGCCCGACGATGAGCACGCGGACGTCGTCGAACGGTTGCGTGAACGCGCGCAACACATTTCGTCCGGCCGGTAGGTAGCCGCGGCCCGCGGCGTTCTCGTCGCGCAGGAACTGCCCCATCTGGGCGATGTCGTCTTCGACCGGCGCGAGTGCGTGCGCCCAACCGGGATCGATGAGTTCGCTCAACGGTTGTGGGGTCATGATCAGTCGAGTCTCCTGAGCTTCGATCGGTAGTACAGCGAATTCTGGTAGTACATCTCGACGTTCAGGTCGACATGGTCGGCGGGCACCTCGAATCCCTCACGGATGCGCGCGGGCACGCCGAGCGCCATCGCACGCGCGGGAACCGAGAACTTGAACGGCACAACGGCTCCCGCTCCGACAATCGCGCCGTCGCCGACCGTCGACCCGTTGAGGACAACAGATCCCGACGCGATCAGACAGTTGTCGCCGATCGTCGAACCCTCGATGTGGGCGTTGTGTCCGACGACGCAACCGGCGCCGATGACCGTCGGATCGATCGGCGTGCAGTGGATGACCGTGCCGTCCTGGATGTTGGTTCGCCGGCCGATGGAGATGGTCCCGTAGTCCCCTCGCAGCACCGCTCCGGGCCACACCGACACGCCGTCTGCCAGTGTCACGGCGCCGATCACCGTCGCGTCGGGGTGGATGTACACGTCGTCACCGAGGACCGGTTCACGATCGTCGAGTGCGTAAATCGCCATGTGACGATCTAATCACCGCCGTGACGGCCGCCACCTACTGGTGTCAGAAGGACTGCCATCCGCGCAGGTCACCCGCCGCAATGCCGTCGAGAGACACCGGTGCGCGATCGCCGGTGCGTTCGCGGACATCTCCGATGACGACCCACCCCGAGGGGACGTCGGATGCCGCGAACGCGGCCAGCAACTGGTGGTCTTCACCCCCGGTGAGTGCCCAGACGTCGTCGGACTCCCCGAGTTCGGTCGCGGCGCGCGTGGTCGCCTCTGTTCGCGGAACTCGCGAGACGTCTACTGCGAGAGCGACATTCGACGCCGCCGCGAGGGTCTCGAGCTCCTCGACGAGCCCGTCGGAGACATCGGTCATGGCGTGAGCACCTGCGCGCGCCGCCACGACACCCGCCGAGAGGTCGGGGTTGGGCAGACGGTGCGCATCCACCACCTCGGCATGCTGTGCGAGTAGCCGGTTGGAGCGCTCCGAATCGTCACCGTCGCACTCGTCCGCGTCGCGCTTCTCAGCGGCAAGCAGGACGGCGAGCCCGGCGGCGGCACTTCCGAGCGGACCGCTCACGGCCAAGACGTCGCCTGGTTGCGCACCGGTCAACGCCACCGGGGTGAGCCCGTCGAGCGCGCCGACCGACGTGACGGTGAGCACCACTTGATCTGCGGCGACGAGGTCGCCGCCCAGCACACGACCGCCGAGACGATGTGTCGCGGCCAGGATGCCGTCGTTGATCTCGGTCACAGTGGTAGCGGGGGTGCTCACCGGACATGCGATCGACACGACCACGCCGACCGTACGTGCTCCCATCGCCGCGATGTCTGCTGCACTCTGGATCACCGCACGCTCGCCTATCTGGCGCGGCGTCGACCAGTCGAAACGAAAGTGGCGGTCCTGCACGGCGGTGTCCGTGCTGATGACGGTCGGGCCGCCCGCGTCGAAGACGGCGGCGTCGTCGCCGGATCCGACGACGATGTCGCCCGACGTTGCGGTCGTCGCCGCCGAGGTGAACAGCGAGATGAGTGCCCGCTCGCCCAGGTCACCGACGGTGACGTCGGCGGGATGGGCGTGGTCGGGGGTCGTGGCGTTCTCGTCGCCACCTGCCACTGTCAACTCCTCGTCGGCTCCACGGTTATTCGTTTCGGTTCGCGCTCTCGCGGCGTTGTGGTGACAATATCCCCACAGTGTAGTGACTTCGTGTGGCGCTTCGACGCGCGAAGTGGTTTCCGGGAGACCGGAGCCGGATGCCTTCGGCGGCTTGCCGCGGGCGTCGACTCGCCGCTCCCCAGCCCGGGGCCGACGGCACAGTGGATACGAGAGGATGGCCGTGGTTCAGGCATACATACTGATCCAGACGGAGGTCGGACGAGCCGCATTGGCGGCGGCGACGATCGCAGAGATCTCCGGAGTTGCCTCCTCCGAGGAGGTCAGTGGACCCTACGACGTGATCGTGCGGGTCGAGGCCACCGATGCGGGCCACCTGACCAACGACGTCGTACCTCAGATCCAGAAGGTCGACGGCATCACACGCACCCTGACCTGCCCGGTGGTGAACGCGGCGCACTGACCGGCACGCCACAGGAGCGGCGAGGCGATGTCCTAGGGTTGTCGTCGTGACCCCACCCGGACCGGACGAACCCGACAACAACGCCGACCGTGCGGAGAAGCCCGACACCGTCCGCGCGGCCGACTCCGCCGAAAGCGTCGAGAAGCCCGACGACGCCGAGGACGCCGACGCCACCGAAAGCGCCGAGGACACATCGCACGCACGCTACGGCGACTCCGGCCCGCGGCTGAATCCGGCGCTGATCGCCACTCTGGTGACGATCCCGGTGATGGTGATCGTGGGCTTCATCGTCTTCGCGGCGCTCCGCCCGGACACCTCGGACTCGACGCCCGTCGAGTCGTACACCGCGGAGTCGTCGACTCCCGCGGAATGCGCGAAGTTCCTCGCCGCGCTGCCACAGACCTTCGAGGGCTACGGTGACAAAAAGGTTTCGGACACGCAGGCGAGTTGGCCTGCGAACAAAGAGGGCGATCCGGTGATCGTGCGGTGCGGCGTCTCCCGCCCGGCGGAGCTCTCCCCCACCAGCAACCTGCAGGTGGTCAACCCCGTGCAGTGGTTCATCACCGATTCCATCGAGGGTTCCGGGCAGGCGTTCGTGTGCGTCGATCACCGCCCCTACGTCGCGCTGTGGGTTCCGGTGAACGCGGGCAACGGACCGATCACCGACGTGTCGGCCGCCATCGAACGGACACTACCCCGGGGACCACTCGACTTCGGCTGAGTGGCAACCCCTTTCGCGCGGCTCGAGCGCGAGTGGCTTATGCGTGGCCGGAACGGAACTCCGGTTTGGTCTTGCGACCCAGCAATGAGCTGACCGCGTCCGCCACCGGCAGTCCGTCGTGACAGACGCTGTTCACCGCTTCGGTGAGCGGCATGGAGACCTGGTACTTCTCGGCGAGTGCCGTGACGGACGTACACGATTTCACGCCCTCTGCGACCTGACCCGACGCTGCAGCCTGCGCCTCTTCCATCGTCGCTCCCTGCCCGAGATGAGCACCAAAGGTGCGATTGCGCGACAGCGGCGACGAGCAGGTTGCGACGAGGTCGCCGATACCCGCGAGACCGGCGAGGGTCTCTATCTGCCCACCGACCGCGCTCGAGAGTCTGATGGTCTCCGCGAGGCCACGCGTGATGATCGTCGCGAGGGTGTTCTGCCCGAACCCGACGCCGCTGGCCATACCGCACGCGAGCGCGATGACGTTCTTGACCGCCCCGCCGATCTCGCACCCGATGACGTCGGTGTTGGTGTAGGGCCGGAAGTAGCCGGTGTTGAACATCTGCTGCAGTTGCTCGGCACGCGAGAGGTCTGTGCACGCGATCACCGTGGCCGCGGGCTGACCCTCGGCGACCTCACGGGCGAGGTTCGGCCCGGTGAGCACCGCGATCTGTTCGGAGGGAACCTCCGCGACCTCCGCGATCACCTCGCTCATCCGCATCAGCGTCGACGTCTCGATGCCTTTGGCCAGCGAGACCAGCGTGGCGTCATCGCTCAGGTGCGGACGCCAGTCGGAGAGGTTGTCGCGCAGGGACTGCGCCGGGACAGCGCACACCACGAGATCCGCGCCGGTCAGTGCGTGCGCGATGTCGCTCGACGCCGTGAGATTCGAGGGAAGGGTGATTCCCGCCAAATAGTCGGCATTCGTGTGCGACTCGTTGATCCGATCGGCGAGTTCTTCTCGCCGACACCACAGAGTGGTGTCGGTCCCCGCGTCGCTGAGTACCTTCGCCGTCGCCGTGCCCCAAGACCCGGCACCCATCACAACCGCCCGCACAACTCTCCTCATTCGCCCGACGTCGCTTCGGTCAAGGGTAGACCGCCGATGATGCCCGTCCGGTCGATTCGAGAACCTGCGGCGCCCAGCACCCCGGGCATCCACACGTGCTCTCCCGCATGGGTCATCATGTCTACATGACCCTCTCGTGTGTACGCGGTCATCCGAACGAGCGACGACGCATGCCCGCCGACGCTCCGCGACCCGCCGATCGCGGTCAGCACCGCGACGACTCCGGCGACGAGTGCACGCTCGGCAGCATGGTCGCGGTCCTCGCGGTCAAGCGACTCGGCGACGCCAAATCACGCCTCGTCTCCACCATGAGCGACGACGCGGCGCATGGCGCGGAGACGAGCGGTGGGCAGACGAGCGGCGGGGAGATCGCTGCCGACAGTGCTCGCGCAACGCTCTCGCCCGCCCAGCGCGAGCGCCTGCGCGCCGACCCCGGTGCGTTCGTGCTCGCCATGTTCGCCGACACCATCGCCACCCTGCACGAAGCGGGGATTCGCGACGTCGTCGTCGTGACCCCTGATCACCGTGTTCGCGAGCGGGCGCAGCAGCTCGCGGCACACGTCGTCGACGAGCCCGGCGACGTCGCAGGCGACTTGAATGCTGCGTACGCACTCGGTGCCGCCACGGCTCGGACCAGGTGGCCTGCGCATCGGCAGGTCTTGATCGTCCAGGCCGACCTTCCCGCCGCGCAGCCGTCGAGTCTGCGCGAGATCGTCGACGCCGCGGTCGAACGAGGCGAGTCGATGGTGACCGACCGTGCGGGCACCGGCACGTCGCTTCTGCTGCGGCCGATGACGGCACACGAGTTACCGCGTTTCGGGCCGGATTCGGCTGCGGCACACCGTGCCGCGGGAGTTGTCGAACTCGACCCCGAGCATCTCCTCTGGCCCGACGTGCGCACCGACGTCGACACCGTCGGCGATCTCATCGCAGCACTGCGACTCGGCGTCGGCGAGCACACGAGGTCGGTACTCGGAGATGTCCGGATTCCCGGCGCGACGGCCAGCGGTGTCGGCGAACAGTCCGATGCGTCATGATTGAACGGTGAGCACAGCCGACGACACCACGACGACTCAGGTCTCAACACAACCGATCAGTGCGATTCCTGGTGCGCCGCCCGCGGCAACTCTCGAACCGGGCGAGTCAGCCGATCTTCCTGAGGACAGATATCTCAATCGCGAGCTGAGTTGGCTCGACTTCAATTCGCGTGTCCTCGCCCTCGCCGAGGACACGTCGATCCCGCTGCTCGAACGCGCGAAGTTCCTCGCCATCTTCGCGTCGAACCTCGACGAGTTCTTCATGGTCCGCGTCGCGGGTCTCAAGCGCCGTGACGAAACCGGCCTGTCGGTCCGTTCAGCCGACGGGCTCTCCCCACGCGAACAATTGCTGCGCATCGCCGGCCGCACTCAGACTCTTGCCGACCGGCACGCCAGAGTGTTTCTCGACTCGGTGCGTCCTGCCTTGGCGGACAACGACATCTACGTCGTCGGGTGGTCGGAACTCACCGAGGCCCAGCAGGCCCGGATGGTCGAGTACTTCCACGATGACGTGTTCCCGGTACTGACGCCCCTCGCCGTCGATCCCGCCCACCCCTTCCCCTACATCAGCGGACTGAGTCTCAACCTCGCTGTCACCGTGCGTGACGCGGGCGAAGGCGGCGAGCACTTCGCGCGAGTCAAGGTGCCCGACAACGTCAATCGGTTCGTCCGTGTCGATCGACTGATGCCGCCGAGCACAGAGAAAGACGGAAAAGGACATCGCACCGCGATCTTCCTGCCGATGGAAAATCTGATCGCCGCCAATCTCGGACATCTGTTCCCCGGCATGGAGATCGTGGAGCACCACGCGTTCCGCATCACGCGCAACGCAGACTTCGAGGTCGAAGAGGATCGCGACGAAGACCTGCTTCAGGCGCTCGAACGTGAACTCGCACGGCGCCGGTTCGGTTCGCCGGTCCGACTCGAGGTCGCCGACGACATGACCGAGCACATGCTCGAACTGCTTCTGCGTGAACTCGACGTCAACCCCGCCGACGTCATTCAGGTTCCCGGGCTGCTCGACCTGGCGTCGCTGTTCGAGATCGGCTCACTCGACCGGCCGCAGCTCAAGGACCCGCCGTTCGTTCCGTCGACGCATCCCGCCTTCGGCGAGCGGGAGACACCCAAGAGTGTGTTCTCGACGCTGCGCGAAGGCGATGTCCTGGTCCACCACCCCTACGATTCGTTCTCGACGAGCGTGCAGCGCTTCATCGAACAGGCCGCTGCCGACCCGCAGGTTCTCGCTATCAAGCAGACGCTGTATCGCACCTCGGGCGACTCGCCGATCGTCAACGCGCTCATCGACGCTGCCGAGGCAGGCAAGCAGGTCGTTGCGCTCGTCGAGATCAAGGCGCGCTTCGACGAACAGGCCAACATCAAGTGGGCGCGACAGCTCGAGCAGGCAGGCGTGCACGTCGTCTACGGCCTCGTCGGACTCAAAACCCACTGCAAGACATGCCTTGTGGTGCGTCGTGAGGGATCGTCGATCCGACGCTACTGCCACATCGGCACCGGCAATTACAACCCGAAGACCGCGCGGCTCTACGAGGACGTCGGGTTGTTCACTGCCGCACCGGACATCGGCGCCGACCTGACCGACCTGTTCAACACGCTCACCGGTTACTCCCGCAAACGCGAGTACCGCAACATCCTGGTCGCTCCCACCGGGATTCGTTCCGGCATCGTCGAGCGCATCAACCGTGAGATCGAACTCAAGCACGAGGGCGATCCGCGCGCCCGAGTTCGGTTGAAGGCCAACGCTCTCGTCGACGAGCAGGTGATCGATGCCCTGTACCGCGCATCACAAAACGGTGTTCCGGTAGAGATCGTCGTGCGTGGGATCTGCGCCTTGCGTCCCGGGATGCCGGGCGTCAGCGACAACATTCATGTGCGCTCGATCCTCGGCCAATTCCTCGAACACTCACGCATCTTCCACTTCGGGGCGCAGGATGAGTATTGGATCGGCAGCGCCGACATGATGCACCGGAACCTCGATCGACGCATCGAGGTGATGGTGCAGGTGCGCGACGACCGACTCACCGCTGAACTCGGCGACATCTTCGATTCGGCACTCGACCCCCGCACGCGATGCTGGGTCCTGCAGTCGGACGGTAGCTGGCGGGCCTCGCCCGCTGCGGGCGAGGAGGTACGCGACCATCAGCGACAGATGATGCGGCGTACCCGCCGTCGCGACGCAGGTATGTGACGAGGCCACCCTTTTCGTAACCTTCGGCCACTAACATCACAGGCAATGTCTAAGACACACAAGACGATCTGGGCTGCTGGCGGCGTGCTGTGGCGGCCGCGGGAGAACAACAGTGTCGAGATCGGTGTGATCCATCGACCTCGCTACGACGACTGGACGCTTCCCAAGGGGAAGATCGAAGCAGACGAGACACTGGTGATGACCGCGGTCCGCGAGATCGGCGAGGAGACCGGCTACCGCGTGCGCGTGGGCAGGTATCTCCGCGATGTCAGCTACAACATCTCGAGCGGCCGAAAGCGCGTGCGCTACTGGTCGGCTCGAGCCGTCGGCGGAGATTTCGTCGAGAACCATGAAGTCGACGAGATGGAGTGGCTCGGCGTCGACGCCGCCGAGCGCCTCCTGAGCTACTCGCAGGATCGCCGCGTACTACGTGAATTCCTAAGGCTCCCAGCCGATCTCGATACACTGGTGCTGGTTCGCCACGCCAAGGCGGGCAGTCGCTCCAGGTATCACGGCGACGACAGGCTGCGTCCGCTCGACGCCGAAGGACGCGCACAGGCCGACGCGCTGTCGGTGATGCTTCCCGCGTTCGGTACCAACGAGATCCACAGCGCCGACCGGACCAGGTGCGAACAGACCCTTGCACCGACCGCGCGTGCGTTGGGGGTGCCGATCATCATGGAATCGACGCTGTCAGAAGAGGCTTTTCGCGACGACCCCGTTGCCGCGCAACGACGCATCGTCGACCTCGCGACCGACTCTGGACCCGTCGTGCGCGCAGTGTGCAGTCAGGGCAAGGTGATTCCGCCCCTCATGGAGTGGTGGGGCAAACAGGACGGCGCCTCGTTGCCCGCCGCGCGCAATCGCAAGGCGAGCGCGTGGGTGGTGTCGACACATCAGGGCAAGCTCGTCGCCGCCGACCATATCGACAGTCCACTCCCCCACCGCGACGTGGAATGACCTGTCACACGGGTTAATCGGTCCGGATACACCTCACCCCCGACGGGGGAAGGCCATCGGGGGTGAGTTGAGGGTGTGTACTCGACGCTGCTGACTCTCAGCGACGGGTGGTCTTCTTGGCGGCTGTCTTCTTGGCCGTCGTCTTCTTTGCCGGCGTGGCCGTGGTCTTCTTGGCCGCGGTGGTGGTCTTCTTGGCCGGCGTGGTCTTCTTTGCCGCGGTGGTCTTCTTCGCCGCGGTGGTGGTCTTCTTGGCCGGCGTGGTCTTCTTCGCCGCGGTGGTCTTCTTCGCCGCGGTGGTGGTCTTCTTGGCCGGCGTGGTCTTCTTTGCCGCGGTCGTCGTCTTCTTCGCAGCGGTGGTCTTCTTCGCCGCGGTACCTGTCGACTTCTTTGCCGCAGTGGTCTTCTTGGCCGCAGTGCCCGTGGTGGCCGCGCTGCCACGCTTCACGGCAGGACCCGACGAGGCGAGCTTCTGCTTGCCGGAGACGACTGCCTTGAACTGAGCGCCGGGACGGAACGCGGGCACCGATGTCGCGCGGACCTTCACGGTCTCACCCGTGCGCGGGTTGCGCGCGACGCGCGGTGCGCGACGACGCTTCTCGAAGACACCGAATCCGGTGATGGTGACGCTCTCACCCTTGTTGACTGCGCGCACGATCGAATCGACCAACTGCTCGACCGCCTGGGTCGCGGTCTTTCGATCCGTGTCGAGTTTTACTGTCAGCTCATCGATGAGCTCTGCCTTGTTCATTGGATACCTCCGCAAGCCGATCTGGCCCTCTTATCAGGCCAGCTACCACCACACGGTAAACGTCGACGCCGAAAACTTCCATCTTCCACGCCAATTAGCGCGACGTGTCACCAATTCGTCACGCTTTCGGGCACTTCCGTCGTGGTATCGCGGAAAGGCTTATGCAGAGCCTTAAATCAGAGCGGCAATGTTGTCGGCTTCCATGACGGGCGACGCTGCTCATACTCAGAAATCGCGTCTACCTGCCGTAATGTCAGCCCGATGTCGTCGAGGCCCTCCATCAGACGCCACCGCGTGTAGTCATCAATTGTCAACGGCACCACGAGGTCTCCCGCGGTTACGGTCCTATCTTCGAGGCTCACAGTCAGTTCGAGACCCGGCTGCTCCTCGAGACGCTTCCAGATCAGTTCGACGTCGGATTGCTCGACCTGCGCGGCGACGAGGCCGGCCTTTCCGGCGTTGCCGCGGAAGATGTCTGCGAACCGCGACGAGATGACGACGCGAAACCCGAAGTCCGACAGTGCCCAGACGGCGTGCTCACGTGACGAACCGGTGCCGAAGTCGGGACCCGCGACCAGAACCGAGCCGCGATTCCAGGGCTCGACGTTGAGGATGAAGTCGGGGTCGGTCCGCCAGCCTGCGAACAGTCCGTCCTCAAAACCCGTGCGGGTCACGCGCTTCAGGTAGACGGCGGGGATGATCTGGTCGGTGTCGACGTTGCTTCGACGCAGCGGAACGCCGATGCCTGTGTGGGTGATGAACGGTTCCATGGTGTGTGCCTCTTGCGATCTGGGAGTTGTCTTCGGTGATGGCGGAGTCAGACGGCGCGTCGCGCGCCCGTCACAGATCCGCGGGCGACGACAGCGTGCCTCGCACAGCCGTTGCCGCGGCAACGGCCGGTGACACGAGATGTGTACGGCCGCCCTTGCCTTGTCGCCCTTCGAAGTTGCGGTTCGACGTCGACGCGCAGCGCTCGCCGGGCGCGAGCTGATCTGGGTTCATTCCAAGACACATCGAGCATCCGGCCTGACGCCACTCCGCGCCTGCCGTGGTGAAGATCTCGCCGAGACCCTCCTCGTCGGCCTGCGCACGCACCCGCATCGAGCCCGGGACCACAAGCATCCGAACACCTTCGGCGACCGTCCGACCGTCGAGGATCTCGGCGACGGCACGCAGATCCTCGATCCGACCGTTCGTGCACGAGCCGACGAAGACGGTGTCGACGCTGATCTCGCGCAACGGGGTTCCCGGGGTGAGGTCCATGTACTCAAGGGCTTTCGACGCCGCGCCGGCCGCGTTCTCGTCGCCGAAGTCGGCCGGGTCCGGGACCGAAGCCGAGAGTGGCGCTCCCTGGCCGGGATTCGTACCCCACGTGACGAAGGGACTCAACGACGCGCCATCGATATGCACTTCCTCGTCGAATTCGGCGTCGTCATCGGTGCGCAATGACTTCCAATACTCGACGGCCGCATCCCAATCCGCCCCCTTCGGAGCATTCGGACGGCCCTTGAGGAATTCGAAGGTGGTCTCGTCGGGAGCGATCATGCCCGCACGCGCGCCCGCCTCGATCGACATGTTGCAGATCGTCATCCGCGCTTCCATCGAGAGATTCTCGATGGCGCTACCGCGATACTCGAGTACGTAGCCCTGTCCGCCGCCCGTACCGATTTTGGCGATAACGGCCAGGATCAGATCCTTGCTCGTGACACCGGGCGGCAACTCGCCGTCGACCGTGATGGCCATCGTCCGAAATGGTCGCAACGACAGCGTCTGCGTCGCGAGTACGTGCTCGACCTCCGATGTCCCGATTCCCATTGCGAGGGCACCGAAGGCACCGTGGGTCGACGTGTGGCTATCACCGCAGACAACCGTCATTCCGGGCTGGGTCAGTCCCAGCTGAGGACCGACGACGTGAACGATGCCCTGTTCCTTGTCGCCCATGGGGTGCAGGCGGATACCGAACTCTTCACAGTTGCTTCGCAGGGTGTCGACCTGCGTGCGCGACACCGGGTCGGCGATGGGCAGGTTGGTGTCGACCGTCGGCACGTTGTGATCCTCGGTCGCGATCGTCAGGTCCGGCCGGTGGACGGGCCTGCCCGCGAGCCGCAGACCTTCGAATGCCTGCGGACTCGTGACCTCGTGAACGAGGTGGAGGTCGATGAAGATCAGATCGGGGTCGTTGCCACCGTTCGCGTCTCCGCGTACGACGACGTGGTCGTCCCACACCTTCTCGGCGAGAGTACGAGGCTTACTTGCGCTGTTCGTCATCACTGCACTCATTCTGGCTGTAGCACTTGTGGTTTCGGGTGGGGTGCGGCGAGGGTCGGCGGGCTGTGCCGTCTCTCGCGTGCATCTCACGATGTGGACCGCTAGTATCGTCCTATGGGAAAGGATAGCGCACCGGAACCGCAGAGCGGAATCGGTGTCCTCGACAAGTCCGTGATCGTATTACGGGCCGTCGCGCAGGCTCCGGCCAACCTCACGGAGCTCTGCGAGCGCACCAACCTGCCACGGGCAACGGCCCATCGGTTGGCAGTCGGCCTGGAGACGCATCGCCTGCTCGCACGCAACGCCGCCGGACGGTGGTACCCCGGGCCGGCCCTGGGCGAATTGGCATCGAGCGCGCACGATCCCATCCAGGAAGCCGCACTCATGGTGCTCCCCCGACTGCGTGAGATCACCGGCGAATCCGTTCAGGTCTATCGCCGTGAAGGCTCCGAACGCGTCTGCATCGCAGCCATGGAACCGCCAACGGGACTGCGCGACACCGTACCTGTGGGCACCCGCTTCCCGATGAGCGCGGGCTCGGCGGCCAAGGTCCTGCTCGCCTGGGCCGAACCGTCGACTCAGCGGGCACTTCTGCACGACAGCGTCTTCAGCGAACGTGCGCTCTACGAGATCCGCCGACGCGGCTGGGCGCAGAGCGCCGGCGAGCGAGCCGCGGGTGTCGCCAGCGTCTCGGCACCGCTGCGCGACGCCAACGGCGATGTGGTTGCGGCGATCTCGGTCTCCGGGCCGATCGATCGCATGGGCCGACGCCCGGGCGCGCGGTGGGCGGCCGATCTCCTCGCCGCCGCCGAGGCCATCCAGAAACGGTTAGTGCCAACCGCGCGAGGCTGATTCGGTTAGCGTCTGGGCATGGGAACAAACCAACGTCAACAGATCGTCATGTCCGACGCCGAGATCACCGACTTCGTCGAACGCAGTCGCACAGCAACTCTCGCGACCCACGGCGCCGACGGCGGCATCCACCTCGTCGCCATGTGGTACGGCGTCATCGACGGCGAGATCTGGTTCGAGACAAAGGCCAAGTCGCAGAAGGCGGTCAATCTCGGCCGCGACGCACGCTGTTCGGTCCTGATCGAGGACGGCGACACCTACGACACTCTGCGCGGCGTCGCTTTCGAAGGACATGCGGAGATCTACGACGATCCCGACCATTGCCACCGCATCGGCGTGAGCGTCTGGGAGCGATACACCGGTCCCTACACCGACGAGATGAAGCCCTTCGTCGACCAGATGATGCACAAGCGCGTCGCTGTGCGGCTCGTCCCGGCGCGCGTTCGGTCCTGGGATCACCGGAAGCTGGGCCTCGACCCGATGCCGGTCGCCGGGTCGACGGCCGTCGTCGATTCATCGGGGTCAAAGGCCTGACTGGTTTTCGAAGGCGCGGCAACGAAAAACGCACCTCTCCGAAAGGAGAAGTGCGTTTTCTTGTAGCCCCGACGGAATTCGAACCCGCGCTACCACCTTGAGAGTTTCAACCCGCACCGCAGGTCAAGCGGCTACGAGGCTGTGACCGCGCAGACACCCACCAGGCTCACCCGTATTGCCCACGGCCTCATTGCCCTTCGTGTCCAAACGGTGTCCACCACGCAGCTTGTCCAGATACTCCGCGACTGCCTCCAAGTCGGTGTCGAACAGGTCGCTGTACACATCTAGGGTCATCGACGCCTTTGCGTGTCCCAGCATCCGTTGCACCCCCAACACCGACGCGCCCGCCGAGATCGCCAGCGACGCCGCCGTGTGCCGCAACTCGTGCGGCGTGAAACCCACGGGGCAGTGTGAGGCCATCACCGCGTCATTCCACCACGACTTCCGAACCACCGTCACACGCAACGGGTTCCCGCGGCGCTCGCCGGTGAACACCAACGTGTCACGACCCTTACCCGCCAATAACCCACTGAGCTCATTCGCCTCCGGCCGCAGTATCGGCACCCACCGCTGCTCGTGATCCTTCGGCTCGCCCCAGGTGAATTGGCCGTAGACCAACGCGACCGAGCGGGTCACATGCACACGGCGGCGCAGCATGTCGACATCGGCCAACACTGAGCCGGTCGACGATACTCCCGCGACCGTCACGGTCATCTTCGAGGGCGACGAACGAGCACAGCTTCGCCGCTGACGCACCCCGCCCATAACCCGAAATCTTGTGCCGTATCGAAGGATGTGGGTGCTGCAGCACACAGATCCTTCGATTCGACACACATCTAGCCGGGCCGGGATGCCGCGGTGCATTCGGGTCGCAAGGTCTGGCTCGAGCGGGGGCGCGTACACAATCGTGACGTCAGCGGGGCGCCGAGGAGATTATTGTCTTGGCGTCGCGCTGACGACCGAGTTGTGTACGCGCGCTGCGGGTGATCTCGACAAGCTCGATCAGCGGGATGGGCTCGGTCGGCGGGATGGGGCTCGGTCGGCGGGATGGGGCTCGGTCGGCGGGACGGCGCGGCGGTGTCTGGCCGTGCGGAGAGTAGGGAAAGGACGCTGATGCGAAGTCGGAACCGCGCAGGGACTCGGCGTCGAGATCACCCACGGACTCCACGCTGGTCGTGAAGCCGCATTCCCACCCGCCGAAGTCGAACATCTGAACTGACGCGCCTGTGTCCAAAGCGTGTCCACGGCGGCTACCGACCCTTTGACACATAAAACCCCCTCACCGGCATCACTGCTGGTGAGGGGGTGTTTTCTGCGTTGTAGCCCCGACGGGATTCGAACCCGCGCTACCGCCTTGAGAGGGCGGCGTCCTAGGCCGCTAGACGACGGGGCCAAGACTCGATATTCAGTTATAAAAGCCAGGGTTTGGTGTCCCGGCTTTCGCTGGGGTACCAGGACTCGAACCTAGAATGGCGGTACCAGAAACCGCTGTGTTGCCAATTACACCATACCCCAAAGGTCTCGTTCTCCGTGAGGAAAACAACCTGCGATAGCCTAGCAGAGGCCGACCGGGTTACTACAAATCGCCTGGTCAGACCCGCTAACTGGCCACCTGGCCCACCGCCGAGCGGAGCCGCGCGAGGCTCTTGTCGCGTCCGAGCAACTCCATCGACTCGAACAGCGGCGGGCTGATGTGCGATCCGGTGATCGCCACCCGCACGGGTCCGAATGCCTTCCGTGGTTTGAGCTCGAGTCCGTCGACGAGCGCGGTCGTCAGGGCTTCCTGGATGGCATCGGTATTCCACTCGGCAAGCGAGGACAGCGTCGAGATCGCAGCGTCGAGGACCGGCGCGGCGTCGGCTCCGAGGTTCTTTGCTGCCGACTTCTCGTCGATCGCGAACTCGTCATCGCTGACGTAGAGGAACGACATGAGCGGCCATGCCTCACCGAGAACCTGGATGCGGGTCTGTACCAGTTCTGCGATCGTGGCGAACTGCTCGTCGTCGATCGGATCGGTGAACAATCCCTGGGTGACCAGGTATGCCTTGAGCCTCGCCGCGAAGTCGTCGAGTGCGAGCATGCGGATGTGCTCCGCGTTGATCGCGTCGGCCTTCTTCTGATCGAAGCGCGCCGGGTTGGAGTTCACGTCGCGGACGTCGAATTTGTCGATCATCTGGTCGAGCGTGAACACGTCGGTCTCGTGGGAATAGCCCCACCCGAGCAGCGCGAGGTAGTTGAGCAGACCCTCCGGGAGGAACCCGCGGTCGCGGTGGTGGAAGAGGTTCGACTGCGGGTCGCGCTTGGAGAGCTTTTTGTTGCCCTCCCCCATCACGAACGGCAGATGCCCGAATTCCGGGACGCGCTCGGCGACTCCGATCCGGATGAGCGCCTCATACAGCGCGATCTGACGGGGCGTCGACGAGAAGAGGTCCTCACCGCGCAGCACGTGGGTGATCTTCATCATCGCGTCGTCGACGGGATTGACGAGTGTGTAGAGCGGGTCGCCGTTGGCGCGGGTGAGTGCGAAGTCGGGAACGGCGCCGGCCTTGATGGTCGTCGGCCCGCGTACGAGATCGTTCCAGGTGATGTCGTGGTCGGGCATCGGAAGGCGGACAACAGCTTTGCGTCCCTCTGCGCGATAAGCCTCACGCTGTTCGTCGGTGAGGTCGCGGTCGAAGTTGTCGTAACCGAGCTTGGGGTCACGCCCCGCTGCGCGGTGGCGAGCCTCGACCTCCTCGGGCGTCGAGAACGCCTCGTAGGCCTCACCCGCGTCGAGGAGTTGCTTGACGACGTCCTGGTGGATGCCGCGACGCTCCGACTGTCGATACGGCGCGTACGGGCCCCCGACCTCCGGACCCTCGTCCCAGTCGAGTCCGAGCCAGCGCAGTGACTCGAGGATGGCGTCGTAGGATTCCTGGCTGTCGCGCGCGGCGTCGGTGTCTTCGATCCGGAAGACGAAGGTGCCCTTGTCATGACGCGCCTGGGCGAAGTTGAACAGCGCGGTCCGCACCATTCCGACGTGCGGTGTGCCCGTCGGCGACGGACAGAAACGGACACGGACTCCCTGCGCGCTGCTCATGGAGGTCAGCGTATCGAATGGGTACCGACCGCCGACCGCGTGCTCAGTCGCGGTGGCGACCGAGGAAGTCGACCAGCAGTCGATTCACCTCGGCCGGCTGCTCGAGATATCCGAAATGCCCGGCCTTCTCGACCTGCGCATACTCCGCTGTCGGGATCGCGTCGGCCACTTCACGAGCGAGCTCGACAGGAAGCCGTCTGTCGTCGCTGAATCCGACGACCAGCGATGGGACGGCGATGCGTCGGTACGCGTCGAGTCGGTTGGGCTCGTTCGTGTGGATTCCGAGTTGCGCGCGCATACCGGGCGTCATCTTCTGCTGCGAGAACATCATGACGTCGAGCCAGTCGCGGGTCGTGCGATCGTCGGCGAGTGTGTGCGCCGAGAGGTTCAGCTCGGCAGTGATCGCCGCCTCGTACTCGGGAGGCAGCTCGACCCCGTTGTCGTAGAGCGCACGCTCGCCCACCGAGAAGGTCTCCTGCAGAACGGTGGTGCGCCCATAGGTCGCCATCATCACCGCGCCGCGGACGAGATCCGGTCGCGCAAGCGCAAGCTCCTGCGTGATCCGTGCGCCGAGAGAGGTTCCGACGACGAATGCTGGTGCAATGCCGAGCGATTCGATCAGGCTCGCGGTGTCGGCGACCATGTCGTCGAGGGTGAAGCCGTCGGCACACTCCGACGATGGCGCGATCCCGCGGTTGTCGAATGTGACGACCTCGTACCCGGCTTTCACAAGCGCGGGAACCTGATTGGCCTTCCACACCCGACCGGGGCTGCCGCTGCCCATCACCATCACGACGGCGGGACCAGTCCCCGTGCGCTCGTAGGCGATCTCTATTCCGTTGACGCGTGCGACGCCCGATCCGCTCACGGCTTGTCGACCACCGGATTGCTCAAGGTGCCGATGCCCTCGACCGTGACCGAAACACGTTGTCCGGCAACCATCGGACCGATTCCCTCGGGAGTTCCGGTGAGTATCACGTCGCCTGGGAGCAGAGTCATCACGCGTGAGACCCATTCCACCAGTGCGCCGACGTCGTGAAGCATCAGCGACGTGCGGCTCCGCTGACGTACCTCGCCGTCGAGCTCGGTGGTGATCGCAGCGTCGGACGGGTCGAACGTGGTCTCGATCCAGGGTCCGAGGGGGCAGAAGGTGTCGTAGCCCTTGGCGCGCGTCCATTGGCCGTCGATCTTCTGCTGATCGCGGGCGGTCACATCGTTGGCGACCGTGTAACCGAGGATCGCAGAAGCGGCGTCGGCAGCCTTCACGTCCTTGCACGGACGTCCGATCACGACGGCGAGTTCGCCCTCGAAGTCGACACGTTCCGACGACGGCGGACGCACGATGGGCACCTCGGGTCCGACGATGGAGGTGTTGGGTTTGAGGAAGATCACAGGACTCTCCGGCGCTTCCGAGCCCATTTCGGCGGCGTGTGCCGCGTAGTTCTTCCCGACGCAGATCACCTTGGACGCGAGGATCGGCGCCAGCAATCGGACGTCGGCCAAAGGCCACGATCTGCCCGTGAACGTCGGTGTACCAAAGGGATGTTCGGCGATTTCCTTGGCGATCGAGGAGCCATCCGACTCTTCGATCGAGACGAAAGCCACACCATCAGGACTCGCAGTTCGGCCAAGACGCATACCTAGAACACTAGCGCACACATCGCGTCCACTCTGTGGGACGTGAAATTGAGCCGACGTCGCATCAGTCTTAGAATGTGAACACTGCATCTCATTATTTGAGAGTCGTTCGAGATGTGCGACGACGCCACCTGGCCACCGCTGCCAGGACACACCTGAGGGAGGTCCGCGATGACGACCACGTCCACCATCACCAACACCAGGCGCTGGACCATGCTCGCGTGCTCGCTCATCGCCGCGATGACGACTGCGGTCGTCGTGGGAGGTGTCGCCTACCTCATTCCCGCGCTACACACCCAGCAGGGCATGTCGCTCGCCCAGGCCTCTGTGCTGGCCACGATCCCGACGATCGGCCTCATGATCGCGATCGTCGGCTGGGGCACGCTGCTCGATCGATACGGCGAGCGGACGATCCTGCTGATCTCGGTCTCCGTCACCCTTGTCGGCACATCCGCTGCCGCAATCACCGCGGCCGCCCAGGCGTCGTACGTCGCGATCGCGGCCTGTCTGTTCATCGCCGGAGTGGGTTCTGGTGCGGCCAACGGCGCGAGCGGACGCATCGTCGTCGGATGGTTTCCTCCCGAATTGCGTGGCACGGCAATGGGAATCAGGCAAATGGCACAGCCGCTCGGCATCGGCGTCTGCGCACTGACGATGCCAGTGATCGCCGCACGACACTCCGTCGCGGCCGCGCTGGCGGTGCCCGCTGTCGTGACCGCAATCGGTTTGGC
This sequence comes from Gordonia sp. 852002-50816_SCH5313054-c, assembly GCF_001665925.1. NCBI lineage: Bacteria > Bacillati > Actinomycetota > Actinomycetes > Mycobacteriales > Gordoniaceae > Gordonia > Gordonia sp. 852002-50816_SCH5313054-c. The sequence goes on from NZ_LZTE01000058.1 coordinate 91,680, forward strand.
TGCCGTCGTGTTCGGTGTGATCGATCCGCCCACACCGTCGACAACCGGCGCCACCGCCGCAGCGCAACGTCGAAACCCCTACCGCGAGAGCTGGTTTCTGGCGCGGGTCCACGCGGTCAGCGTCTTGTTGGTGATCCCGCAGCAGATGCTGTGGACATTCGTACCGACCTGGCTGATCGTCGCGCGGCACTGGTCACCCGCCGCAGCGGGCATTTTGGTGACGATCACCCAGGTGATCGGCGCGTTGGGCAGGATCGCGGCCGGTCGCTGGTCGGATGCCTGGTTGTCACGGATGCGGCCGATTCGGCTGATAGCGCTCGGCGCGGCGGCGGCGATGGCGCTGCTCGCCGTCACCGACTGGCTGCACACGCCGTTGGCGCCCGCATTGATGATGATTGCCTCGGTGATCACGGTTGCCGACAACGGTCTCGCATTCACCGCGATCGCCGAATATGCAGGGCCGCAGTGGAGTGGCCGCGGACTCGCTATTCAGAACACCGCCCAGTACCTGGCAACGGCGGCGAGCACACCCCTCTTCGGACTCCTGATCGGCGCTGCAGGATTTCCGCTCGCCTTTCTCGTCAGCGCTGTCGCTCCCGCTGTGGCGACCCCACTCATCCCGAAAGACGCAGTGCCGCAGGAGGAGTTGGTCGCCTGAGTGCGCGACGCTTTTCACCACCTGGTGAGACACTCATCGATGCGAGGATGCCTGCGCGAGACTCGCATTCACCAACCCTGCGGCCTGCTGCGCATCGGGAACGACGACGAGTTGACGGCTTCCGTCGGTTCGAGTGATCAACAGAGCCGGGCCCGACCGCAGGACGATCCCGCGTACCCCACGCAACCGCCCGTGCACACAGAGCCGCTCGCCGTAACCGCCGAAGTCGCGCAGCGCGTTGACCTGAGTGACCTCAGCGCGTACGACGTCACTCATCGGGACGGTCATCCGAGGCCATCCGACAACGCCTCGCACGGCGATCCGCTCCCGATCAACAGTCACGCGGGCAGACCACAGGATCGCGCCGGCCAACGCGGCGATGACACCCGGCAGCAACAACCATGGCTCCCGCAGGAGCACCGCGAGCACGACGATCGACACCAGCACCAGTCCAAGGATGACCAGCGAACCCGCCGACGTCGAAACCCGACGCTGCCACAAAAAGCGCTCTCCCACTGCGAGTTCGGCCATCGGTAGTTCGCCGACCGACACAGGTGCTGCCTGCTGGGTCGGGCGCACCAGCGCAGCGGTGATCAGACCCACGACCAGTCCGATCACTCCCGCGACAGCGAGTTCGATTGCCGGAACACCGATCTCGTACACCGTGGCGGTACCGCGTTGGGAGCCAACGCTACCCACGATCCCGAGCACCATGAACACGGTCAGTCCGTTGACGAGTGCGAGCGTCAGTCGTAGCAGCCTACTGTCACGTATGAACCACCCTGCCGCACCTCCGAGAACCGCGCCGAGAACCGCAATCACCACCACGGAGGCGACGACGCCGATCACACTCATCGTGCCGTCGACTCCGTGTGAGTTCCAATGCGTAGCAATCTCTTTCGGCAGCTCCGCACGCCAGATCCGCAAGAGCACCAGCGCGACGACGAGCACCGCGATCGACGGAAGCGTGCCCAACAGGACGGCTGCCACCCTCCCCGAACGGCGTTGAGACGACGGATGGTTCATGACATCCTCCTGGTGATTTCGACGTTCAGTTCCGCTGGCCCGACTCCGAAGCGGCGGGCCGCGTCGACGAGTCGGTCCAGCGCATCAGCGAGTTCGGCATTGCGCGGCGCATCGCCGGAGACCACAGCACCTCGGCCCCTGCGGAGCTCGACCAGTCCTTCGTCGCGCAATTCCTGGTAGGCGCGCAACACGGTGTGGATATTGACGTCGAGCGATGCAGCGAGGTCGCGAGCAGACGGAAGCCGCTCCCCCTTGGTCAGCTCTCCCCGCGCGATGCCGCCACGTACCGACGCGGCGATCTGGGTGAAGATCGGCGCGCGATCTGCGGTATCGATGCGGATGAGCACATCCCAATCATATAGTTCTAGTTCAAGTAGAACAACTATCGTCGCCGGGTCGATCTGCCGCGCGCTGCGCTGCGCAGAAAGTTACGTCCAGTGGGTCGCTCGTATGTACCGGTACATGCGGATGTCCCGAGGGGCGTTGGTTTCTGCGGGTGAAAGTAGCGGGTGAAAGTATCTGCGCGGGTTGAGCCAGTGGCCACAAACGACTCGGGCCGGAACCCGAAGGTTCCGGCCCGAGAAGAGGACAGCTGACTAGAGACGATCCAGGATGCGCTTGCCGATCTCGCCGGTCGACAGCGTCGCGCCGTCGCGGTCGAGAAGATCGTCGGCGACGGCCTTTTCGACGCGGCGCGCCTCGTCGGCGTATCCGAGGTGATCAAGCAGGAGCGCCACGGACAGGATTGCCGCGGTCGGGTCGGCCTTCTGCTGCCCTGCGATGTCAGGGGCGCTGCCGTGCACCGGCTCGAACATCGAGGGGTTGGTGCCCGTGGCGTCGATGTTGCCCGACGCCGCCAGGCCGATGCCGCCGCTGACCGCTGCCGCGATGTCGGTGATGATGTCCCCGAACAGGTTGTCGGTGACGATCACGTCGAACCGGCCAGGATCGGTCACGAGGTAGATCGTCGCGGCGTCGACGTGGCAGTAGTCGACGCTCACGTCGGGGTACTCCGCGGCGACGGCGTCGACGGTGCGACTCCACAACGATCCCGCGAACGTCAGCACGTTGGTCTTGTGGACCAGCGTCAGATGCTTACGACGGTTGGTCGCACGCTCGAAGGCGTTGCGCACCACTCGTTCCACCCCGTAGCGGGTGTTGACGCTGACCTCGGTCGCGACCTCGTGCGGGGTGTCGACGCGGATCGCTCCACCGTTTCCGGTGTACGGCCCCTCCGTGCCCTCGCGGACCACGACGAAGTCGATGTCCGGGTCGCCCGCCAACGGCGAGGTCACCCCCGGGAAGCGATGCGACGGCCGCAGATTGACGTGATGGTCGAGCGCGAACCGCATCTTGAGCAGCAGGCCGCGTTCGAGCACTCCTGAGGGCACCGACGGATCGCCGATGGCGCCGAGGAGGATCGCGTCGTGCTCACGTAGCGACGCCAGATCGTCGTCGGTGAGCAGTTCTCCGTTGCGGTGGTAGCGACGAGCACCGAGGTCGTACTCGGTGACCGCCACGTCGGGCACGAGCGTCGTCAAAACTCCGAGTGCCTCGGAGATGACCTCCGGGCCGATGCCATCTCCGGCGATGACCGCGAGTTTCATGACAGATCCACCTGCTCGATCAGAGTGGAGTCGACAGCGTTCGAGATCTCGGCGACCACGGCGTCGTCGACCTTCGTGCTCACGCGCAGCATCATGGTCGCGCCGCCGCCGTCGGCGTCCTGCGAGAGCGCCGCGGCGAGGATGTCGATACCCGCGTTTCCGAGCAGCGTGCCGATCTTGCCCAGCGAACCGGGCTGGTCGACGTAGCTGACGAGCAGGTTGAGGCCCTCGGCCCGCAGGTCGAAGTTGCGGCCGTTGATGTTGACGATCTTCTCGACCTGGCGCGGCTCGGTGATCGCACCCGAGACGTTCTGCACCGAGCCGTCGGCGTAGACGGCCTTGACGTCGACGACGCTGCGGTGGGTGGGGCTCTCGGTGTTGGTGACGACCTCGCTGGTCACGCCACGCTCGGCAGCAACCGTCGGTGCGTTGACGAAGGTCACGGGCTCGTCGAGTGCGGCGGAGAAGAGTCCACGAAGGGCAGACAGTGCGAGGACATCGACGTTGCTCGACGCGAGCTCACCGCGAACGTCGACGACGATCGACGACGGCAGTTCGCTGCTCAGGGCACCGATCAGGACGCCGAGCTTGCGCGACATCTCCAGCCACGGAGCGACCTCTTCGTCGACGGCTCCACCGGTGATGTTGACCGCGTCGGGAACGAAGTGACCTGCAAGCGCAAGACGCACGCTCTTGGCGACGTCGGTGCCTGCGCGATCCTGCGCCTCACTGGTCGACGCACCGAGGTGCGGCGTGACGACGACCTGCGGCAGCTCGAACAGCGGCGAATCGGTGCACGGCTCGGTGGCGAAGACGTCGAGGCCCGCGGCACGCACCTGACCCGAGGTGATCGCGTCGGCGAGAGCCTGCTCGTCGACGAGTCCACCGCGGGCGGCGTTGACGATGATCACGCCCTTCTTGGTGCGCGCGAGCTGGTCGGCGCCGATCAACCCGAGGGTCTCCGGCGTCTTCGGCAGGTGCACGGTGACGAAGTCGGCACGCTCGAGCAGTTCGTCGAGGCTGACCAATTCGATGCCGAGCTGCGCCGCACGCGCGGGCGAGACGTAGGGGTCGTAGGCGATGACGTGTGTCTCGAACGCGGCGAGACGCGCGGCGACGAGCTGGCCGATGCGACCGAGCCCGACGACGCCGACCGTCTTGTCGAAGATCTCGACGCCGTTGAACGACGAACGCTTCCAGGTGTGCTCACGCAGGGTCGCGTCGGCAGCCGGGATCTGACGTGCGGCCGAGAGCAGCAAGGAGACCGCGTGCTCGGCGGCGGTGTGGATGTTGGAGGTGGGGGCGTTGACAACCATCACGCCACGCGCGGTCGCGGCAGGTACGTCGACGTTGTCGAGACCCACGCCTGCGCGGGCGATGATCTTGAGGTTCTTGCCCGCCTCGAGCACCTCCTCGTCGACGGTGGTCGCGGACCGCACGAGGATTGCGTCCGCGTCGACCACTGCCTCGAGGAGCTTGGGACGGTCAGGGCCGTCGACCCACCGCACCTCGACGCCATCGCCGAGCGCTTCCACGGTCGAGGGGGCCAGTTTGTCGGCGATCAGGACGACCGGACTGCCAGCTGAGGTCACAGTGAATTCTCCGTAGATCGGTTACACAGGAATCGAGACGCCGAAGACGTGTCGACATGTCGAGGGACGTGATCGAAGCGCCAAGGACGTACGGGACTCAGCTTAGAGGGGCGTCCGAGGCGCCTGAACAGCCGGTCTGCGTCGTCGAAGCACTTACTCAGGAAACACCTGTACATTGTGATCGTCATTACGCGGCTGGCGATCGTCAACACGAGTCATCACGAGCAGGTTGCAAAGCAACCGCATCTGGATTCCAGGTGCAGATCGTCTTGGCCGCTGACCGTTACGGTGTGCATGACCCGCCGCTCAGGCGGGACCGGTGTTAACAAGAGTGGAGCATGTGAATGATGAGGAAGCTGACAGCGATGCTGGCTGTTCTCGCAGCGGTATTGCTTGCCGGCTGGGGGTCCGGTAGCGCCACTGCTGCCCCGGCAAAAATCTATCTCGGCGGCGGCTCGGGAATCCTGGTCCTCAAAGGAGGCAACAGCGCGGCCGCCTGCACCCTCACCACGATCGGCAACGCCAAGACCGGCGAGTTGATCGGTATCACCGCGGGCCACTGTGGCAAGCCGGGACAGAAGGTGGTCTCCGAGACGTTCCAGAGCCGCGGCCAGGCGGGCACCATCACCTATTCGGATCCCAAAGAAGACGTGGCGATCATCGAGTTCGACAGAAGCCGCGTCGTACCGCTGCGCACCGTGAACGGTGTGACGATCAACCGCATCGACCCCACGCCCCTCAGCTTCCCCACCATCGCGTGCAAGCAGGGTCGCACCACCGGCAACACCTGCGGCATCGCGTGGTTCTCCGACGGTGACGCTCACTTCTCACAGATCTGCGTCATCGAAGGCGATTCGGGTAGCCCCGTGGTTGTCGGCGACCGACTCGTCGGCATGGTCAACGCGTACTACTTCGTCGGCTGCATCGGACCGGAGACCGGAACGAACATCGGCCCCGTGCTCGATTACGTCAAATCGACCAGGTACAAGGGCTTCTCGCTGATCTGATCGACTGACCCCAGAACCGACGCAACACCCCGAGGCAAGCAATCCGCCTCGGGGTGTTGCGTTTTCGCGTGAACGACTTCAAGTCGACGCCGAGCGCCACCGCCACCCCCACAACGACACCGGCCCGGCTCCCTGACGGGAACCGGGCCGGCGCTGAGTGCTTGGTTATCAGGCGGTTTCGGTGATCGGACGATCCACCCAGCTCATCAGGTCGCGCAGCTTCTTGCCGGTGACCTCGATGGGGTGCTCGGCGTTCTTCTTACGCAGATCCTCGAGCTCCTTGTTGCCGCCCTCGACGTTGGCGACGAGGCGCTTGACGAAGGTGCCGTCCTGGATGTCGGAGAGGATGGCGCGCATCCGGTCCTTGGTGTCGGCGTCGATGACGCGCGGGCCCGACAGGTAGCCACCGAACTCGGCGGTGTCGGACACCGAGTAGTTCATGCGGGCGATGCCACCTTCGTAGATCAGGTCGACGATGAGCTTGAGCTCGTGCAGCACCTCGAAGTAGGCCATCTCGGGTGCGTAGCCCGCCTCGACCATGACCTCGAAGCCGGTCTTGATCAGTTCCTCGGTGCCACCGCAGAGCACAGCCTGCTCACCGAAGAGATCGGTCTCGGTCTCTTCCTTGAAGGTCGTCTTGATGACACCGGCGCGGCCACCACCGATGGCCGAGGCGTACGACAGTGCGAGCGCCTGTCCCTCACCCTTGGGGTCCTGGTCGACGGCGATGAGGGCGGGAACGCCCTTGCCGTCGACGAACTGACGACGCACGAGGTGACCGGGGCCCTTCGGGGCAACCATCGCGACGGTGACATTTTCCGGAGCCTTGATCAGGCCGAAGTGGATGTTGAGACCGTGGCCGAAGAACAGCGCGTCGCCGTCCTTGAGGTTCGGCTCGATGTCCTCGGTGAAGATCTTGGCCTGCGAGGTGTCGGGTGCGAGCAGCATGATGACGTCGGCCCACTCGGCGGCCTCGGCGTTCGACATGACCTTGAGGCCCTGCTCTTGCGCCTTCTCGCGCGACTTGGAGCCCTCACGCAGGCCGATCGCCACGTCGACGCCGGAGTCGCGCAGCGACAGCGAGTGCGCGTGGCCCTGGCTGCCGTAGCCGATCACAGCAACCTTGCGGCCCTGGATGATCGACAGATCGGCATCGTCGTCATAGAACAATTCGATCGCCACAGTTGGATTCCCTTCGATATCTACTTGTGCCCCAGTCGAAGTGGTCTCGCGGCCGGGGCTCGTATGTTGTCTTACGACAGGTTGTTTTCTTCAGAACGTCAGCGGTTGGCCGACATGCTCTTGGGTCCTCGACCCAGTGTGACCGCACCGGACTGCGCGATCTCGCGGATGCCGTACGGATCGAGCATCCGCAGCAGGGCCTCCAGTTTCTCCGACGTTCCGGTCGCCTCGACAGTCAACGACTCGGGCGAGACGTCGATCACCTTGGCGCGGAACAGATTCACGACCTCGATGACCTCACTGCGCACCGAAGCGTCGGAGCGCACCTTGACCATCATCAGCTCGCGGGACACCGACGACGCCGGGTCCTGCTCGACGATCTTGATCACGTTGATCAGCTTGTTGAGCTGCTTGGTGACCTGCTCGAGTGGGAAGTCCTCGACGGAGACCATGATGGTCATTCGCGAGACACCCTTCATCTCGGTCGGGCCCACAGCGAGTGATTCGATGTTGAATCCGCGGCGCGAGAAGAGCGACGACACGCGTGCGAGGACACCGGGAAGGTCCTCGACCAGAACGCTCAGGGTATGAGTACTCACTTCCGACCCTCCTGGCCGAGATTGGTCTGCTGGTTGACGATTTCGTGGATGTCGGCGACGTCCTCGGCGGCCGACTCGTCGTCGTCGAAGAGCGGCCGGATGTCGCGTGCGGCCATGATCTCGTCGTTGCCGGTACCGGCTGCGACCATCGGCCAGACCTGGGCGTCGGCGCCGACGATGAAGTCGATGACGACCGGGCGGTCGTTGATCTCACGCGCCTGGGCGATCACGTCGTCGACGTCGGCTTCGTTCTCGACGCGGAATGCCGCGCAGCCCAACGCTTCCGCGAGCTTGACGAAGTCGGGGATGCGTCGCGAGTGGGTCGAGAGGTCGGTGTTGGAGTAGCGCTCCTCGTAGAAGAGCGTCTGCCACTGACGGACCATGCCGAGGTTGCCGTTGTTGATCAGTGCCACCTTGATCGGGATGCCCTCGATCGCGCAGGTGGCCAGCTCCTGGTTGGTCATCTGGAAGCAACCATCGCCGTCGATGGCCCACACCTCGGCGTCGGGATCGGCCATCTTGGCGCCCATCGCCGCGGGAACGGCGTAGCCCATCGTGCCGAGACCACCGGAGTTCAACCAGGTGCGCGGCTTCTCGTAGGAGATGAACTGTGCTGCCCACATCTGGTGCTGACCGACGCCCGCGCAGTACACGGCGTCGGGGCCCGCGAGCTGCCCGACGCGGGAGATGACGAACTCCGGCGACATCGAGCCGTCGGCGGGACGGTCGTAGCTCACCGGGTAGGTGCGGCGGATGCGGTCGAGGTAGGCCCACCACTCGGTGAGATCCTGCGACGTGTCGCTGGTGGCGCGCTCGTTGCGCAGCGTCTCGATCAGATCGGAGATGACCGCCTTGCAGTCGCCGACGATCGGGACATCGGCAACGCGGTTCTTGCCGATCTCGGCGGGATCGATGTCGGCGTGGATCACCTTCGCGTCGGGCGCGAACGACGCCAACTGTCCGGTGACGCGGTCGTCGAAGCGGGCGCCGAGAGTGATCAACAGGTCCGAACGCTGCAGTGCCGCAACGGCTCCCACGGTGCCGTGCATGCCGGGCATGCCGAGGTGCTGCTGGTGCGAATCCGGGAAGGCACCGCGAGCCATCAGCGTGGTGACAACGGGGATGCCGGTCAGCTCGGCAAGCTCGAGCAACTCGGGCGACGCGTTGGCCTTGATCACACCACCACCCACGTAGAGCACGGGGTGCTTCGCGGCGTTGATCAGTCGAGCTGCCTCACGAACCTGCTTGCCGTGCGGCTTGGTCACCGGACGGTAGCCGGGCAGATCGATCTGCGGCGGCCACGAGAAGGTGGTCTGCGCCTGCAGGATGTCCTTGGGGATGTCGACGAGAACCGCTCCGGGACGGCCACTCTCGGCGATGTGGAACGCCTCGGCCATGACCCGGGGGATGTCGACGGCATTGCTCACCAGGAAGTTGTGCTTGGTGACCGGCATCGTGATGCCGGAGATGTCGGCCTCCTGGAACGCGTCGGTACCGATCAGTGCCCGGCCGACCTGGCCGGTGATCGCCACGACGGGCACCGAGTCCATCTGCGCGTCGGCCAGCGGCGTGACGAGGTTGGTCGCACCGGGACCCGAAGTCGCCATCATGACACCGGCGCGGCCGGTGACCTGTGCGTAGCCGGTGGCAGCGTGACCAGCGCCCTGCTCGTGACGAACGAGAACGTGGCGCACCTTCTGCGAGTCCAGGAGGGGGTCGTAGACCGGCAGAACAGCGCCGCCCGGAATACCGAAAACCACCTCGACGCCGAGCTCTTCGAGTGATCGAACCACCGACTGCGCGCCGCTGACCCGCTCGGGTGCGACGGTGTTCTGCGGCACGGCGCGGAGCGTGCCCGCCGCCGGTGATTGTTCGCGCAGCACGTTGGCTGCGGTGCCATTACTCTTGGCTGCGGGCTCGGTTGTGGCATCGGCCCCGCTGGCGGCGCGTGCTGTTGGTGCGCTCACTGCACGGTCCTCACATCTTCTGTTCGGCGTCCTGCGACGGACTGGGATTCGATTGATTTGTGATTGCGCATGGAGATCGGTTCACCATGTCGTTGACAACAAAAAACCCCCGACAGCAAGGCTGTTCGAGGGTGGCGCGTCGATGCTTGTTGGGTCTACGAAGTGACCGATCAGGCGACGACGCGCCGGCCGATTACTACGAGAAGATCCTTGTGCATCACGTCGTTCACGGTAGGGCTGTGCACATCACTGAGTCAAACTACGGACACTTGAGTCCCACATCGTGGGAATGCACTGCATGAAGGGCAGTCTCGCGAGGATGTCACAATGGGGTCGTGCCTTCGTCTGACCAGCCGACTTCCAGCGACCTCCCCGACGACGTCCCCCCGAGCGAGGACCTGTCTCGTGAGGATCACCTGTCACACGAGGACTCATCGGCAGAGGACGCAGTCGAGTTGCCACAGGCATTCCGGGTACAGAAGCTGGCGTACTTCGCAGTGCCCGCGGCGTTCGTCGTGGCGATCATCCTGGCGGGCACGTCGCTGGTGTGGCTCGGCTGGACGCTGATCATCCCGATCCTGCTCGCCCTGTGGATCGGACGAATCCGGACCGTCGTCACCGAGGACGGGATCACCGCGGTCGGCACGTTCCGCACCAGGCACATCGCGTGGTCGGACATCGCGGGCCTCCAGTTCTCCAAGTGGGGACCCGTGCGCGCGGTGTTGTCCGACGGATCGAGGGTCCGGTTGCCCGCGCTGATGTTCCGCGACCTCCCGTTGCTGTCGGCTGCGAGTCGCGGCCGCATCCCCGATCCGTACGCCGCGGCCGCAGCAGCAGAATCCTGACATCACCTGCGCTGCTGGCCCGGCCCGATCCCGGCCTTCGCGTTAAGGTTCTTCAGGTGGCAAGCCCCACTGTTTCCGCCCACGACATCGACGACCTGATCAACGCGGGCGAGCTGGCCCAGACGTCTGAATACCTGGCCAGCCTCCCCCACCACGACGTTGCGGCCATTCTGGACAGACTCCCCCGCGAGCACAGCGGTATCGCGTTTCGACTACTGCCCAAGGACGTCGCCGTAGACGTCTTCGACGACCTCAGCCCGCGGTCGCAGCGTCACCTGATCGACGACCTCGGCACCACGGCGGTCGCCGAGGCGTTCGACAACCTCGATCCCGACGACCGCGCAGAACTACTCGATGAATTGCCCGCGGCCGTCGCCAAGACGTTGATCGCAGACCTGACGCCCGAAGAACGTGACGCGACCGGCGTCGTCCTCGGCTACCCACGAGGTTCGGTCGGCAGGAGGATGAGCCCCGAAATAGTCCATGCCTACGTCGACGAACCGGTCGCCGCGGCTCTCGCGCGCGTCAAGGAGCGCGGCTCCGAGGTCGAGACGATCTACACGATCCCGGTGATCAATCGCCATCGCGTCCTCGAGGGCGTGGTGAGCTTGCGCGATCTCCTGCTCGCCGAGCCCGAGACCCCCGTCGGCAACCTCATGCGCAAGCCCGTCGCGGCCAACGCCGACGACGACGCGGAGTCGACCGCACAGCGCTGCGTCGACCGCGGCATCCTCGCGATGCCGGTCGTCGACAGCGAGAACAGGGTCGTCGGGGTGCTGACCCTCGACGACGCAGTCGAGGTGATCGAGCAGGCCCGCGACGTCGACGAGGCACGTGCGGGCGCAAGCGAACCACTCGACGAGCCGTACCTGCTCGCCTCGGTCTTCTCCATCACGCGATCACGGATCGTGTGGCTCTTCGTCCTTGCCATCTCGGCGATACTCACCGTCAACGTGCTCGAGATCTTCGAGGCGACGCTCGACGAAATGGTGGCTCTTGCCCTGTTCATCCCCTTGCTGACCGGTATCGGCGGCAATACCGGTTCGCAAGCCGCGGTGACGGTCACCCGAGCCCTGGCCGTCAACGACGTCACACCTCGCGACGTTGTCAGGGTCGTCGGCAAGGAGTTCCGAGTCGGACTGACACTCGGCGTCAGCCTGGGGCTCGTCGGATTCGTGGTCGCGGGCCTGGTCTACGACTTCCGGATCGGCACGGTCATCGGCGTGACCATCGTGTCGATCTGCACCATGGCCGCGACGGTTGGCGGACTCATGCCGCTGATCGCCAAGTCGATCAAGGTCGACCCCGCGGTGTTCTCCACTCCGTTCATCTCGACCTTCTGCGACGCAACGGGCCTGCTGCTCTACTTCATGATCGCCAAATCGGTACTGGGTATCTGAACCGCTGCAGCTGAAGCGCTGGGCGGCCGGCACGACCGGGCCGTCGGCCGACATCTGTTTTGTTCCCGCACGTCAGCGGGGAGTACCGTTGATGAGCGAACCCGCGTCGCCACGCCCATCGGAGTGACGACGCGAGTTGGCTCAGCCCAGTCGAACCCGGTGCGGACCCGCCGAGGTGTCAGGCCAGACGAACGTTTCCGATCGCACACGAAGACGGTGAGCGAATATTCGCGTCTGGTGTGGCGTTGACACGTCACAGCGCCGTAGTCGGCGCATCGCGAGTCCACACGGTCCGCCTCGCGCGGACACCGAACGATCGAGGAATTCCCATGCCAGCCCTGAGGTCGCGAACCACCACCGTCGGACGAGAAGCAGCCGGAGCCCGCGCACTGTGGCGTGCCACCGGCATGACCGATGACGATTTCGGCAAGCCGATTGTTGCGATCGCGAACTCGTACACGCAGTTCGTGCCGGGCCATGTGCACCTCAAGAACGTCGGCGAGATCGTGGCCGATGCCGTGCGCGCCGCAGGCGGCGTTCCCCGCGAATTCCACACGATCGCCGTCGACGACGGCATCGCAATGGGTCACAGCGGCATGCTCTATTCGCTGCCGAGCCGCGAGATCATCTCCGACTCTGTCGAGTACATGGTCAACGCGCACACCGCCGACGCCCTGGTGTGTATCTCGAACTGCGACAAGATCACTCCCGGCATGCTCAATGCCGCGATGCGCCTGAACATCCCGACGGTCTTCGTCTCGGGTGGCCCGATGGAAGCGGGCAAGGCCGTGATCGTCGACGGTGTCGCGCAGGCGCCAACCGACCTCATCACCGCCATCTCGGCGTCGGCGAACAACGACGTCAACGATGACGGCCTCACCGAGGTCGAGCGTTCGGCCTGCCCGACGTGCGGTTCCTGCTCCGGGATGTTCACCGCCAATTCGATGAACTGCCTGACCGAGGCACTCGGTCTGTCGCTGCCGGGCAACGGCTCGACGTTGGCGACACACGCCGCGCGTTACGACCTGTTCAGTCGCGCAGGCACCACCGTGGTCGAGGCGGCCAAACGCTACTACCGCGACGACGACGATTCGGTGCTCCCGCGCAGCATCGCGACCACGACGGCCTTCCGCAACGCGATGGCGCTCGACGTCGCGATGGGCGGCTCGACCAACACCGTGCTGCACATCCTCGCCGCCGCTCAGGAAGGTGAGGTCGCCGACTTCGATCTCGATGTCATCGACGAGATCAGCCGCAACGTGCCGTGCCTGTCGAAGGTCGCACCCAACTCGGACTACCACATGGAGGACGTCCACCGCGCCGGCGGCATCCCCGCCATCCTGGGCGAGCTTCGTCGTGGCGGACTGATCGACGACACCGTTCCCACGGTGCACTCGAAGACCATGGCCGACGCCCTCGACGACTGGGACATCCGCGGCGGCAAGGCCACCGACGCCGCGATCGAACTGTTCCATGCCGCGCCAGGTGGCGTGCGGACCGTCGAACCGTTCTCGACGAAGAACCGGTGGAGTTCACTCGACACCGACGAAGAGGGCGGTTGTATCCGCGACGTCGAGCACGCGTACACCGCAGAGGGCGGACTGTGTGTGCTGCAGGGCAATCTGGCCGAGGACGGGGCCGTGCTCAAGACGGCAGGCATCAGCGAAGACCTCTGGCATTTCGAGGGTCCCGCGCGCGTCGTCGAAAGCCAAGAAGAGGCCGTGCAGGTCATCCTGTCCAAGACCATCCAGGCCGGCGAGGTGCTCGTCGTGCGCTATGAGGGTCCGTCCGGCGGCCCGGGAATGCAGGAGATGCTGCACCCGACCGCCTTCATGAAGGGCACCGGCATGGGCAAGAAGTGCGGGCTGATCACCGACGGCCGGTTCTCCGGCGGCTCGTCGGGTCTGTCGGTCGGCCACATCTCGCCCGAGGCCGCTGCGGGCGGCGTCATCGGTCTGATCGAAGACGGCGACCCGATCCTCATCGACGTCAAGACCCGCGCGTTGAAGGTGCTCGTCGACGACGACGTGCTCGCCGAGCGTCGCGCCAAGATGGAGGCTTCCGAGCGTCCATGGCAGCCCAAGGATCGCCAGCGCACGGTGACGACAGCGCTGCGCGCCTACGCCAAGCTGGCCACATCCGCTGACAAGGGCGCTGTTCGCCGGGTCGACTGAGCGCCTGGCGAAGAACGCCGACAAGAAGGGCCCGACCAACTGGTCGGGCCCTTCTTCATTGCGTTCTGTAGTTGTAGCGGGGCTGTCTCTATTGCGGGGCCGTCAGCTCGGGTTGCCCGGAGAGGTGAACGGGTCGGTGCCGTTGCAGAAGATCCAGATCACGCAGGCGACGGCGATCCCGACGACCAGCCACAACACAGAGCCGACGAACGGCCTGCGAGCCCAGCCACGCGGATAGTCCAGCGAGTAGAGCCCCGGCCCGGTGAGGATGATGGCTGCGGCGGCAGCGGCCATCGTGAGCTCGAACTCGACGCCGTTTGCGCTCGCGAAGAACTCGAATCCACCGGCGATGGTCGTTTTGAATGCCGCTGCCAGCAGCGCCACGGCGAGAATCGCCGACGCTCCGATCGGCGTGAGCAGCCCGACGATCACCATCAGTCCGCCGATCGTCTCGGCGAGCGCGATGCCTGCCGCCAGCGGCTTGGCGGCATCGGCTGCGAACCCGATCGCGGGGTTCGCGGGGTTGAGGAGTTCGTTCTGAAACCCGTCGAGGCCCGTGCCGTTCCACCAACCGAACAGCCGCGACAAGCCGTGCGCCATCGCGACGACACCGACGGCCACGCGTAACAGCAGCAGCCCGAGGTCGAGGGTGCCGCGTCGCGCGCGTGGCTCGGCGACCGCGACCGAGTCGTCGTGGTCGGAGTGCACCTGCGCAGGCGCAGGGTCGGTGTGGGCAGAGTGGGCGTGCGCACTGTCGAAGGCAGCCGTATCGGCGGGTTCGGGGGTGGCAGGGTCGGACCCGGGGTTGCCCGTGTCGATGATGGCCGTGTCGTGGCGCTCCGACGAGCTGTCGGCCGAGGGATCGGCGACCTCCGCGTACCCGCGCGTGGGCTGGGACGTTGCAGGTACAGACGTTGGAGGTACAGGCGTTGCGGGTACAGGCGTTGCGGGTACAGGCGTTGCGGGTACAGGCGTTGCGGGTACAGGCGTTGCGGGCTCCTGTGCTGCGGCGGGACTCTCGAAGCGTTCGGTTGTGGCGTCGTCGCCGCGTTGCGGCGCGGGCCTGCGGCGCCGGCGCTGTCCTGTCTCCCCCGCGGGCGGCGGCGGGGACGCCACCGAGGGCGGCGTCGACGTGCCTGCCCGTGGCGTCGTCTTCCCGGTCGGCATGTTCTTCGCGGCCGACGGGGTCGCAGAGAACGGGCGGGTGTGCACCTCGTCCGGATCGAGATCGTCGAGTTCGTCGACGCGAGTCATACGTCCGCGAGAATGCCTGTCGTAGAAGGCATCTCGGTCGTCGGCCGGGCGTTGCTGGATGGGGATGCGTCCGGTCGTCTCGTCGTACGGACTCGCCGAGTCGCCGTCGGAACCAACGTAGGGTTCGTTGCTGCCGGTCTCCGCGTTACCGGCCGCCACGCGCCCGGTTCCGGTGCCGCGCCCGTGATCGTCGGAGCCCGACGCCGCTCCGGAGACGTCGTCGGCAGGAGTCCGGTCGTCTCGTTCAGTCACACAGTCGACTGTAGAGCGTCGTCAACGGGCCACCTCCCAACAGCGCGCGGTGAGTCGTCGACCATCGCCTACTGTGGTGTGCATGCGAGAGGGGCGGAACGAGCGGCACCGAACCGCCAGATCCCGGCGGGTGCGCCTGTGGGCACTGCTGACGGGCGCAATGATGCTGGTGGCCGTCGCACTCACCGGGTGCGCCGATTTCTCCGCTCAGGACCGCGACCGCTCGGCAGGCGAATTCTCGGCCAACAACGACTCGCCCCGTAAGCAGCAGCAGACGCCGACACCCGAGCCCAGCACACCGCAGAATCAGGGTCCGCCGCCGACCGGCCCGTGCGTCGACCCCGACCCCCAGGTCATCGCCACATGTCTCGCGTCGACCGGAGGACTGATGCCCGGCGACGATCAGGCAACCACAACGGTTGTCGCCGAACGCACGACAGGCAAACTGATCACCGCCAAGCGCTACGGACCGCAACGAGCGATCGCCTCGTTCGACGTCGACGGTTCGGGCGACGGCGGACTCGTCGACTTCGCGTTGTCTCCGACGTACAGCCAAGACCGCCTCATCTACGCGCTCATCACCACCCCGTCCGACAATCGCGTGGTCCGCATTGCGCCGGGCGACGTCGCCAAGCCGATTCTCACGGGCATTCCGAAGGGCGCCACCGGAAACATGGGAGCACTGTACTTCCGCTCCCCCACCGAGCTCCTCGTCGCGACGGGCGACGCGGGTGATCCGTCGGCGGCAGCAAACCCAGCGTCGCTCGCGGGCAAATTGCTCTCCGTCACCTCGTTCGGGTCGGGTGCGAATCCGCCTCCCAAGGTCGTCGCGTCCGGCTTCGGATCGAATGTGGCGCTGTGCCACAACGACAGCGGAGGGCTCTACGTCGCTGATCGCACCGCGACCGAGGATCGCTTGCAGATCGTCGAGTCGGGCGGGCCCAAGGTGCTGTGGACGTGGCCGGACAAACCCGATGTCGCGGGTTGCGCTGTCTCGTCCGGTCAGATCTTCGTGACCACCACACGCACCCAGCAGATTCTCGCCCTCACCGAACCGACTCGCGACAAGCCGACGATCACTCCGCCCGCTGTCGTTCTCGAGAAGCGTTACGGCGCTTTGGGCAGGATCGTCAGCTCTGCAAGTGGCGCAATGCTTTTCGCCACCGTCAACAAGGCGTCGGGTAACCCTGTCGGCACCGACGACCGCGTCGTGCGCTTCATCCCGCCCGCGTCGTCGGAGAACCGGACCTAAGGTTACGAGCCGCGTTCACCGTCACCTGTTCGTCGTACGGATTTCGCGATACCGCCGATGAGCGGCGTCGGCGCACTCTACGCTGCCTTCACCACTGATCATTCAGCGAAAGGCACGGCCCATGCGTCGTCGCGGTCTGGTTCTCGTACTCTCGTTCATTTTCACCCTCGCATTTGGGTCTGCCGGTGCAGCGGCCGCGGCGCCGGGATTGGGGTCATCCGATTTCGGCAGCCTCGGAGGCATTCCCGGCCTGCCGGGCACCTCGGCCGGCTGTTCGGCGGAACTCTACAGCCCTGGCGATTGGCGTCTCGGCCCGAAGGAGTTCGCGACGGAGGCGCCGGTCGGACCTCAGCTGGCCGGTTATAAGCGCCTCGGCAACTTCACCGACGGCAAGGACTTCCTGACCAAGTGGTGGGACCCGGACGCGAAGCCCAAAGCAAACTGGCGCTATCCGGAACAACAGGGTTACGTCATCAGGAACGGCAAGCCCATCAAGCACCGCGCCGCGCTGGACGTCGGCAAGAGCATCGACCGGTACGGCGGTGAGGGCGGCAACTTCTTCGCCCCCACCGGCACGAGTTACATCAAACGGTCACTGCCGCCGTCGAATCTCGTCAACAGCTCCAACCCCCGGTATTGCAACTACCACGTGTACCGCGTGGTCAAGCAACTCCCGATCTACACCGGCCCGATCGCACCGGCATTCGAACAACCGGGTCTCGGCACTCAGTACGAAGTGGTTCCACAGCTTCTGCCGAGCCGCCCGGAGTGCGGGACCGATGTCAACGTCGGCTGGCTGCTGTGCGCCGGATACCTGCTGCAGACGTTCCCGCCGGTGACCACCGGATGACCGGTATCGACAGCGGGCTCGGCGAGTCGATGACGACACGCATCGTCGAGCTCGGCCGTCGTATGGGGGCGGTCGCCGACGACCTCCCCGAGCTGTCACATCTGCGCGACGACGGTGTTCCGTCATGCTGGCAGCAGGACGGTGTGTGGCATCTGACGGTCAGAGAACGTGCACGCATCCTCTCCGACCGACAGACCACTTCTGCCGACGAGTTCCTCTTCTTCGTCGCCGAACAGATATCGGAGGCGATGTCGCGGCGACTGCACCCGCCCGGCACCCCTGATTTCCGCAGGGTGTCGTGGCAGGCGCAGTACGACATCCTGCACGGCGTCGACCCTGAATGGGCCGACACGTGGCTTACTCAGACGCGCTCACGACTGGTCGACGCGCGCGTCGACGACGATGTGCTCGCTCTTCTTCCGAACCCGAGCTGATCGGCTCAGGCGCCGTCAGGAACAGGCGGCGATGACCAGCTCTTTCACACGGGCAGGGTCGGCCTGACCGCGCGTCGCCTTCATGACGTCGCCCACGATCTTGCCCGCGGCCGCAACCTTGCCGCCACGGATCTTGTCGGCGATGTCGGGGTTGGCGGCCAGTGCCTCGTCGACGGCCTTCTGCAGTGCGGAGTCGTCGCGCACCACCTCGAGCCCACGGTCGGCGACGATCTGCTCGGGTTCGCCCTCGCCGTCGAGCACCGCGACCGCAACCTGCTGCGCGAGCTTGGTGGTCAGCTTGCCCTCGTCGACGAGTCCGATGACGGTGGCGACCTGCGCGGGGGTGATCGGTAGGTCGGCCAGCTCGGCGCCGCGCGTATTGGCCTGCTGCGCGAGGAACGACACCCACCAGCCGCGCGCGGCCTCGGGAGCGGCACCCGCGTCGACGGTCGCGATGATGAGATCGACGGCGCCGACGTTGACCAGGTCACGCATGACCTCGTCGGACACGCCCCACTCGGTCTGGATGCGCGCGCGTCGCACCCACGGCAACTCAGGCAATGCGCCTTGGATCTCGGCCACCCACGCCGAATCCGGTTGAACGGGAGGCAGATCGGGCTCCGGGAAGTAGCGGTAATCCTCAGCGGTCTCTTTCCGACGCCCCGCCGAGGTGGTGCCGTCGGATTCGTGGAAGTGGCGCGTTTCCTGCACGACCTCGCCGCCCGACTCGAGAACCGCTGCCTGCCTTCGCATTTCGTAGGTGACGGCGACCTCGACACTCTTGAGCGAGTTGACGTTCTTGGTCTCGGTGCGGGTGCCGAACTCCACGGCATCCTTACGCATCAACGACACATTGGCATCGCAGCGCAGCGACCCCTGATCCATGCGGACGTCCGAGACGTCGAGTGACTTGAGTAAGTCTCGCAACGCCGTGACGTAGGCGCGGGCGACCTCGGGGGCACGTGCCCCGGCACCGGTGATCGGCTTCGTGACGATCTCGACGAGCGGCACGCCGGCGCGGTTGTAGTCGAGGAGTGAGTGATCGGCGCCGTGAATGCGGCCGTCGCCACCCACGTGCAGCGACTTGCCCGTGTCCTCCTCCATGTGGGCGCGCTCGATCTCGACACGCCACGTCGTTCCGTCGGAGAGCGCGACGTCGAGGTACCCCTCGTAGGCGATCGGGTCGTCGTACTGCGAGATCTGGTAGTTCTTCGGCTGGTCGGGATAGAAGTAGTTCTTCCGCGCGAAGGTGCTCGACGGCCGGATCGAACAGTTCAGCGCCAGGCCGATGCGGATCGCGTATTCGATGGCCTTGGCGTTTGCCACCGGGAGAGAGCCGGGCAGGCCGATACACACCGAGCACACCTGGGTGTTGGGATCGGCGCCGAACGTCGTCGGGCACGCACAGAACATCTTGGTGTCCGTACCGAGCTCGACGTGTACCTCGAGTCCCATCACGGGATCGAACTTCTCGATGACCTCGTCGTAGTCCATCAGTTCGGCGGTCGCGGCAGTCATGGCGTCCAGTTTATGCGTGCGCGCATCGCCGGGTCGGTCGGGTCGTGTGCATCGATAGGCCGCGCGGGGCCATCAACCGAAGATGACCCGCATTTCCTGATATTGGGCTGCCGGGACCTGCTTGTGGTTGGCCAGCGCCTCGTCGAATGTGGTGCGTTCGATCTCGGTGCCACGCAGCACCACCATCTGACCCCAGCCCTTGTCGGCGACGAGATCGGTCGTCGCCATGCCGAGCCTCGTTGCCAGGACGCGGTCGAACGCCGTCGGCACCCCACCCCGCTGCACATGGCCGAGGACCGTTGCGCGGGTCTCGATCCCGGTGCGCTCCTCGATCATCGGCGCGAGCACCTCGGCGATGCCGCCGAGTCGGGGGCGGTTGAAGCCGTCGAGCCCCTTCGTCGAATGTGCGGTCTCCATCTCGGGCAGCTTGAAGCCCTCGGCGACGACGACCATCGGCGAGCGACCGCGGTTCTTCACGCTCGTCACCCAGGCGCAGATCTGATTGAGACTCTCGGGGTGCTCCGGGATCAGAATCGCGTGTGCGCCGCCCGCGATGCCCGAGTGCAATGCGATCCACCCCGCGTGACGGCCCATCACCTCGAGCACCATGCAGCGCTTGTGCGAGTTACCGGTGGTACGCAACCGGTCGATGGACTCCGTCGCGATCTCGACCGCTGTGTTGAAACCGAACGTGTAATCGGTCGCTGCGATGTCGTTGTCGATGGTCTTCGGCACGCCGACGATGTTGATGCCGTCTTCGAAAAGCCGCTGCGACGCGGCGGCGGTGCCGTCACCGCCGATGGCGATCACCCCGTCGATCTCGAGGTTCTTGAGGACCTTCTTGATGTTCTCCGCGCCGCCGTCCGGCTCGGAGTACGGCCCGAATCGACTGGTACCGAGGATGGTTCCGCCCTCGTGGCTCAGACCACGCACACGCGCGCGGTCGAGCTCGATGATGTCGCCGTAGACCAGTCCGTACCAGCCGTCACGAAAGCCGACGAACTCCTGCCCGTAGACGGTCTCTCCCTTGAGAACCGCGCCACGGATGACCGCATTCAAACCAGGGCAGTCGCCCCCGGAGGTGAGAATGCCGTATCTCTTCGCCATGTCTCTTCGTGCCTTCCGCCGTCCGAGGTCCCGCTATCGGTCTGGGTGATCGGTGTCCAATCTAGTTGGCCGTCGTGCCGTGCGCCGAGCGACAGCGAATGCCGCACAGTTGGGGTTCGTCACTTCACACCATGCTCGTAGGCGTAGACGACGGCTTGGGCACGATCGCGCAGCCCGAGTTTTCCCAGCAGCCCACTCACATGCGTCTTGACGGTCTGCTCGGTGACGAACAGCTCGCCTGCGATCTCGGCGTTCGACTTTCCCTCAGCCACCAACTCGAGCACTTCACGCTCACGTGGAGTCAGCGATGCGAGCTCCGGTGACCTGGTGCGTCGCTCGCGACGCGACGTCACCTCGGCGATGAGTCTGCGGGTGATCGACGGCGCGAGCAACGCATCACCCGCCGCGACGACCCGCACAGCACGCACGAGTTCGTCGGCCGGCGCGTCCTTGAGGAGAAAGCCCGACGCCCCGATCCGCAATGCCTCGTACACATAGTCGTCGATGTCGAAGGTCGTCAGCATCAGCACACGCGTGTTGCCCGCGGCGCCGTTGGCCGGAATGCCTGCGCCAGTACCTGATTCGGCACCCGTCTGGCTCGCCAGGATGCGCTGCGCCGCCCACAGGCCGTCGCGCCTGGGCATCCGCACATCCATGAGCACGACGTCGGGGGTCACCCTGGCACACAATTCGACGGCCTCGACGCCGTCGGCGGCGTCGCCGAGCACCGAGAAGTCGGGTTGGGCGGCGAGTAACGCCGAGAATCCCTGTCGGACCATCGCCTGGTCGTCGACGATGACAAGCGTGATCGGCACCGGATGCACGCTACCTCTCTGTACCCGACGAATCGATGGGGTCCGACGAACCGGTCGCGTCCGCTGAGCCGATCGCACGCTGGTTCCCGGTGGGAATCCACGCGCGGACGGCGAATCCGCCGTCCGGGGTGATCGCGGTGACAAGTGATCCGCCGACGCTGCGCGCTCGATCGGTCATACCGGGGATACCGGCGCCGTTGCCGACAAGGTCCAACGACGGCCCGGTACCCGGACCGTTGACGATCGCGAGTTCGAGCTGGCCTGCGGCGCCGTCGCGCAGCCAGATGTCTGTGCGCGCCCCCTGCGCATGTCGGGTCGCGTTGGCCAGGGACTCCTGCACGATCCGATACACCGCCAGACCCGACGCCTCGCCGACCTCTGTTCCGAGAATCGCCTGATGCAACTGCACGTCGGCGCCTGCACGACGTGTCGCCTCGACCAACGACTCGATGTGTTCGAGGCCCGGGTTGGGCGCTGTCCGCGCGCTCGCTTCACCCGACGTGTCGTCGGGTTCACGCAGCACGCCGAGGAGCTGACGTACCTCGTCGAGGGAGGTGCGCGCCGCGACGGCGATCGCGTCGAATTCGGCGGCCGCGGCGTCGCCGACATCTGGCAGTCGATACCGAGCGGTCTGGGCCATCACCACCACCATGGACATCCGGTGTGCGACGACGTCGTGGAGGTCGCGCGCGATGCGTGCCCGCTCCTGCAGTACGGCAGCCTCGGATTCAGCGACCTTTGTCTCCTGCGTGCGTTGGGCGAGTTGCCTGCGCGACGCCAGCAGCCCGCGCAGCAGCGCGATGACGATGGCACCGAACGTGAGACCGAATATCCATCCTGGGCGCTGGTCGTCGGGTGCCGAATCGACCATCACCAACGTCGACGCCAACCAGATCACCGGTAGCCACCGAAGTGGGCATCGGAGTGCGGCCATGAACGACAGCACCAAGATCGCGATGATGTGCGTCACCTGGATCGACCATGGCCACCCGTTGACAGTGGGGACCACCGACCCGATGATCATCGCCGCGAGCAGCGAGATCGCCCATCCCACAACGGGAGCCGACCATGCCAGCGCGACCGGCCATGCGATTGCCGCGGCAACCGCGGGCATCGCGTACGCCGGGACGTCGTGCGTCAGGCTCGACGTCGGCCACGCCACCGCGAACAGCACTGCGGCGCACAGGAGGAAGAAGACATTCGTGCGCGACGAGAAGTAGCGTCGTACATCAGGATCCGACAGCGCTGGAGTAGCGCGCACCTCGTCGACGAAGGCGGAACCGGCCTTACGGAGCCCGGTCCGCACGTGCTTCATCATCAGATCACCTCGACGTCCACCGTAGGCGAGCACGTTCCCGATGTCCTCATACCTAAGAGGGAGATCGGGATCGCTCCGGGGTAGCAGGTCGACGACGGCGGGCACTGCGAATGGACTGTGGGACAACCCCACTCGCGGCCGATGTGGGGTTGTGCTCTGCATTTCTAGCGTCGATCACATGACTTCGAGCCACCGACTCCCCCGTAACACCCAGAGACGTCGACGCTGGTCAGCCGCAATTCTGCTCGTCGGCGTCGCCGCGTTCACCGCACTGCCGATGACGCCAGCAGGCCACGCGACCGCGCAGTCGTCGACCATCCGGTCCACGCCCAATAGCGAAGTCTCCGACGGCAGAACCGGAGATCCCGCCGCGGCTGCGGTCGTCCGACAGCTTCTCGATCGCAACGGCGCGGGAGCGATGGCGGCGCTGCCGTCCGACTTCGCATCCAGGATGGGGTACTCGCCGGTGCTCGACGGCGACGATGCGAGCAATCCCGGCGGCGATTGCTCGTCACCTGTACCGATGCCCGCGAGGTTCGAACCACTGTGCCGCACACATGATTTCGGCTACGACATGCTGCGCTATGCGGCGCGGGTCGGAAATCCGTTGGGCCCCTGGGCGCGACTGGGTCTCGACACCGCCCTGGTGACGCGGATGCGCGAAACCTGTCACGATCCGCTGTGTATGGGTGCGGCGGAGCTGGCACGGGTGGGGGTCGGACTCAACACCTGGCATGAAGGCGACGGCCCACCGCAGGACCGCGGCAACGTGCTCGCCGCGACGTCGTCGGCCGTCGGGCACCTCGTACACGACGATCCAGATGGCAACAGCGACGTCGAACGCGATGGCACACAGGCATCGTCGGGGGCGACACGTTGACGATCCCGGGAACCGATCGAGTAGTCACCGCACCTGCGCCTCCTCACCCGGCGATCGCCTGGGCGATTGTGCTCGCCACCGGGATCGGGCTCTGGCCGTCCCCGCTTCCGCGGACTCCGTGGCTCGCGGGTGTCGTCGTTGCCGGGTGCGCAGCCATCGTCGTGAGTGCCACGCTGGTCGGACTGAGACTGTGTCATCGTTCCCGGAGTGCGACCCGATGGTCACCGCTTGTGGCAGCGTGCACGTTCCTTGTGGTCGCGGCTACGGCGAACATGTGGTGGCAGAACGGAATTCGCGGCGAGCTCGGCTATGCCCCCGTCGGCGTCGAGTGGGTGGCGTTGCTCGTCGGACCGACAGCCGCGGTTGTCGCCGCGATCGTCTGGCTGCCACGCCTGAGCATGCTGGCCGTCGCAGGCGCTGTCTCGGTTGCCGCCGGACTGCTCACGCCCATCTCGGGCTCAGCGTCGGCGTCGACGTTGAGCGCACCGGTTTCCAGCGCACGCGACGCGAATGCCCTTGTCCAGCAATGGGTCGACGCGGGCGGCCGCGGTGACGACGCGGTGTTGATCGCGGTCCCGACGGGCTCGGGGTGGATCGACGCCGGTGCGGTCACGGCGATCGGTGAGCGCGCCGGCCGGATGCGCACCATCACGCCCCGCTACGCGTCGTCGCAGTCGTGGCGGGCATTCGTCACCGACCGGAGTGCGGCCGGACGCGCGTCTGTCGCGGTGGTGGCGGCTGTAACAGCAGCACTCGATTCTGTTCCCGCACAGCATCGTCCGCGCATCATCCTGTACGGCCAGAGCCTCGGCGCGATCGGAGCGGAGACGGCACGGGTCTGGGCCGACGACCATCGCCCCGGCACTGTCAGGGCCACCGTTCTCTCCGGGGTTCCCGCAGACACCATTGCGACGCACGCGCACGGATCCCCACGCATGGTGGTCGCCAATGCAACCGACCCGGTGACCACGTGGTCACCGGCGGCGATCTGGCGCGCTCCGTCCCGACCTTCCGAGACGGTCACAGTCGGCAGACCGACCCGACGCGTTCCGTGGCTGCCCCTGGTGACGTTCGTGCAGAACTCCGCCGACCTGCTGGGGTCGCTCGACGGCCCCGCAGGCGTCGGCCACCGGTACTCCGGTCCGGATCAGGCGAGCGGCCTGCCCGTAACCGATCAGACGATCGGACCGCGGGCGGCCTCGTACGCTGCGCCCACCCGGTAGAGCCGATCGTCGGCGAGAGCTGGAGCCATGATCTGCAGCCCGACGGGCAGCCCGTCGTCGACCGACAGACCGGACGGCACCGACATCGCTCCGACACCAGCGAGATTCACCGGCAGGGTGCACAGGTCGAACAGGTACATGCTCAGCGGATCGTCGACCTTGTCGCCGATGGGGAACGCGGTGGTCGGCGTCGTCGGCGAGACGAGGACGTCGACGCTCTCGAAGGCCGTGGCGAAGTCGCGCGCGATCAGCGTGCGGACCTTCTGCGCCTGGCCGTAGTACGCGTCGTAGTAGCCAGACGACAAGGCGTAGGTACCGATCATGATGCGGCGCTTGACTTCTGGACCGAATCCGGCCTCGCGTGTCAGTGCCATGACCTCTTCGGCGCTGTGCTTGCCGTCGTCGCCGACGCGCAGCCCGTACCGCATGCCGTCGAAACGAGCGAGGTTCGACGACACCTCACTGGGGAGGATGAGGTAGTACGCGCCGAGAGCGTAGGTGAAGTGCGGGCAGGAGACCTCGACGACCTCGGCGCCACGCTCGGTGAGCGTTGCGACCGCCTGCTCGAACGACGCGAGCACGCCGGGCTGGTAGCCCTCCCCCTGCAGTTCGGTGACCACGCCGACCCGCACACCCGTCAGATCACCGGACGCGCCCGCGCGTGCAGCGCCGACGACATCGGGTACGGCAACGTCGATCGAGGTGGAATCGCGCGGGTCATGTCCCGCGATGACCTCGTGCAGCAGCGCGGTGTCGAGGACGGTCCGCCCACACGGGCCACCCTGGTCCAACGACGACGCGCAGGCGACGAGTCCGTAGCGCGACACCGTGCCGTAGGTCGGCTTGACGCCGACCGTCGCGGTGACCGCGGCGGGCTGACGGATCGAGCCACCGGTGTCGGTGCCGATCGCCAGGGGCGCCTGGTACGACGCGAGCGCCGCAGCGCTGCCACCACCGGAACCGCCCGGTATACGTGAGGTGTCCCAGGGATTCCGGGTCACCTGGTAGGCGGAGTTCTCGGTGGAACTGCCCATCGCGAACTCGTCCATGTTGGTCTTGCCGAGGATCGGGATACCCGCCGCACGCAGCCGCGCGGTCACGGTCGCGTCGTAGGGCGGGACCCAGCCCTCGAGAATCTTCGAGCCGCATGTGGTTGGTGCGTCGGTCGTCGTGAACACGTCCTTGAGCGCGAGCGGCACGCCGGTGAGCGGCGATGACGCCTCTCCCGCCGCGACGGCGTCGTCGGCGGCCTTGGCGGCGACGAGCGCCTCGGAGCTGCTCACATGCAGGAATGCACCGAGTTGGTCGTCGATCTCGGCGATGCGGTCGAGGTGCGCCTGGGTGACCTCGACAGACGAGAGCTCACGGGAGGCGATCTTCTCGCCGAGCTCTGCGGCGGACAGTCCGGTGATGTCGGTGGCGGCGCGGGTGGCCGGTGTCTGAGAACTCACTGTTCCTCCCCCAGGATCTGCGGGACGGCGAACCGGTCCTGCTCGACGGCGGGCGCACCGGAGAGCGCCTCTTCGGTGGTCAGGCCGGGCTTGACGACGTCTTCGCGCAACACGTTGGCCAGCGCCGCCGGGTGGGCGGTCGGCGGGACGTCGTCGGCAGCGACCTCGGAGACCTGCGCCACATGCGCCAAGATCGAATCGAGCTGTTGCGCATAGAGATCGAGCTCGTCATCGCTCAGCGCGAGTCGCGACAGCCGCGCCAGGTGCGCGACCTGTTCACGCGAGATCGTCGACCCTGCGTCCTCCGACCCAGATCCGTCAGACATTTGAAGAGATCACGTCCTTCCTCACCAGCAAAACCACCGGCATCGGCAACAGCACACCGACAACCCCATCAAGCCTAGGCGACGACGGTCTCGGCCGAGTCGACGCGGTACTCGACGACGATCTGGCACGGCGAGGCCGGACCCCGACGCTCGTCAGTGGAGCCACCTCTTGAGGCGACGGGTGATCCACGGCAGCACCAGGTACACCATGAGCGGGGTGTTGATCAGCGTCGCGATCAACGTCTTGAGCACCAGTGGCATCCCACCGAGATGGGGAATCACCAGAAAGTTGATCAGCAGCGACATCGGGAAGAAGCCCAGCCAGATGGTGACAGCCTGCTTCCACCGCGGCGGCGGCGCACCCATCACCCGGACCGCGTTGGTCAGCGTCGACTGTGGCTCGAACCACCCCTCGATACCCGAGAGGCGATGCGTCGCGTACTCGACGGCCACACCCTCACCGCGCGACAACCACGCTTTGCGCACCGGCGAGGAGTTCCAATCCTCGAGCGCGTCGTCGTCGGCGAAGCGGTAGACGACGTAGTACTCGTCGGGCTTGCTGCTCGACCGCAACCATCCGCCGCCGAGAAAGCCGGGGAACGTACGGGCCAGCGCGATCCCGGCGTCCGTCCAGGTGACGAAGTCGTGTTCACGCCCGGACTCGATGCGTCGCGCGACGGACGTCGTGACGTGCTGTGTGCCGGGCGCGTCGTCGTGATCGGGAACCGAAACCATGTCCTCCATCGTGGCGGCAGCACGCGGCCGATGCCATCCGAGCACGCCCGCGGCCACGGTGCGACAATGTCGCACGTGTCATATCTGCTGCGCGTGTACCTCGAGGACCGCCCCGGCAGCCTCGGACTGCTCGCCGTGCAGCTCGGGTCCGTCGGCGCTGACATCCTGTCCCTCGAGGTCGTCGAACGAGGTGACGGCTACGCCGTCGACGACCTCGTCGTCGACGTCGCGCCCGGCTCACTTCCCGATGCGTTGATCACCGCGGCCGAAAGAGTCACCGGTGTGCGCGTCGACTCCATTCGTCCCTACAGCGGACTACTGGACACCCACCGCGAACTCGAGCTCGTCGACCAGGTGGCCACCGCCGACCACGACCGGCTACAGGTCCTCGTCGACAACGCGCCACGCGTACTGCGCGTGTCGTGGGCGATGGTCGTCACCCGGGCGGCGGGTGGTGTCCTCGCGCTCTACGGCAGCTCCGGCGCACCCGAGACGCCGCTGACCAGCGCTGACTGGCTTCCGCTCAGCGAGGCCGCGCAACTCGATCCCGACGCCGACTGGGTCCCCGGCGCCTGGCAGGACATGGACACCCGAATGGCAGCAGCCCCGCTCGGCGACGGCCGAAAAGCAGTGCTGCTCGGCAGGATCGGCGGCCCCGACTTCCGACCGTCGGAGATCGCGCGCCTCGGTTACCTCTCGGGCATCGTCAGCACTGTGCTGCGCACCGAGTCGTAGCCAGGTGGCATTAGGCGGGGATGCCGCCACCGTAGCGACGACGCGTCACTCGCGAATTGTCATGCGCGACAACTTGTCTCCGTTGACCGTGTAGGTGAATGTCGACGGACCGTTGAATCCGTCTCCGCCGACAGTCGCGATGACGACGGTGTCGGCACCGGCCGTCGTAGCCTTCGTGACGTCGAGCGTGACGTTCTTACCGATGAATTCGTTGTCGCTCCAGCCGGTGATCGCGTCGGGTCCGGTGAAGACCCGCCCCCAATCGTCGACGGAACCGTCCGGCGTGAAGGCGTCGAGGAATGCCTGCAGATCACCGGCATTCGTCGCGTCGATCGACGCGGCGACGGGCGCGGGTAGCGAGGTCGTCATGTCATCTCCCTTGATGAACCGGGTCGGGCAGGCACCCGGATCCGCAAGCAATCCGTCGGTGCCAGGTGAGGAAGTACGGCCAGAATCCAGTCTGACCGGGTCAGCGCGTGGTGTACCCGCCGTTCGCGAAGATCGTTTGTCCGGTGATCCAATGCCCTTCTGTCGCAAGGAAGGTCACGATCGGCGCGATGTCTTCGATTCGGGTGAGCCGGTTTCCCATCGCCTGTGACTTGTGGAATTCCACACGCTCCGGCGTCTCTTGCGGATAGAAGAACGGCGTGTCCATCGGTCCGGGGCCGATGTTGTTGACCGAGATGCCGCGATCGGCGAACTCCTTGGAAGCCGCGCGGGTGAAGTGCTCGACAGGCGCCTTACCGCCGGCGTACGTCGAGTAGCCGTCGGTATACGCCGCGAGCAGAGAGGTGACGATGGTGATGATCGCACCGTCGTCGTTGAGCCGCTTTCCTGCTTCCTGCAGGAAGAAGTACGCAGCCTTCGCATTGATGTCGAACATCGAATCGTATTCGGCCTCAGTCGTTTCGACGATGGGCTTGCGCAGCACTTTGCCAACGGTGTTGACCGCGATGTCGACGCCACCGAATGCGCCGACAGCCTCGTCGAAGAGCGCGGCGACCGCGGCAGGAGCGGTGAGGTCTCCCTGGACGATGATCGCCTTGCCGCCCAGTTCTTCGACCGCGGCCGCGGTCTTCTCCGCCTCCGGCCTGCTGGCATCGCTGTTGTAGTGGACGGCGACGTTGGCGCCGAGTCCCGCGAGATCGCGCGACACGAGTCCACCGAGATTCTTCGCACCTGCCGCCACGACGGCACTCTTGCCGTCGAGAGGGCGAGTGAGAACGGATGAGCTCTGATTCTGCGTCATGCCTCCGACGGTAGGAATCCCAAAACTCCAATTCAATCGGATCTTCCTGGACCTTACTCAAGTAAGATTTGCGCTATGGCTGAGCTGGACGACGCTGCCGCGCTGGACACCCGGCGACTCGAACAGTTCGTCGCGGTCGCACAGGCCGGGACTCTGGCTGCGGCGGCGGAACAGATGTTCCTCACCCAGCAGGCGCTGTCGACGGCACTGAGACAACTCGAGCGCGAGGTCGGCGTGACGTTGTTCGACCGGACAGGTCGACGTCTCGTATTGACCGCCGCAGGCGAGAATCTCCTCGAGGGTGCGCTTCCACTGCTCGCGGGCGCGCGCGAACTCGCACGATCGGTCCGACGTCGAGCCGCGGGCGTCCCCGACGCATTCACCATCGGACACTCGCCCGCATTGTCGAGCGACGAGGTCTTCGCGCTCGTCGAACCCGCACTACGGCTGCATCCCGCTGTATCGGTGACGCTGGTCAAGACATTTCCCGATCGATTCACCGACCAACTGCTGTCGGGCGAGCTCGATGTGGTGTTGCGCCGAGGCGTCGAGACACCACCGCAACTGACCTCGTCGATAGTCACCTACCACCCGTTGCGGCTGGCGATGGCGGCAAACCACCGCTTGGCCGACGCGGACACCGTCTCGGTCAGCGCGCTCCTAGATGTACCCATCGTGGTGTGGGCACCGGAACGGCATTCCTTCTACACCGACTTTCTGGTCGCGCACCTGCGCGGCAGCGGCTTGGAGCCGACGTTGCGCATCTGCCGCGTCCAAGGTGCGCCGCCCGCGACGGCGGTGCTCGTCGACGACGACGCTGTCGCGTTCGTGACCGATCCGGTGGGCACGAGTCACGAAAATCGAGTCATCGTCAAGGATTTCGACGATCCGCCGCTGACCCCGGTGCAGGCGCTGTGGCTGCCGCACACGGTTTCGGAGTTCAGGACCTCACTGCTCAACTCGGCTCCGCGTCGGACTCCGGAAGGGCAGCCGCCGGCCCCTCCCCCGTCTCCAGCAGGTGCTTGAAACCGTCTTCGTCGATCACGGGCACCCCGAGTTGTTCGGCCTTCGCAGCTTTGCTGCCCGGGGAATCGCCGACGACGACGTAGTCGGTTTTCTTCGACACCGAGCCCGACGCCTTGCCGCCGCGCGCCAAGATGGCTTCCTTGGCGCCGTCGCGGGAGAAGTCCTGCAGCGAGCCGGTGACGACGATGGTCTTGCCCTCGAGCGTGCGCACGATGGACTCATCGCGCTCGTCTTCCATCGAAACTCCTGCGGCACGCCACTTCTCGACGACTTCGCGATGCCAGTCGACGGCGAACCAGTCGTGAATACTCTGCGCGAGCGTTCCGCCGAGTCCCTCGACGTCGGCGAGTTGCTCGGGCGTCGCGTCTTCGATCGCCTGCAGCGAGCCGAATTCGGTTGCGAGAGAACGCGCCGCGGTGGGTCCGACGTGGCGGATCGACAGCGCGACGAGCACGCGCCAGAGCGGAACATCCTTGGCGCCTTGCAGATTGACGAGCAGACGCTTGCCGTTCGCCGAGAGTTTGCCGTCCTTGGTGGTGAACAGGTCGACCTTGGCGAGGTCGTCGGCGGTCAGTGAGAACAGGTCGCCCTCGTTGACGATGACCCCCGAGCTCAGCAGTGCGGTCGCTGCCTCGTACCCGAGCGCCTCGATGTCGAAGGCGCCGCGGCCCGCGAGGTGGAACAGCCGCTCGCGTAGCTGCGCGGGACAGGATTTCGCGTTGGGACAACGGATGTCGGCGTCGCTGTCTTTCTCGGGCCGCAGAGTGGAGCCGCATTCGGGGCAGCGCTCCGGCATCACGAACGCGCGCTCGCTACCGTCGCGCAACTCCACCACGGGGCCGAGCACCTCGGGGATCACGTCGCCTGCCTTGCGGATGGTGACCGTGTCGCCGATCAGCACACCCTTCCGGCGGACCTCGGACTCGTTGTGCAGCGTGGCACGCGAGACCGTCGAGCCTGCGACCAACACCGGTTCCATGAAGGCAAACGGGGTGACGCGGCCAGTCCGGCCGACGCCGACCTTGATGTCGAGGAGCTTGGTGGTGGCCTCCTCGGGTGGGTACTTGTACGCGATCGCCCAGCGAGGTGCACGGGAGGTGGAGCCGAGCCGACGCTGCTTGGCGAAGTCGTCGACCTTGACGACGATGCCGTCGATCTCGTGCTCGACGTCGTGTCGGTGCTCGCCCCAGTACGCGATGCGGTCGAGGATCGCGTCGGCTCCCGACACCTTGGTTGTGTGCGTCGACACCGGTAGTCCCCACGCCCCGATCGCGAGGTAGGCGTCGTGCAGAGACTTGGGCTTCCAGCCCTCGGTGTGGCCGAGTCCGTGACAGATCATCCTGAGCCGACGCTTCGCAGTGATCTGCGGGTTCTTCTGCCGCAACGAACCCGCCGCCGAGTTGCGCGGGTTGGCGAAGGGGGCCTTGCCGTCGTCGACGAGTGATGCGTTGAGAGCCTCGAAATCCTCGACGCGGAAGAACACCTCACCGCGGACTTCGAGCACGTGCGGTATCGGGTACTCGTCGGTCGCGGTCAGCCGCGCCGGGACGTCTTCGATGGTGCGGGCGTTGAGGGTGACGTCTTCACCGGTGCGTCCGTCGCCGCGGGTGACGGCGTGGTCGAGCACACCGTCGATGTAGACCAGCGCGAGCGCGACGCCGTCGATCTTGAGTTCGCACAGGTACTCGGTGCCGACACCGACCTCCTCCTCGACCCGCGAGACCCACGTGCGCATCTCGTCGCCGTCGAAGACGTTGTCGAGCGACAGCATCCGCTCGAGGTGATCGACCGGGGTGAACGCCGTGGAGAATCCGCCGCCGACCAACTTGGTCGGAGAATCGGGCGTTGCGAGCTCGGGATGCGTGTCTTCGAGTTCTTGCAACTCACGCAGGAGACGGTCGAACTCGCCGTCGGAGATGATCGGCGCATCCTTGACGTAATAGCGGAACTGGTGGTCGCGAATCTCTTCGGCGAGCTTCGACCACTGCTCACGCAGGTCTGCGCTGGGGTCCCTCGTCGTGGGATCCGTGGTTCCGACGTCTTGTGCCACCCTCAAAGACTATCGAAGGGCACCGACACGCCCTCCCAGTCGGGGACGGTGCCCTATCGTCGACTCATGCCGCACCCCATCGTGTTCGACGACGCCGATCCGCTGCTCGGCCGGGTGCGTGCGATCGCACTCGCGCTACCCGACACCACCGAGGTGGTCGCGCACGGCCGTCCGACGTTCCGCTGCGGGAAGATGTTCGGCACGTACGGCGGCAGCATCAAGGGCGGCGAACGCCACGACCAGTCGTTGCTGTTCATCCCCGACGACGCCGAACGCGACGCCCTCGTCGACGATCCGCGGATCTTCCTGCCCGCGTACGTCGGCGTATACGGCTGGCTCGGAATGCTTCTCGACAAAAAGACCGACTGGGACGAGGTCGCCGAGCTTCTCGATGCGAGCTACCGCCACGTGGCGCCGAAGAAGTCGTTGGCCAAGCTGCCGCCGCTCTGAGGCGTCGACTCGGCTGTCGGACCGACCCACCGAGCTGAATGTGTGTCGAATCCGAGCATGTGTGTGCTGCAGCACCCACATCTTTCGAAACGACACACATTCAGGTGAGTGCCGGACCCCTCACCAGTCCCAACGCCGCCAGCACCCACGCAGCCGTCACAGCGCCTGCGGGTCCTCCGACAGCAGTTCCCCTGCGCGTGCGCAGATGCCAAGGGCCGTGCGTGCCCAGGCCGGTGAGGCTCCGGCCAGGCCACACGTCGGAGTCGCGATCACGTTGTCGGACAACACTTTTCGATCCAGTCCGATCCGATCGGTGATCGCGGCCAACCCGCTGGCGACCGTCTCGGCGCGGGCCCGTCGGTCGGCCCGCTGAGCCGACACCACACCCGCGACGAGGACATCGCCGCGTTCGATCAGCTCACCGATCCCGTCGAGAGTCTCGGTGTCGAGTACGTCGGGCCCCGAGGAGATCGCGGCGTCGAGGACCACCGAATGTCCGACGCCGCGCAACCGTCCGATCAGATCCCAGCGTGGCGCCCCGCAGTTGTGCACGATCGCCGGTCTACCCACCTGTTCGACGATGCCCGCGAGCGCGTCCACTACCTCGGGGAGTGGGATCGCGCGGATCGGATCGAGTCGGGTCAGCGGAGTCACCGTGCCGTCGAGGACTGCTCCGATCAGGGGCTCATCGAGCTGCACGGTCACCTGCGCGCCCAGACGTCGGGCAACCTCCGCGGCGTGCTCGCGCAGTCCCTCGGCCGTCGACTCGACGACGTCGTGCCACGCACCGACGTCGCGGAGCACCTTGTGTCCGTTGGGCAGCTCGACCGAGGCGGAAAAGGTGAACGGTCCACACACCGCCACCTTCACCTGACGCCCGGTACCGATGAATCCCGCTGTGTCCCAAAGCTCTTCGAGCGCGTCGAGGTCGAATCGCAGGTAGTCCGACGCCGCGCGGGTGACGGCGGAGGGGCGTGCCGCGAGTCGGTAGCCCCACGGCCCCGCGTCGATCGGCATGTCGACGAGCAAAGTGCCCATCCGGCCGACCATGTCGGCTCCGATCCCGCGTGCGGGCAACTCCGCGAGGTAGGTGAAGTCGAGTTCGCCGCCCACGATCGCCGCGGCCTCAGTCGGATCGGTGCCCGGCATGGAGCCGACACCCGTACCGACACCGGTCGGCAGCGACGTCATCACATCACCGGTCAGTGCGCACTCGACGACGCACCCGCGACGGCCTCGTCGTGGCGACGCACGTGCGAGGTGCCCGCGATACGACCCGAGCCGACGACGAGATCGCCTCGCTCGGCGTCGGGCAGGTACAGCACGGCCGCCTGGCCGCGCGCGACGCCGGTCAGCGGCTCACGCAACTCGATGTCGATCCCGGGGCGTCCGTCGTCGCCGGTGACCGGTGTCGCGACCGCCTGCGCGAGTCCGCCGTGCGCACGCACCTGCACGATGCACTCGATCGGGCCGCTCGGCACCTGTCCGGACGTCCACACGGCCTTGGTGGCGCTGATCGACCAGACCTGCAGGTTCTCCGCGGCTCCGACGGTCACTGTGCCCGATTCGGGGTCGATGTCGGTGACGTAGCGCGGACGCCCGTCCGCGGCGGGTGCCTCGATACCGAGTCCCTTGCGCTGGCCGATGGTGAAGCCGTGGACGCCCTCGTGGTCGGCGAGACGTTCACCCGAGTCGGCGTCGATAACAGCACCGGGACGCACACCGATTCGTGCGCCGAGGAATGCTCTGGTGTCGCCGGTCGGGATGAAGCAGATGTCGTGTGAGTCCGGCTTCGACGCGACGGACAGACCGCGTCGGGCGGCCTCGTCGCGGATCTGCGGCTTGGAGGTGTCGCCGACCGGGAACATCGCCCGCGACAACTGCTGCTGGGTCAGGACGGCCAGCACATAGGACTGGTCTTTGTCGTCGTCGACGGCACGACGCAACTCGCCGTCGGCGAGTCGTGCGTAGTGACCGGTTGCCAGTGCGTCGAAACCGAGCGCAACCGCCTTTTCGGCGAGCGCGGAGAACTTGATCTTCTCGTTGCAGGTCAGGCATGGGTTGGGTGTTTGGCCGGCCGCGTAGGCCTCGACGAACTCGTCGATCACGTCGTCCTTGAACTTCTCCGCGAAATCCCAGACGTAGAACGGGATGCCGAGAACGTCCGCGGCGCGTCGCGCATCGTCGGCGTCTTCGCGCGAACAACATCCGCGGGAGCCGGTGCGCAGCGCTCCCGGCGCTGTCGACAGAGCGAGATGCACGCCGACCACCTCGTGGCCCGCGTCGACGGCACGTGCCGCGGCGACGGCCGAATCGACTCCTCCGCTCATGGCTGCCAGTACGCGCATCAGTTCCCCTTACCTGCGGGAGTCGAGACCAGTCCGGCGACGCGGGCACGGTCGACGACCTCGCCGATGATCTCGGCGACCGACGCGATGTCGGCGTCGGTCGTGGAATGGGAGAGCGAGAAGCGCAGCGACCCGCGCGCGTCGGCCATGCTGACCCCCATGGCCAGCAACACGTGGCTGGCCTGGGCAACGCCTGCCGTACATGCCGAACCCGTCGAACACTCGACACCGTTGGCGTCGAGGAGCATCAGCAGCGAATCGCCTTCGCAGCCCGCGAAAGACACGTGCACGTTGCCGGGCAGCCGACGATCGTCGCGAGGCCCGTTGGCGCTGGCTCCATCAATGGACAACAGCACGTCGAACAGCCGATCACGCATCGCTGAAACCTGCGGCAGCGTCTCGTCGAGCGTGTCGACCGACCGTCGCAGTGCAGCAGCAAGGCCGACGATCCCCGGCACGTCCTGGGTGCCCGATCGCAGATCCCGCTCGTGTCCGCCACCGTGCTGCAACGGAACACACTCGACGTCGCGCCCGAGAAGCAGGGCGCCACATCCGTACGGACCGCCGAACTTGTGCCCGGCGATACTCATGGCGGAGAGCTTGCTGCCCGCGAAGTCGACGGGGACGTGACCGGCCGCCTGCACGGCGTCGGAATGCACGGGGACGCCGAACTCGATGCCGAGCGCCGCGATCTCGCTCACCGGCTGGATCGTTCCGACTTCGTTGTTGGCCCACATCACCGAGATCAGCGCCGTCTGCGCCGCATGCTGCTCGAGCTCGGCACGCACGTGCGCAACAGACACCGCGCCCTCGGCGTCGACCGGGATCACGACGAGTTCGGCGCCGTCGTTGTCGGCCAACCACTGCGCGGCGTCGAGCACGGCGTGGTGCTCGACCGCGGAGACCATGATTCGACGACGCTGCGCGTCGCCTCTCCTACGAGCCCAAAAGATGCCCTTGACCGCCAGGTTGTCGGCCTCGGTGCCGCCGCTGGTGAAGATCACCTCTGACGGCCGCGCACCGAGTGCCGACGCGACGGTCTCGCGGGCTTCTTCCAGGTGACGCCGGGCACGACGACCCGAACCGTGCAACGACGACGCGTTACCCGGCTGGAGATAGCAGGCGGTCATCGCCTCGAGTGCCTCCGGCAGCAGAGCTGTCGTCGCGGCATTGTCGAGGTAGACCGGGGCGCGGGATGACGTGGACATACGCACTCCAGGATAAACGCGCGAACACCCGTGACCAATTCCGTCGTGCGGAGCCGAGTTGCACCGGACCGGTGATCAGCGGACGACCTGGCCGACACGGAGTACCCCGCCGGGGTCGTGCTGGAGCGCGAGCGCCGCCAGCCAGGCGGCCGTCTCCTCGTCGTAGCAGGACCGGATGCGCTCCGGGTCGGTGCTGGCGGTGAAGTTGGGAAGTCGTCCGCCGGTCCCCCACTCCGACATCGCGTCGATCAGCCGGTCGGCGTGCCCGGGCACGATGTCGGCGATCGGTGGCACCAGGACTCCGACGACGTGCAGATTGAGCGCGGCGTCGCGGTGGCGGACCGCACTGTCGGGTCCGCGTTGCTCGGCGAACGCCCCTCCGAGCAGCCTCAGTTCCACCAGCAGTAGCGGCGAAGCGACCTCGGGTCCCGCGTGGTCGAGCAGCGTGCGCACCGCGTCGTCGGGCAGCCCCGACAGCAACATGCCGTTCTCGTACGCAGGCTTCGGGTCGGTGGGGTCGGCATGGATCATGCCGACGGCGGCGTAGGGCATCGTGCCCACCGCGTCGAGAATCGGGGTCGCCACCGCGCGCATCGGCGCGAAGGTCGACGCCGCGGTGTCGGCGTCGGCGACGCTGGCGTAGCGCACGGCGACAGTGAGCTTGCCCGCGAGCATCGGCGGAACCCCCGGCATGTCGGGCAGCCGCAGGAGCGCGATCGACGTCGACGCCTCGCGGGGAAGATCCTGTGTCCACCGTTGCCATGCCGCGAGCACCGACGGCACGTCAGCTCCGTCGAAATAGACTGCGCCGCCGTAGAATTCCGCGATCGGCAGTAATTCGATCTCCAACTCCGTGACGATGCCGAGCGTGGCCTTCCCGCCGCGGCAACCCCAGAACAGATCGGGATCTGCATCGGCGCTGACCCGCCGGAGGCGCCCGTCACCGGTGACCATCTCGATGGCGCGCACATAATCCGACGACACCCCGACCGACCGGACGAGCGGCCCGATACCGCCGCCGGACAGAAATCCCGCTACGCCAACGCCCGGCGCCGATCCGCACAGCGGAGCGAGTCCGAACTGCGCTGCCGCCTCGATGACCCGCTGCCAGCGCACGCCCGCACCGACTCGTGCTGTCCTCGTTGCGGGGTCGATCTCACACGTGTCGAGCGCGCCCGTCCGGACCAACAACGACCGTCCGTCGATCGGCGTCGCGCCGTGACCGGTGCCGTGGACGGCAACCGTCATGTCGTTTGCCGCGGCGAACGCGACTGCCGCGGCAACATCGTCGCTGCCTGCCGCGTCGACGACCGCCCACGGGCGCCTCGACACCGAGGCGTTGAAGCTCACGGTCGCGTAGCCCTCCTCGGTGGGACGGAAGACATTTCCGCGAATCCTGGCGCGCAAACCCGCGATGTCGGCTTGGTCGATCCCGGTCGGTGTCTGGGTCATGGCGATGCTCCTCGAATGTGCACGTGGCGACCGGCTGATCCGGCCGCACTCACACGATGTCGGCACACCCTTGGGATGATCTTGCGGTCTTCTTGGAGTGCACACCAGCCGATGTCCGTCGTTCAGCGCACACCAATTCGTGCAGGTCAGACAATGCGCCCAGCGGTCGCCGCCGAAGCGAGTGCGCTCATGCCGGCAGCAGCAGCGAGCGCGGAGATATCGGCGAGCTCGCGCTCACGCCGCGCTCCTGCGGGCGCGCGGGATGCCGCGGCCATCCGACACCGCAGGACCCCTGGCGTACTGGCCTGGGTCTCGGACAATTCTCGCGCACGCCCGAGCGCTTCGATAGCGGCATCGTCGTCGCCGATCAGGAAATACAACTCCGCGAGGGCGAGGTCGACCGGGCCGATGCACCCGACCTGCCCCACGGTGGCGATGCACCGCGTGAATCGACCGAGGTACTCGATGAAGGGCTCTGCGCGATTGGTCAATTCGAGTTCGACGACGACGCCGGCCAGGATGACTGCCTGCGCGAGCGACGTCCACATCATGGGTTCCCGCTCCCCCAGCCAGGCGTCGATCATCGTGATCGCGAGGTCGACGTCTCCGTGGATGCCCGCGACGGTGGCGACGCCCGAGGCCAGCAGCGTCGCAACGGAATTGCCCGGCGCACCGGACACCACGGAGCGCACCCACTCCAGGCGGTCGCTTCCATCGATTCCCAGGACGTCGTCGACGATCTGCTCGAACATCCCCTCCTGCGTTGCCATCGCCATCATCGCGAGCGCACCACTACCGGCGACGTAGAGTTGCGTCTGCTGGTGGACCGCGTAAGCGGTCTCGAAATGCGTACGCGCACGGTCGAATTCACCATGCCACACCGCGATGGCCGCCTCCATCCACCGCAGTTGTGCACGCAGTATCGGTAGGCGCATTCGTTCGCTGCCGACGATCCCGCGCCGTAGGTGCCGTTCGGCGGCGTCAAGGTCGCCGAGTGTCATCGTCGCCATCGACAGCACGGAATCGACGATCACCTCATCGAGCGCCGATGACGCATGCGGAAGTTCGCGAATGGCGACACCGAGTGCGACCGCCTCCTGTGCCCGATCGGCGACACCGGAGTACGTGAGCAGGCGCGCGACCATGACGTCGGCGAGCACGTCGGAATCACCGAGCCGGCGCGCGAGCACCTCCGCACGGGCGAGAAGCGTCGCAGGAATCGCGGCGTCGCGGTTGTAGCAGGTGCCAACGGCCAACGCGCCCAATACCCGTGCGCTGCTCGCGGCGTCGCCGTCGGTGAACTCACCGACGGTCGTCAAGATGTCCTGGAGCGGGCCGGTCTCGGTTCCCGGCGCAACCCACGGCCATCCCCCGCCGGACCTGATCAACGTGGAGGCAAGACGTCCAGCCGTCTGCGGACTGCCCGAACGCATCGCGTCCGTCAGCCGTTCGCCCACCATCTCGAGCACCGTCGCGACGTTTCCGGCACGCAAATGGGCGTCGAGCAGGTCGACGAGCAGGGCATCACGCATTGCGACGTCGGCCACTGCCTGATCGGACGCCTCATATGTGCGTAGAGCGGCATCGAGCCAGTACGCGGCGTTGATCGAATCCCATCGTGACGTCGCGTCGGCCGCGACTCGACGACACGCCTCGATCACGTCGGCGACCTCGGCCAACGGCAGGGCTCGCAGGAGATGACCGGCCCGCCGCGCCAACGAAGCCGAATCCGTCGACGGCGCAAGCACTTCGGCTGTCCGCAGGTGAATTCTGCAGCGCCGCAACGTTTTGATGCCCGCCATCGCTTCTTCGCGCAACAACGCGTGCCCGAACACGGCACGCCCGTGTCCAGCGTCGGTCACCACTATCCGCTCGTCGACGGCGTCGTCGATGCAGTCGGCGACCTCGTCGACATCACGGTCCATCACCTGAGCGAGAAGAGGGACGTCGATGTCGCCGCCGCCGATGACCGCGGCATAGCCGACGACCTCACGTGTCGCGGGGTCGAGCGAGGCGAGGCGTCGATCGAGTACCGAACGGACGGCAGCCGGAACGACTTCTCGGCGTTGCGAATCCGGCAGCCGCGCATACTCTGTGACGAAGAGCGGGTTACCGCCGGTGCGGTCGACGAGCTCGTCGAGCTCGCCCTGCGAGAGCTCGACGTCGGATATCTCTCGTACCAATGCCGTGACCTCGTGTCGTGCCAACGCGGGAACATCGACGACCCGACCCCCTGCCCGCACCATCGCCGAACGCAGGCGAGCGATCGCAGGCCCGCCCTCCTCGTCTCGCACCGTGACGATCACCCGCACCGCCACCCGCTGCAACGCCGTGGTCAGGTAGACCAGCAGGTCTATCGACATCGGGTCCGCCCACTGCGCGTCGTCGACGATGACGGTGACCGGTCGCGATGCAGCGCGTGACTCGAGGAGAGCCTGTACACGTTCGTACACAGCAAACCGTGCGGCGTCGGCGTCGACGCCGGGTGGAACCGACAACACCGAGTCGGCGTCGGCGTTCAGCCCGCGGCACAGTTGACGCATCGGCCACCACGCCGGAATGCCTTGGGAATCAGGACATCTCACCCACACGACGACGTCGCCGTTGGCCGACGCCATTCGAGCTGCCTCTTCGGCGAGCCTGGTCTTCCCGATCCCTGCCGCACCCCACAGCACGAGCCATCGCGTGATCGGACCCCGGTCGTCGACGAAAAGCGTTGCCAGCGTGCGCCTCTGCGCATCACGTCCGACAAGGGCGCCTTCCGGCTCGGCCGCCACTCCTTCGACGGCGGCAGTGACGTCCGCAGCCCCGGCGTATGCGTCGCGTGCGTCGACCCCTGGCGCAGCAGGATTTCCGACATCAGAGTTGTCGGCATCGATCCCGGTGATCGGCGAGGCCACCGTGCCGGCCCCCGACCAGCGGGGCGCGCGCGGCCATGCGGCGATTTCGGCGTCGTGGCGCAGAATGGCGCCCTGCAGATCGCGCAGTTCGTTTCCGGGGTCGAGGCCCAGTTCGTCGTCGAGTCGTCGAACATGCTCTGTGTAGGCCGCGAGCGCATCGGCGCCTCGGCCCGCACGGTAGAGCGCCATCATGTGCAACCAGGCAGCACGATCGCGGAGCGGGTCGAGCGCGCGCAACGCCGCTGTCTCGGTGAGCGCCTGACCGGTGTCGCCGTGTGCGAGCAGCGTCGTGATGTACGCCTCCGTGACGGAAAGTCGAGTTTCGGACGCCGCGACGGAATCGGCGCCAACCCACTTCTCGTCGGCCATATCTGCCAACAGGGGTCCACGCCATAGTCGGCGTGCCTGTTCGCAGAGTTGCAGTGCGTCATGCCAACGAGCGCCGTCGACCTCTTCGCGAATCCTGCGCGCGAGCGCGAGGTACTCGACAAGGTCGACGGAGTCGTCGGCGATGGTCAGTCGATATCCGGGACTGACCCTCTCGATGGGCGACGGCCCACCGGACTCGCCCCGCAGCGCGCGCCGCAGATTGGAGATGTAGGCCTGCAGGCTCGTCGTTGCGGCGGGTGGCGGATGCGTGCCCCATACCGAATCGATCAGCCGATCAACCGACACCACCGCGCCGCGCGCAAGGATCAACGCGCCCAGGACGATTCGCTGCTTGGGCGATCCCAGGTCGACTGTCTCGCCCGCGCGACGCACCTCGAGGGGACCGAGGATCAGATACTCCCGCATCTCTCCCCTCACACCTGTGGACCGGAATGTCGGAAAAACGGCGATTTCGAGTGTACGACCGGCATCGCAACGATGTTGGCTGTCTGAGCCGGATCGACCGACCCGACAGCATCGACACTCGCACGTGCCGACCGCATTGCCACGATCACCACGACCGCACCGAGTGCCGCGATCGCGGCACTGATCCACAACGCGTTGCCGAGCGCGTCGACGTAGGCGGCGGGCTGTCCGCCGTTCAAAACCGACACCGCAGGAAATACCGCACCCAGTGCTGCCACGCCGAGCGCGATTCCCGACTGACGGAAGACATCGTTGACACCGGCGGCAAGACCCGAGTCGTCGTGCGCTGCCTCGGCCAACACGACCCCGCTCATCACGGGATTGAACACACCCGCACCGACGCAGGCCACGAGGAAGCCGGGCACCATGATCCAGCCACTGCTGTGCT
The DNA here is from genome assembly GCF_001665925.1 of Gordonia sp. 852002-50816_SCH5313054-c. NCBI lineage: Bacteria > Bacillati > Actinomycetota > Actinomycetes > Mycobacteriales > Gordoniaceae > Gordonia > Gordonia sp. 852002-50816_SCH5313054-c. The sequence goes on from NZ_LZTE01000058.1 coordinate 133,813, forward strand.
CGCCGGCACGCGTCATCCAGACCAGTCCGGCGGCGACCGCGACCAGGGCCGTCGAGAGCAGCACCCAGGGCGCGACGCGTCCGACGACGCGATCGGTGAGACCCGCGACGACGAGCATGACCATCGTCCCCGGCAGGTACACGAGGCCCGCGGCGATCGCCGACATCCCGAGCACCCCCTGCAGGTAGATGGTCACGTACACGAACACGGCGAACATCGACGCACTGATCGCGAACGTCGCGACCTGAGCTCCCGTAAAGGCAGGGTTGGTGAACATACGCAGCGGCAGCATAGGTTGCGCGACAACGGATTCGACGACGATGAACGCAACGAGCGCGATCCCGGCGATGCCGAATGCGCTCAGGGTGACCGCATCCGCCCAACCGCGCGCGTTGGCTTCGACGAGTCCATAGGTCAGCGCACCCAGCGCGAGAACAACGCTGAGCTGACCCCAGACGTCGCCCCGTCGCGGACAACTACTCGCGGACTCGTCGATCCAGCGGGTCGCGTAGACCATTGCAATCCCCAGCGGAATGTTGACGACGAAGATCGCGCGCCAGTCGATCCAGTCGGTGAGGACGCCGCCGAGCAGTGGCCCCACAGCGAACGACGCTCCGATGGTCGCCCCATAGGCCGCCAATGCCTTGGTCCGTTCCTCTTTCCCGGGAAATGCGTTCGCCAGCAACGCAAGTGACGAGGCGAACAGCAGCGCGGCGCCGAGCCCCTGGCCGACACGAGCGGCATTCAAGGTGCCGATGTCACCCGCAGCCGCACAGACCGCGGACCCGATGGTGAACACCACGGCGCCGACGACGAAGACGCGGCGTCGGCCGATGCGGTCGGCCCATGCACCTGCGCTGAGAACGATCGTCGCCAACGCCAGCGTGTATCCATCGATCACCCATTTGAGCGAGGTCATCCCCGCGTCGAACTCGCGTGCCATCGCGGGGAGCGCTGTGTTGACCACCGCGATGTCGAGCATGAGCATCGCGGTTGCCACACACACCACGGCGAGCGTCACGCGCTGGACCGGCGTCCACCTCGGCTTTGCAACGTCGGCGGGGCTGTCGGGCGGCCGGCTGGAGCCGGTTGCGTGAGCGTGTGCTGTACGAATGTGTGGCCTGTGACTGCGTTTCGTCTGCGCCATGACTTCTGCCTTTGTGTCGATCCTTCAGGGACGACGACAGAGTGCGATGACGCGCTTGGCGATCCCTTGTCGACTTCTTGACGCGGGTGGTCACGGCGCAGGTGTGGTTGGAGCGTCGACGCTCAGAACTCAGTCACGTTCGAGGTAGAAGTAGAAATGGCGGCCGCCGATGAGGCCGCCGGTGCCGTTCATGATGCCCATCACCGTGGTGTCGTCGACGCGCTTGAAGTGGTCGATCACCGGCTGGCCGTCGTAGACCATCGACGCAGTGGCCTCGCCGCGGAACTCGATGGTCCACAGCGACGCTTCACCCTTACCGACGCGGGTGTTGGAATACAGCTCACCCGATTCGTTGCGACATACCAGCGGTTGCACCTCACTGAGCGAGATGAAGTTCTTGCCGTGCCAACCGATCTTGGTCAGTAGCCCGTTCATCGCATGCCCGGTGGCGAACTCACCACCGCGCCAACTCCCGAGCATGTCTGCCGGTCTGAGTGTCTCCAGGTCGGCCCAGACCGCGTCGAGGTCGGCGTCGGCGATGGTGCTGCGAGCCGAACGCAGCTCGACGAACCGCGCCCGTGCGGCCTCGCGGCGTGCGTCGACAGCGTTCTCGGTAGGTGTCTGCGGACTCACGGTCACGAAATCTCCCCGATGGCTGGGCGCACCGATACACACGGCGCGGCTTTTTCTCACCGTATCGGATCGAGCGATCGGGTGTGTCCGCAGTCACCGGCGCGAGTGCCGCCGTTCGCGCCCGTCGCCTACTCACGGATGAGCGTGCGCGGGAACCCCTCCGACGAGTTCGGCGCAGCGTTCGGCGAGTTCACGACGATCCGAACCGGGAAGTTGGGACTCGTGCACCTGGACGCGCACCGCGAGACCGCGGGTGCGCAGCACGCGCCGCAGCGTGTCGGCGGGCGAATCGTCGCCGATGAAACCTGGTGCGGCCGTGACCATTCCGGAGACCTCGAACTCGACGTGCAGCGGAATGACAGGCACTCCGGCGTCGATCGCCGCCTGGAAGAACGCGGGTCGGAAGTCACCGCGGGCACGTCCGCACCACGTGGTGCCCTCCGGGAAGACCGCCACCGAGTTGTCGGCCTGCAGTTCTGCCACCGCCCGATCGACGGTTGCGGGCAGGGTACGCAGTGAGCCGCGGTCGATCGAGATGATTCCGAGCCGCCGTGCGAGCGTCGACACGACGGGCATCGACATCACGTCGCATTTGGCGACGAACCGAGCCGGGTTGACGACGGCGACGGCGAGGATGTCGAGATATGAGATGTGATTGGAGACCACGAGCCCACGGGTGCTCGCGGAGAACGGTCGACGATCGTCGATCACCACTCGAACCCCCACCGACCACAGCAGGGTTCGCGCACTCGTGCGGATGTATGCACGACGCAGGAGTCGTGGCAGGAACACCATGAGCGATCCCACCAGCAGGACGACTGCCGTCGATGCCGCGAGCAGCGCGACCCGAATCGCGACGACGAACACATTCGCCGGGGCGAACGGATTGTCGGCGTGGCAGAGGTCACCGCACGGGCTGGCCGGGTACCACGCGTGACGGTGGCTCTCGGTCCTGATCGTCGCAGGTGACGTGGAGTCGTGGGCGGGAGCAGGATGCACTGTGGGCGCCACTGTCTGCGTTGACAGTTGTCCGGCGGACGTCGGAGGGCTGATGATCGCTGCGGCCGTCATACGAACCTCACTCTCGGGGAGATACTGCGAGTCGCGCGCCTGTCGCACGAAGTCTGTCGAGGTAGCGGGTGTTGGCGTGTTCGCGGTCGATGATCGTGACGAAGTCGCCGACGTCGAAGATCTCGTCGACCGCCGGGTCGCCGCACACCGTCGCGCCGAGGCGCAGGTAGGCACGCAGCAGCGGCGGGAGGGTGAGCGTCGACGGTGGCTCGATCTCGCCGAGGGTGCGGCCGTCGATCAGTGGGGTGTGCAGCGGGAAGGTTCGCCACGGCGCCCGGTGACGCGCGAGCACGTGGTCACGGACGCCGCGCAGCGTCGAACCCCGCAGTTCCTCACCGGGACCACCGAGCGGGACAGAGACGCAGCCCATCAGGTAGCGGTAGTCCGCATCGTCGAGGTATCGCAACACCGCGGCCCAGAGCAGCGCGGTGATCGCGCCGTGGCGATGGCCCGGCGCCACGCATGCGCGGCCCATCTCGACGACCGACCCGCCGATCTCGTTGATCTCGGTCAGGTCGAACTCGGTTGCCGAGTACCAGCCGCCCGCGGCGATGGCTCGCGGCGGTGCGAGCAGTCGAGCGCAGCCAAGGACGCCGTACACGTCGTCGATGGCGACGAGGTGCTCGGCGAAGTCGTCGACGTGGTCGGCGTCGCGGCGGGTTGTCGGGTCGCCGATCTGATCGGAGAAGCCCGGCTCTGCGGCGAAGACGTCGTAGCGGAGCCGTTGGACGGCGTCGATCAGCTCCGGGGACTCGGTGAGGACGATCCGCAGGCGCCCGGCGTCGACCAGGGTGCGGCTGTGTGCAACACCGCGGGTGTCCAGTACGTCTGTCATGCCCCAGATGAAAGCCAGTCGCAACGACCGGCCTGCTACGTGCGCGTGACGTGTCGGGGCGCGCTCGGTGAACAGAAAGCAGCGATCCCCGACCCAGGTGGGCCGGGGATCGCTGTGGGTGGTTTCGACAGGCTCAACCAGCGGTGGGGGCTCAACCAGCAAGCCCGCTGATCGAGCGATTAACCGCTGATCGAGCTTGTCGAGATCGCCGAGAGTGGTTTCGACAGGCTCAGCCAGCAAGCCCGCTGAGTGGTTTCGACAGGCTCAACCAGCGGGCCCGCTGATCGAGCTTGTCGAGATCACTTGCGCTTCTTGACCTCTTCGGTCAGCTGCGGTGCGACGTTGAAGAGGTCGCCGACGATGCCGAAGTCAGAGATCTCGAAGATCGGTGCTTCCTCATCCTTGTTGACGGCGACGATCGTCTTCGAGGTCTGCATGCCTGCGCGGTGCTGGATGGCGCCCGAGATGCCCAGGGCGACGTAAAGCTGCGGCGACACGGTCTTGCCGGTCTGACCGACCTGGAACTGGCCCGGGTAGTAGCCCGAGTCGACCGCGGCACGCGAGGCGCCGACAGCGGCACCGAGCGAGTCGGCGAGTTCCTCGACGACGGAGAACTTCTCGGCGCTTCCGACGCCACGACCACCGGAGACGACGATCGACGCCTCGGTGAGCTCCGGACGGTCGCCACCGACGTTCGGCTCGACCTTGGTGATCTTCACGCCACCCTCCTGCGCCGGTACCTCGACGTCGACGCGCTCGCCCGCAGCAGCCTGCGGTGCGGCCTCGACGCCACCGGGGCGCACGGAGAAGATCGGGGTGTCGCCCTTGGCCTGAGCGTCGACGGTGAACGCGCCACCGAAGATCGAGTGGACGCCGACAGCGCCTTCCTTGACGTCGACGACGTCGGCGAGCACGCCCGAACCGAGACGCACGGCAAGACGGCCTGCGATCTCCTTGCCGTCGGCGTTGGCCGCGACGAGGATGCCCGCGGGCGATGCCTGCTCAGCGACCGACGACAGGACGTCGACCTTGGGGCTGATCAGGTAGTTGGCCGCGTCGTCGGACTCGGCGACGTAGATCTTCTCGGCACCGGCGGCCTTGAGGTCGTCGATGATGCCGTCGGCGCCACCGGGTGCGCCGACCACGACGGCCGACGGCGTACCGAGTGCACGAGCGGCGGTGATCAGTTCGTTGGTCACCTTCTTGAGGGCGCCCTCGGCGTCCTGTTCGACCAGAACGAGTACTTCTGCCATTGTTTTGCTCCTGGATGTCTGGTGGCCTGCGGCGAGTCTGTCGACTGCGCGGGCCGGTGAGGTGGTCTCGGTGCGTTCGGCGCCTAGATGATCTTCTGGCCGACCAGGTACTCGGCAACCTTCACGCCGCCGTCGCCCTCGTCGGTGACACGCTCACCCGCGGTCTTCGGAGGCTTCGGGGTCGAGCTGGTGACGGTCGTGCCCGCATTCTCGAGGCCCACATCGGAAGGCTCGACGTCGATCTCGGCGAGGCCGACGACCTGAACTTCCTTCTTCTTGGCGGCCATGATGCCCTTGAAGGACGGGAAGCGCGGCTCGTTGATCTTCTCGTTGACGCTGACGATCGCGGGAAGCTCGGCCTCGACGTGGTAGATGCCGTCGTCGGTCTCGCGCTCACCCTTGAGGGACTCGCCCTCGACGGTCAGCTTGCGCAGATGCGTGAGATGCGGCAGTTCGAGGTACTCGGCGATCATCGCGGGGATCGCACCGACGCGACCGTCGGTGGCCTCGTTACCTGCGATGACCAGCTCGACACCCTCGACGGTGCCGAGTGCGCGGGCGAGCACGTACGCGGTCTGAACCGCGTCCGAACCGTGCAGCGCATCGTCCTTGATGTGGATGGCCTTGTCGGCACCCATCGACAGTGCCTTGCGGATGGCTTCGGTGGCGCGCTCGGGACCTGCGGTGAGGATGGTGACCTCGCCTCCGTTGGCCTCCTTGATCTGCAGCGCTTCCTCGACTGCGCGCTCGTTGATCTCGTCGAGCACGGCGTCAGCGGCCTCGCGATCGAGCGTGTAGTCGGTCTCGGAGAGCTTTCGCTCGGACCAGGTGTCCGGAACCTGCTTGATCAGAACGACAATGTTTGTCATGGGTCTACGTCGACCTCCTGCGTCGGGTTCGGCAACTTACCGGCGGGTAAGGCCATCGGTCTCCACCCACTTTAGCGTCTCCTATTTTGCCTTAGAACATCGCCTACCTCACACTATGGCGGCGTTCGAACGGGCGGGATGCGACGAGTGCGGCCAGGCGAAGAGACTGCGGCACGTTCTTGGGACGCCCCCGGGTACTAGTCTCATGGGGATGATCGACGCACAGGGCTCGACAACGGACCGTCGACCGACGGCAAACCTGGACGCATTGGACACCGATGCCCAACTCGCACTGACCGGCGAGCGGACGGTTCCCGGCATCCCGGCAGAGAACTACTGGTTCCGGCGCCACGAGATCGCCTACCGGTTCATCGCGGAGTCGTGCAGAGGGAAACAGGTTCTCGAGGCAGGCTCCGGTGAGGGCTACGGCGGCGCGATGCTCGCCGCCGCGGGCGCGACGGTCACCTGCGTCGACTACGACGCGTCGGCCGTCGAACACACCCGCAGGCGCTACCCGGAACTGACGATGATCGCCGGCAACCTGGTAGATCTCCCCCTGCCAGACGAGTCGGTCGACGTGGTCGTGAACTTCCAGGTCATCGAACATCTGTGGGACCAGGCCGCCTTCATCGCCGAGTGCCGTCGAGTGCTGCGTCCCGGCGGGCGTCTCCTGATCTCGACGCCCAATCGCATAACCTTCTCGCCCGGCCGCGATACCCCGCTGAACCCTTTCCACACGCGTGAACTCGACGCCGCCGAGCTCACCGATCTGCTGACCGACGGCGGGCTGGAATCCGTTGTGATGCACGGCGTTTACCACGGCGCGGGCTTGGCGGAGTTGGACGCGAAGTGGGGCGGATCGCTGATCGACGCACAGATCGAGCGAGCATTGGCGGGCGAGGACTGGCCCGCCGACCTCGTCGCCGACGTCTCCGCGATCTCCGCCGACGACTTCGTCATCCTCGAAACCTCCCCCGACAGTGCAACCGCAGACAAGGCCGCCACAGACAAGGCAACCGCAGACATCGACGCGTCGCTCGACCTCTTCGCCATCGCGGTCCGACCCTGACGACCCCGGCACACCCGATGACTGCTTCCTCACCCCGCACTGCGGCGCACCCACACAGCAGCGGTAGCGCCGTGCCAGGCCAGTTCACCCTGGTGCTGCACTCTCACCTGCCGTGGCTGGCCAACCACGGTCGCTGGCCGGTCGGCGAGGAGTGGCTCTACCAGTCGTGGGCGGCGTCGTATCTTCCGGTGTTCGCCATGCTCCGACGTCTGGCCGCCGACGGATTCACCGATCAGCTCTCGTTGGGCATCACACCTGTGTTGGCCGCCCAACTCGACGACCCGCACTGCCTTCGCTCGATGCACGAGTGGCTCGCCGACTGGCAACTGCGGGCGGTGGCGGCCGCAGACAATCCGGACCCCATCCGACGCGAGCTCGCCGCGCACGAATTCCGATGTGCGGCAAGGGCGGTGGGCGACTTTGAACGCCACTGGCAACACGGTGCGAGTCCGCTGATCCGAGCGCTGGCCGACAGCAACGTCGTCGAAATCCTCGGTGGCCCGCTCGCCCATCCGTTCGCGCCGCTGCTCGATCCGCGGTTGCGTCGATTCTCCCTCACCGAAGGGCTCGCCGACGCTCGATCACGATGGGGTACTGCGCCGCAAGGGATCTGGGCGCCCGAGTGCGCGTTCGCGCCGGGAATGGAGTCCGAGTATTCCGCTGCGGGCGTACGCCATTTCATGGTCGACGGCCCCGCGCTGCACGGCGACACGTCGCTCGCGCGACCCGTCGGGAACTCCGATGTCCTCGCATTCGGCCGCGACCTGACCGTGAGTTATCAAGTGTGGTCGCCCAAATCGGGATATCCGGGCCACTCCGTCTACCGCGACTTCCACACCTACGACCACACGACCGGCTTCAAGATGTCGCGCGTGACCGGCAAAACCGTTGCAGCACACAATAAGAAGCCCTACGACCCCGACCGCGTCGCGCCCGTGATCGATCGCCAGGTCGACGACTTCGTCGAACACGTTCGCGCACGCCTGATCTCGGAATCGGAGCGGATCGGCCGACCCGCGCTGGTCGTCGCAGCGTTCGACACCGAGTTGTTCGGGCACTGGTGGCATGAGGGACCCGCGTGGCTCGAACAGGTGCTTCGACGCCTCCCCGAAGCCGGGGTGCGCGTCGGGACGATGGCATCCGCAGCGGCCGATAACCTTGTGGGAGAACCGGTTTCCCTCACCGACAGCTCGTGGGGTTCCGGTAAGGATTGGCGTGTGTGGAACGGGCCGCAGGTCGAGCACCTGGTCGAACTCAACGCAGAGGTCGTCGAGACAGCGCTCGACACCGTCGACAAACTTCTCGATACGGGGTCGGGTCGTGATCGCGTTGCTGATCAGATCATCCGAGAGACCCTGCTGACCGTGTCGTCGGACTGGCCCTTCATGGTCTCGAAAGACACCGCGGCCGAGTACGCGGTACGTCGTGCCCACACCCATGCGCACGCCACGCGTGAGATCGCCGACGCCGCGCTACGCGGACGCACCGAGCAGGCAGCGCGTCTCGCCGCCAATTGGAATCTCGCCGACGGCCTGTTCGCCGACCTCGACGCCCGTCGGCTCCGCGGAGACGAGCGCGCATGAGAGTTCTTCTCGTCTCGTGGGAGTACCCGCCGGTCGTGGTGGGTGGCCTCGGTAGACACGTGCATCATCTCGCCACCGAACTCGCCGCCATCGGGCACGACGTCGCGGTGCTGACCCGCAAGCCGTCGGGTACCGACGCACTCACTCACCCGACCACCGACACCGTCGTCGAGGGCGTGCGGGTAATCGCCGTTGCAGAGGACCCGCCAGAGTTCGAATTCGGGCAAGACATGATGGCGTGGACACTCGCCATGGGTCACGCCTTCGTCCGCGCCGGACTCGGCATCCTCACTGCAGGCATCCTCACTGCCGACGCCGACATGCGCTGGACGCCCGAAGTGGTGCACGCCCACGACTGGCTCGTCGCGCACCCGGCGATCACGCTCGCCGAACTGTTCGACGTCCCGCTCGTCTCGACGATCCACGCCACCGAGGCGGGCAGACACAGCGGCTGGGTCAGCGGACGAACCAACCGTCAGGTGCACTCGGTCGAGTGGTGGCTCGCCAACGAGTCCGACGCTCTCATCGCCTGCTCGGCGTCGATGCGTGACGAGGTGACCAGACTCTTCGGGCCTGGACTGCCCGACGTCCAAGTCATCCACAACGGTATCGACGTCGACACCTGGCCATACGCCGAACGGGCACGCACGCAGGGACCCGCGGAGTTGCTGTTCGCCGGGCGCCTCGAATACGAGAAGGGCGTGCAGGATCTTCTCGCCGCGCTCCCCCGCATCCGACGCACTCATCCCGGCACCACGCTGACCATTGCGGGCGACGGCACTCAGTACGACTGGCTCGTCGACACCGCTCGCCGACACCGGGTGTCGCGCGCGGTGCGGTTCCTCGGCGGCGTCGGGCACGACGAACTCGTCGACCTGATGCACCGGTGCGACGCGATCGTGCTGCCGTCGCGGTATGAGCCCTTCGGCATCGTCGCCCTCGAGGCCGCTGCTACCGGCGCGCCTCTCGTGGTTTCCACTGCGGGCGGACTCGGCGAGGCCGTCGTGGCGCCGGTGACAGGCCTGACGTTCACGCCCGGCGACGTCGCGGGTCTGACCGCTGCAGTTCGGTCATCCCTGTCCGATCCGGTGCAGGCCGCTGCACGCGCACGACGCGCCCGGGCGCGCTTGACCGCCGAGTTCTCCTGGCGGGAGGTGGCCGAACGCACCAGCGGCGTCTACCTCTCCGCAAAGCGTCGCGTCCGCCACCCCGTCGGACGCCCGTTCATCGCCGAAAGGCCGCTCCCGGAACGCGATCCAGGGCAGGCCTGAGCAGACATGTCAGGCGCCAGGCCCCTGCCTGGCTTGCGCCTTCTTGCGTTCGATGTCGGCAAGTGCGCGTTCGAGTTCGGCGCGCTCCTCGGCATTGGTGGCCCAGTCGTCCTTGCGGTTCTTCACGACTCGCGCGGGCGCACCCACGGCGATCGAATAGTCGGGGATCACGCCCTTGACCACGGCATGCGACCCGAGCACACACCCTCGCCCGACGATCGTGTTGCGCAGGACCGAGACCTTCGCGGCCACCCAGGTGTCGGCGCCGATGCGGACCGGACCCTTCACGATCCCCTGGTCTTTGATGGGCAGCGTGATGTCGTCGGTCTTGTGGTCGAAGTCGCAGATGTAGCACCAGTCGGCGACGAGCACCGACCCGCCGATCTCGAGGTCGAGGTAGGAGTTCACCACGTTGTTGCAGCCGAAGACCGTCTTGTCGCCGATGCGCATCGTGCCCTCGTGACAGCGGATCGAGTTGCCGTCACCGATGTGGACCCAGCGCCCGATCTCCATCCTGCTCAGCTCCGGCGTCGCGTGGATCTCGACGTTCCGGCCGAGGAAGAGCATTCCCCTGAGCACGATGTGCGGGTTGGCCATCCGGAACCGCGCGAGCCGGTAGTACCGAACCAGATACCAGGGGGTGTACGCCTTGTTGCGCAACACCCAGCGGAGCGAATCGAGGGTGAGGAATCGTGCCTGGCGCGGGTCGCGGCGTCGACCTGCTCGCCACCGCGACCGATACGAGGCGTTCCACATCGTCGTCATGACGACTCACCATAATCGACGCCGCTGCCGGCATCGGCGGCGGAGCCGCGGCTTCAGTGGGCAGCGGAGCCGCCGTGCGAACCAGCCGCGGAGCGTCGCACGATAGGCTCAACTGCTGGCGTCCCGGTGCAGTGCCGGAGACCGAACATGACGGGAGCAGGATGGCTGTGGTTGGCCCCCGGATTCGGGTACCGCGACGGGTTCTAACGCCGCTGGCGCTCCTGCTCGGTGCCGTGGTGGCACTCAGCGCCTGCTCGGACGGGCACATCGACGTCCGTTCGGTGGCGAGCCCCGGCTGGGCCAGCTACGGCGGCAACGGCGCGAACTCGAACTACACCTATCCGTCGATCCCCGACGACCTCACCCTGAGCTGGACCCGCCCGACAGGCGGCCCGGTGACCGCACCTCTCACGCTGTCCAACCAATCGAACGTCAACGTCACCGCGAATACCGCCAACGGGTGCAACCTGCTCGCCCTCGATCCCAACTCGGGGCGTATGAACTTCTGCAAACGAATGCGTGCAGGCATCGAGGGAAACTCCACGCTGCTCGACCAGTTCGACCAGCCCTACGTCGGCGAGGAGACCACCTTCGTGGCGTTCAACGCCGGCGGCGCGATCCGCTGGCGGATGCCGGTGATCGGGGTGCCGCTGTCGGCCAAGTTCGCGGCCCCCGGCGAGGTACTCGTGGTGACCACCCAGGGTCAGATCCTGATGCTCAACACCCAGAACAGCGACTTCACCGCACCCGAGGTGCGCCTGCGCCCCGAGGCAGACCCCGGCGATCCGCTCTGGGGCTACGGCGACTGCGTCAGCAACGGCCCACGCTGCGCCGTGCCCGCGCCGCCCGCCGTCGACGAACAGCACAGCCGCTTCTTCCTGAACTTCTGGCCGACGGGCGCGATCGCGTCGCAGATCCGCGGCTTCTCGTACGCGAAGCAGAACGACGGACGTGTTGTCCGGGAGATCTGGCATGCCGACGTTCCCGGTGGTGTGATCGGCGCACCGACACTGTCGGCCGATGGCAACACCCTCTACACGTTCAGCAGACTCGGCCAGATCGTCGCGCTCGACGCCGCCACCGGTAAGACCAAGTGGACCTACGACAACGGCGGCTACGGATTCGCATCCATGACCGTCTCCCCCGACGGCCTGATCATCCCGACCGGTGTCATCGGAGCCCCGCTGACCCTGCTTCGCGACCGCGGCGACAAAGCTGAGCAGGTCTGGCAGCGCAAGGATCTCGCCACGGTGAGCCTGTCGACCCTCACGTCATCGAAGACCGCGTGGACCGTCGTACGCGATCAGGGCAAGAACTCGCTGTCGCTCATCGAGGTCGACACGTCGAACGGCTCCACGAAGCGCACCGTGGCGATGCCCGGCGCGGATGGCTTCACGACGGGCGTCGCGGTGTCGCCGTCGGGACAGATCGCCACGGCCACGAACATCGGCGAGGTGTTCTTCTTCGACTCGAAGAAGAACATCGACTGATGACAGCCACCACGCCGAACTGGGTCGCGACGTCGATCTGGTGGCACGTGTACCCACTCGGTGCACTGGGCGCCGACACCACCGGCGTCGACCGGACCTGCCGACGCCCACTGTCGGCACTCATCGACTGGCTCGACTACGCAGTCGCGTTGGGAGTCAACGGGATCGCGCTCGGTCCGATCTTCCAGTCCGCGACCCACGGCTACGACACCCTCGACTACTTCACCATCGACGAACGACTCGGCGACCGAGCCGATTTCGACGCCCTCGTCTCCGCATGCCGGTCGCGCGGCATCAGGATCATGCTCGACGGTGTGTTCAATCACGTGTCACGCCAGCATGATCGAGTTGCCGACGGTTCGAGCTGGGCGCGTCGCCAACGTGACGGCACCGTGCGCACCTTCGAAGGTCACGACGATCTGGTCGCGCTCGATCATCGCAATCCCGAGGTCGCCGACCTGGTCGTCGACGTGATGTGCCATTGGCTCGACGCAGGCGCCGACGCGTGGCGTCTCGACGCTGCCTATGCGGTCCCACCTGCCTTCTGGCGCACCGTTCTACCCCGTGTGCGTGAGCGATTCCCCGACACCTACGTGCTCGCGGAGGTCATTCACGGCGACTATCCCGGATTCGTCTCCGACAGTGGTGTCGACTCGGTAACCCAGTACGAGCTGTGGAAAGCCGTGTGGAGCAGCATCATCGATGCCAACATGCACGAACTGCAGTGGGCGCTGACACGTCACGACGAAATGCTGACCACGTTTGTACCGTGGACGTTCGTCGGCAATCACGACGTGACCCGCATTGCGACCCGACTCGCCCAGCGTTCCGCTGATCTCGCCGTCGTGCTCCTGGCCACCCTGCCCGGCACCCCTGCGATCTACTACGGCGACGAATTGGGTTGGACCGGAACGAAAGAAGAACGCGTCGGCGGCGACGACGCGATCCGGCCACCGCTGCCGCAGACACCTCCCGACGACGCGGCGCTGCCCGCAATCTACCGACTCCACCAGCGGCTGCTGGGACTTCGACGCCGCTTCCCCGACATCGAGCACGCGCGCGTGCAGACACTCGACGTGAACCAGGGCTTACTGGTCTACCGCGTCCACACCGAACAGCCGATCACTGTGGCGCTCAACGCCGCTCAGGGACCTGCTGACGTGACTGTCGAGCTGGGTACCACCGGTCACCTCGAGTCGGAAGCGTCGCATCGCGAGGGCGACTCGATCCACCTCGAGCCGGGCGGCTGGTACATCGCCGGTACCGAGCTCTCGCAGGACTAGGCGTAGTCCCCGGGACTGACCTCGGGTCGCTGACCACATCGCCGGCCGCGCAGAAAGTTACGCCTTGTGGGGAGCTCACATGTACCGGTACATACGGAGGACCCGAGGGGTGTGGCTTTCTGCGCGCGACTATCGCGCCCTGACGCCGGCCTCGCACAGGAACCCGACGCCCTTGCGTCCGACGCGCGTGAGCACGAGCGCCAGTGACCGCGATCCCTTGAGGCGCAGCCGCTTTCGCAACGCGTCGGGGTCGACGTCAAGTCCGCGGACGAGTATCTCCAACGTTCCGCAGTCGTGCGCGGCGAGGGTCTTGCGCAACACCTTCTCCGACGTCGAAACCTCCTCGATGACCTCGAATCCCCTCTCCCCCAACGGCACCTGCTCGCCGGTGAGATAGGCGATCTGCGGGTCGAGTTGCCTCAGCCCGTGCCGCGCAGCGTACTGACGCACCAGTCCCGCACGGACGACGGCGCCGTCTGGGTCGACGATCCACCGACCGACAGGACCGTGTTGGTCGACGTCGTCGGGCTCGTCGTCGGTGACCTCGAAACCACTCACAACGCCGTCGCTACCGGTACGCAGCACCGTTGCCCGTGTTCGGTCGACGATCCCCGGTCCGCTCCAGAGGCAGGCTTCACGGACACCACCGTCGAGCGAGGTGATCTGCACTTCTCCGGTGAAGCCGAAGCGGTTACGCAGCGCCCGATAGTCAAGGCCCGGAGCACATTTGACGATCACGACGCGGCCCGCATAGGTCATCAAGACGTCGGGAAGCGGCGGCGTGAGTTGATCGAGCCGAAAGACCCGTCCGGCACCGGAGCGTCGGGCAGGGTCGGCGATCACCACGTCGGCCGTCGACGTGGGGGTCAGTGCATCGGCGACGAGAAGCGCAGTCGGAGTGGGCAACTGACCGAGGACGCGCCGATTGTGTTGCGCCATGGACAGTCTCACGTGGTCGAGGTCGCTCCCGATCACGCCGGCGATCCCCTCCTGTGATGCGAGTTCGACGACCTCACCGCCGATCGAACACGTGATGTCGTGGATCACCGCACCGGGGAAACGCTGCGCGATCTCAGCGGCCCGGTGTGCCGCAACCACACTCGGCGTCGCCTGCTGAAGAGCATCGTCGGTGAGCAGCCACTGATCGGCGTCGCGCAGTTTGCGCGCGGCTCGGCGGCGATCACGCACCGTCTCGATGAGCGCGGCGTCGTGAGGCGCGTAGCGTCGTCGCGCCGCTTCGACGTCGGCGATCATCGACGACGGCGTCAACGCCATACCCGAGACGACGTCGAGCGCCTTCTCGCCGTAACGACCACAAAGGAAGGCGACATCATCGAGCGTGAATTCGTATCCCACAGTCGCAACTCCCCTGGCGCGTGCCGGTTTCACAGACACCTTGGCACATGAGCGGTGAGCACAGGCGCTCGGGCATGCCCGATATTGACTATTAGGTAAGGCTAAGCAACTATGAGGCCGTGAACACGAAGAGAATGGTCATGGTCGGCACACTCGTCGGGGCGGCGGCCGTCATCGGAACCGCAGTCGGTGCAGCGAATGCGGAGGCCAAGGTCGCCGACGGACGCTACAACTTCTGCGTGAAGACCCAGTACGGAAGCTCCGTCGACGAGCGATGCAACGAGTACCGCGTGGTGGGCAACCAACTGATCGGCCCGGCCAATCAGCCGCTGGAACTCATCGACACACCCAACGGTGCCGTCGCCGTGATCCCACCCGCCAGCGGGCTGGTCATCACGAAGAACGCCAACGGGTACAAGGTCGTCAACACGATCCTCGGCGTCCCGGTCGCGACGTCGCAGTTGACGCCCCTGGGCTGATCCGCCACGCCACGCCGGGAGCCCGAGCCGCAGTCCGCAGATCACCCGCCGATCACTTCGGCTTGTACCCGCTCACTACCACGTTGTAGAAGAACTTCGGCGGCACGACCTTGCGCAGGACGTTCTCGTCGAGCCAGGTCATCCGCTTCCACCCTCCGAAGGCGAAGCCGGCCCAACCCCAACCGAGCTTCTCCGACGGTACGGCGGCCTCGAAGGTGCGGACGGGCCAGCCGAGCATCGCGGCGGCCAACTCCTCGGTCGCGGTCTCGACCCGCGCTGCCCCGGCCGAACGCGCGATGTCTGCCAACTCGTCGGGATCGAAGGTGTGGATGTCGACGACGGCCTCGAGCGCCGCTGCGCGTGACGACTCGTCGAGCTCCTCCTGCGGTCGACGCCACGCCTGGAGCGGGCCGAACTTGGTGACGTGGGTGGTGGCCCACCAGGTGGCCCGGCTCATCCACCGGGCGTAGAAGTCGCCGATCGTCGACGGCTCGCCCGCGAACACGAAGCGCCCGCCCGGCTTGAGCACACGGAGCACTTCACTCAACGCCTGCTCGACGTCGGGGATGTGGTGCAGCACCGCGTGACCGACGACGAGGTCGAAGGTGTTGTCGTCGTAGGGAATACGCTCGGCGTCGGCGACACGGCCGTCGACGTCGAGGCCGAGGTTCTCCGCGTTACGCAGCGCGACCTTCACCATTCCCGGCGAGAGATCGGTGACCGAACCCTTTTTCGCGACACCGGACTGCAACAGGTTGAGCAGGAAAAATCCTGTGCCACAACCGAGTTCCATTGCCCGCTCGTAGGGCAGCGACTCGTCGGCGGCCACGGCGTCGAACCTGCCGCGCGCATAGTCGATGCACCGTTCGTCGAAGCTGATCGACCACTTCTCGTCGTAGGTCTCGGCTTCCCAGTCGTGGTAGAGCACCTGCGCGAGCTTGGTGTCTTCCAGCGCGGCCTTGACCTGCTCCTCGGTGGCATGCGGATTGGGTGCCGGATCGACGTGGTCTGCTGCCGACTCGTTCTCCGTGGTCGTCATGTCTCCTACTTTCGCCCTATCCTGTCTCGTCGCGACGGCTCTGGCTGCCGCGACAGCGATTCCTACTCGCCGGTAATGGCACGTTGCCGTTGAACCCTACCCGCCGTCGAATGCAGGACCAGCGGTCACTTCCCGGTGAACTGCGCCTTGCCCGGCCCGTTGGCGATGAACGAATCCATGCCGATCTTGCGATCGTCGGTGGCGAAGAGCGCCGCGAACTGCTGTTCCTCGATCTTCAGTCCGGTCTCCAGGTCGACGCCGAGCCCCTGGTCGACCGACCTCTTCGCCGCTGCCAGCGCCAGGCTCGCGGCATTGCGGAACTGCCCGGCCCACGCCAGTGCTGCGTTGTAGACCTCGTCGGGCGCGACGACCTCGTCGACCAGGCCGATTCTCAGCGCCTCTTCTGCCCCGACGAAGCGGCCGGTGAAGATCATGTCCTTCGCCTTGGCGGGGCCGACGAGACGCGCCAGTCGCTGCGTGCCGCCGCCACCGGGAATCACGCCGAGGAGCGCCTCGGGGACGCCCAGCTTCGCGTTGTCGCCCGCGATACGACGGTCGGCGCCGAGCGCCACCTCGAGTCCGCCACCGAGTGCGTATCCGGTGATCGCGGCGACGGTCGGCTTGGGGATCTCGGAGATCGAACCCAGCGCACGCTGCAGGCGACCGGCCACCTTCGACATCTCGGCGAACGTCATGTCGGTCATCTCTTTGATGTCGGCGCCTGCCGCCAACACCTTGGGTCCGCCGTAGACGACGACGGCCTTGATGTCGGAACGGTCGGTCGCCTCGTGTGCTGCCGCCTCCAACTCGGTCTGGACCTGCCGGTTGAGCGCGTTCATCGGCGGACGGTTGAGCAGGATCGTTCCCACTCCTGGATGGTCGTCAGAGGTCTCTAGGGTCACGAACTCAGGCATGTGTCGAAGGCTACCGTCCAGCGACGCCCAGCCGTGATGTGGGCCACCGCCGAGACCCGACGACCTACAGTTGGTGCATGGCACCTTCGCCGTCCTCGAAGTCGTCGGCCGGCGAACCCGTCGAACTGTCCGTCGGTGAGCGCACGATCCGACTCTCTAGTCCAGACCGCATCTACTTCTCCGAACGCGGCGAGACCAAACGTGACCTCGCCGACTACTACATCGCTGTCGGCGACGGCATCGTGCGGGCGCTGCGCAACCGGCCGTGCATGTTGCACAGATTTCCCAAGGGCGTAGACGGCAAGAAGGTCCACCAGAAGCGGGTACCCGCGGGCGCCCCCGACTGGCTGCAGACCACCGAGATCTACTTCCCGCGCTTCGGCCGCACCGCCGACGAGCTCTGTGTGACCGAACTGGGCAGCGTCATCTGGGCGGTGCAGATGTCGACGGTCGAGTTCCATCCCTGGAACTCGCGATGTTCGGATCCCGAGCTGCCCGACGAATGGCGCATCGACCTCGACCCGATGCCGGAGTGCACCTTTGATCGCGTGCAGCGGGTGGCGCACGTCGCGCACGAGGTGCTCGACGAACTGGGCGTGCGAGGCTTTCCCAAAACGTCCGGCGGACGTGGCATGCACATCTACGTGCGAATCGAACCGGAGTGGAGTTTCAACCAATTACGCCGCGCCGCATTGGCTTTCGCGCGCGAGGTCGAGCGTCGAGCACCCGACGAGGTCACCACGACGTGGTGGCGCAAGGACCGCGACCCCGCGGCGCTGTTCGTCGACTACAACCAGAACACCCGTGACCACACCATGGCTGCCGCCTACTCGGTACGCGGCAATCCGCGCGCGACGGTCTCGGCGCCGATCCTGTGGTCGGAGGTCGACGACGTCGCACCCGACGACTTCACCATCGCCACAATGCCTGCGCGCTTCGCCGAACTCGGCGACCTGCACGCAGAGATCGACGACGTCGCCTATCGCATCGACACCCTGCTGGAGTGGGCCGACCGAGACGAGGCCGACCGGGGAGAGACCGATCGAGAAGAGACCGGCCCCACCGACGACCCGGACGTCGTCGACCTCGACCGCTGAGACCCCGCACGCAGGCGGATTCAGGCAGTAGCTCTCAGAGCGTGATGTCGGGAATCGGTTGATCGGCGAGCGTCGCCATGTATGCGTCGGAACCGGAGAAACTCAAGCCGGTCAGCCCATGCCCGGCGCTCACCTCGGGTTCGATCGTCTCGATCGTGCGCTCTGCGGCCAGCAGCTCGTCGACGGTGTCGAACCGCGCGACCTCGGTGAGCTGAGACCAGGTCGGCGGCAGCAGGAAGTGCTTGCCGTCAGACCAGGCCGCGAGAGCGTCGGCCGCGCCCGCCCACCGCGCGACGTCGGCTTCCGACGTCGCGTCGTCGGCGACCTGCCCCTCAGGCATGGCTGCCAGGAAGAAGCGGGTGTCGTAGCGTCGCTTCTCGTTCTTCGGTGTGATCCAGTGCGCTAGCGGACGCAGCAGGTCAGCACGCAGCGTGAGGTCGTGGGCGCGGAGGAACTCGGCGAACGAAATCGTCTTGTCGACCAGCTTGCGGCGTTCGTCGCGCAGCGTCGCCGGGTCGGCGAACGAACCGTCGGGCCGCGACGCGAGCAGCACACCGCACTCCTCGAAGGTCTCGCGAACCGCCGCACAGACGAGGGCCTGGGCGAGCTCTTCCGAGGTGCCCAGCTGCTGCGCCCACCAGTCCGCGCCGGGGCCGGTCCACGCGAGGTCGGCGTCGACATCACGAGGGTCGACGCCGCCACCGGGAAAGACCGTCATCCCACCAGCGAACGCCATCTGCTTGACCCGACGCTGCAGAAAGACCTCGATACCGCCGTCGGCGTCGCGCGCCAGCACGACCGTCGCAGCGTCGCGCAATGGCGCGACGGCCTCCGCGTGGGCTGTCGCGGCCTCTGTATCGGTCATGTCGATCTCCTGCTCTGTGTCAACTCCTACGTGGGCCAACTCCTACGTGGGCCACAACCTGTGGTCCGCGTCACCGAATCGACACTATCGCTGCTACCCGGCAGCCCGACGGTGGGATCCGGCACGACGCGAACGACGCGCGAAGAAGCGGGAGCCGTCCTTGGTCAACGTGATCTGCTGACGGAACGTGTCGGAGAGGTTCTTGCTTGTCAGTACGTCACCGAGTAGCCCCTGCGCGACGACGCCGCCTTCGGAGAGCAGCATCGCGTGGGTGAAGCCGGGCGGGATCTCCTCGACGTGGTGGGTGATGAGCACGGTGGCGGGGGCGTCGGGGTCCTGCGCGAGGATCGACAGCCGGTCGACGAGCTCCTCCCGACCGCCGAGGTCGAGGCCCGCGGCGGGTTCGTCGAGGAGCAGCAGCTCAGGGTCGGTCATCAACGCGCGGGCGATCAGCACTCGCTTACGCTCGCCCTCCGACAGCGTGCCGAATCTCCGGTCGGCGAGATGCTCGGCGCCCATCGACTCGAGCGATTCGACGGCCTGCGCGCGATCGACGTCGTCATAATCCTCACGCCACCGACCGATCACCGAATAGCCCGCCGAGATCACGACGTCACTGACGACCTCATCGTCGGGAACCCGGTCGGCGAGGCCGGGGCTACTGACGCCGATTCGCGTCGACAACTCGCGCACCTCCACTCGGCCGAGTGGCTCGTTGAGCAGATACGCGGTGCCCGACGACGGGTGCAGTTCGGCGGCGGCCATACGCAAGAGCGACGTCTTGCCCGCTCCGTTGGGGCCAATGATCACCCAGCGTTCGTCGAGCTCGACTTGCCAATCGATCGGCCCGACAAGCGTCTTGCCACCGCGCACGAGTGTGACGTCACGAAAATCGACGAGCAGGTCCGGGTCCGAGGATGCAGTGTCACTCACCCGTCCCATCGTGCCCTACCGGGCGGCCTCCCGGATGCTCGGACGCGAGAGAACATGTCGAGGTTTTCCTCGACGTGTTCGCCCACACCGAAACGGCCCACAAAAGGGAATACCTTCGACGCCGTACTCCTTGCCCTAGGTATGTCCGTTGATCTGTCCATCCTCGACCTCGCCCAGGTCGGTCGCAACGAAACCGTCGCCCAATCCCTGGCTGCCTCAACAGAAATGGCCACCAAAGCCGAGCTGTGGGGCTACCGGCGAATCTGGTACGCCGAGCATCACAACATGCGCTCGATCGCGTCGTCGGCGCCTGCCGTTCTCATCGCGCACGTCGCCGCACACACCTCGACGATCCGCCTCGGCGCCGGCGGCGTCATGCTCCCCAATCACGCGCCGCTGACAATCGCCGAGCAGTACGGCACACTCGCCGAACTGCACCCCGGCCGTATCGATCTGGGCCTCGGGCGGGCGCCCGGCAGCGACCAGCAAACCTTCACCGCGCTGCGTCGTGACATGGCGTCGGCCGACCGCTTCCCATCCGATGTCCTCGAACTGCAGGGCTATCTGCGCGGCGCATCGCGCATTCCCGGAGTCGGCGCAACACCCGGTGCGGGCACCGACGTCCCGCTTTACATCCTCGGTTCGTCGTTGTTCGGTGCACAACTCGCCGCCGCGCTCGGACTGCCGTATGCCTTCGCATCGCACTTCGCTCCGCAGGCCCTCACCGAGGCCGTCGCGCTCTACCGTGACCAGTTCCAGCCGTCCGAGGCACTCGCCGAGCCGTATGTGATCGCAGGTGTCTGCGTGATCGCCGACGACGATCCGGATGTCGCGGCAGCGCAGCTCCGCCAGGCCAAGCGCCAACGAGTGACCGCGCTCCTCGGTCGAGGCGGTCGGCAGTTCACCGACGACGAGGCCGACGCGATCCTCGAGATGCCGCAGGGCAGGCAGATCGACTCGATGCTCACCTACGCGGGCGTCGGCACTCCCGCGGAGGTCCGCGACTACCTCGACTGGTTTGCCGGGCACGCCAACGCCGACGAACTGATCGTCGCGTCGATCGCTCCCGACCGCGATGTGTGGCTGAGCACCCTCGGTCACCTCGCGCCTGCGGTGCAGCCCTCCACGCAGCCGGTCTGACCGATCGCGCGTTTCCGGTCATACACATTGTCGCTCTATGTATGATCAACCTCATCACGCCGAGGCCGAACCCGGCCCGGCGGGCGATGAGGAGTCAGGATGTCCGACCTCAAGGTCCGCAGAGTCAAGTTCGACCTCGCCGGAGACGACATCCCGTTCAACTGGCACCCGCAGCGACCCGCCTTCGCGATGCAGTGCAACGTCGTGTCGTTCTTCGCGCCCGGCTTCGAGAAGCTGATCGTGCAGTCGACACGCGAGGCACTGCCGTTGATGCGCGATCCGGAGATGGTCGACGAAGCAACCGACTACATCAAGCAGGAGGGGCAGCACACCGCTGCGCACCTGGCCCACCTGCGGGCGCTCATCCGACGGTGGCCGGGACTCCGGCACACGATGGACGAGGTCATCGCCTCCTACGACCGGTTACTCGAGACCAAACCACTCGCCTGGCGTCTGGCCTACGCCGCGGTGGTGGAGGCGACCTTCACGCCCTACTTCCGCGTGTTCCTCGACCACGACGACAAACTGTTCGAACCCGGGGATGAGCGCATTTCCTCGCTGTTCATCTGGCATTTCGTCGAGGAGATGGAACACCGCAGCTCCGCGTTGAGGGTGTATGACGCCGTCCACGACAGTTATCCCTACCGGCTCAAGACCATCGCGGGTGTGGTCAAGCACTTGAACGAGATGTTGAAGATCGTCGGCGACGGCTTTCGTGAGCACGTGCCCGTCGGTGAAGGAGGCGAATTCGCCGACCTGGTCCCGGCCGGGGTGACCTTGCGGTCGATGGCCGCCGTGTGGCGGTTCAACCGGACGCATACGGAATACGACACGACCTACGCCGACGTACCGATGCGCGAGATGATCGAGATGTTCGTCGGACTCGTGCGATCACAGGCACCCGACCACGATCCGCTCTACGAGCGACTCCCCGACTTCGCGGCGCGCTGGTTCCGACGCTACGACGAGGACCCACGGGCAGCCGCCCGCTGGTACTCGGTCGGCGTCGGTGAGATCGCAAAACGTGTCCCCGACGGCCAGGTCGACGTCGTCGACGTAACGTCGACGGCCTGAACCCCTGCTCACCGTCGCGGTTCGAGTAGTGCGAAATCCGCGAAGTCGAAACCCGGCGCGACGACGCAACTGACGAGCGACGCCTCGTCGCCGACCGCACGCGCGCGTTGCCAATGTCCGGGCGGGACAAAGGCTTGTGGACGCTGCCCTATTTCGACATCGGGTCCGACGACCACGGTCTCGACGTCGTTCGGCGCCTCCCCGTCACCGCCGAGGTCGAGTTCCACCGGGGCGCCACGATGGAACAACCACATCTCCGCACCGCGCACCGTATGCCACGACGACTGCTCGCCCGGAAGCAACACAAAATAGATCGCTGTCGCAGCGACGCGCGTGCCCTCATATCCGGAAGGCAGTGCGCCACCGGGGATCTCGACGCCGCTACGCCAGGTCTCGCGATACCAGCCACCCTCGGGGTGGGGCTGCAGGTCGAGTGAAAGGGCCCACTCAGGTAGCCGCGACGCGTCGCTCATTCGCCGACCACCTCCGCGATCACGGTCACCGACCCGGGCGCGATCTCGGTGAAGCCGGCGTCGCGCACCGCAACTGCTCGCTGCTGAGCGTCGGCGGCGAGCAGATCACTCCATCGATCTCGATCAGCCAGGCACACCGACAGCGGACATCCGGCGTCACGCCATGCACGAGCCGCCCGCTCGTCGAGGAGCTTCACGGCGAGCATCGCCCCGTGGCCGACCTGCGCCGCCAGTTTGCCGACGGTCATCTCGAGATCGGGATTCACCCAGAGGCATACGCCTGCCCCACCCGGCGTCGATGGCAACGACCCGTCGACGTCGGTGCCGCCGATCTGCAGGCGAGAGATGCGACGGTCGACGTCGCCGACACGGCCGGGGACGAACGCCCGCGCCTGCGCGTCACCCTCGGTGGCCGTGACACCCCAAACCTCTTGTGCCGCAACCCAATGCGTCCCTCGGGCGCGACGAGCAATCTTGCGGATGCGCGCATCGCACCACGCCGTCATCGGCTCCGACCACGGGCCGTCGGCGCCGGATCGGTCGTCGAGGCAGAGCAATGCGACCGACCGCGCTGCCGCGGTGAGCAACTCGGTGCGGTCGGGCGGGTCGGACTTCTCGATCCGCAACACCATCTGCATCGCGAGCACGTCAGCCGGGTTGTCGGGATCGTCAGCGCCGCCGACATAGCCGACGAGCCGTCGATAGGCGTCGTCGAAGGGATCGACGACGGATTCCGTAGACGTCATGGCAGTGGGACGCGCCGCAAGACTCCGTCGGCGGCGTCTGCGGCCTCGATTTCGTCGCGGGTCACGCCGAGGATGAACAGCACCGCGTCGAGGAACGGATGGTTCAACGCGGCGTCGGCGACCTCACGAAGCGCGGGTTTGGCGTTGAAGGCGATTCCGAGGCCAGCGACCGAGAGCATGTCGATGTCGTTGGCTCCGTCGCCGACGGCGATTGTCTGTTCCATCGGCACGCCGACCTGGTCGGCGAATGCCCGCAACGCGCGTGCTTTGCCGGGGCGATCGATGATCTCGCCGATGACCCGACCTGTCAGCCGGCCATCGACGACTTCGAGGGTGTTGGCACGGACGAAGTCGAGTTCGAGGTCGTGCGCGAGGCCGTCGATCACCTGACGGAACCCGCCGGACACCACACCGCAGCGATATCCGAGGCGGTGCAGCGTGCGGATTGTGGTGCGCGCGCCGGGTGTCAGTTGCAGCGAACCCGCCACCTCGTCGAGAACGCGCGCATCGAGGCCCTCGAGTGCCGCGACGCGTTCGCGCAGCGATTCGGCGAAGTCGAGTTCGCCGCGCATCGCGGCCTCGGTCACCGCGGCGACTTCGGCCTCGCGACCCGCATGTGCGGCGAGCATCTCGATGACCTCGCCCTGGATGAGCGTCGAGTCGACGTCGAAGACGACAAGCCGCTTGGCGCGTCGTGCGAGTCCGCCTCGCTCGATCGCGATGTCGACACCGTGCTTGGCCGCAACGCCCGCCAAACCCTTGCGGAGGTCGGCGTCGGCAGCGACGCTGTTGCGCCCGCCGACGCTGACCATCAATTCGAGGCCGGTCACCGGATAGTCGGCGACACCCCGAATCGAATCGATGTTGCCGCCCTGGCCTGCGAGTTCGGCTGCGACCGCGCGGAAGGCTCTGGCGGTCACCGGACTTCCGAGCAACACCACCGCGTGAGTCGACGGACGGTGCCCGGCCGGCGTGCCGCCGACCTCGACGATCACATCCATGCCGATCGAGCCCATCGCCTGCTCGACGACGTCCTGAACCTCTTCGGGGTCGGTGTCGACCGACACCATGACCCCGAGCGTCAGGCGGTCGTTGATGACCACCTGCTCGACGTCGAGCAGACTCACCTGCTGCGCCGCGAGCGCGCCCATGAGGACCGAGGTGACCCCGGGCTTGTCCGGGCCGGTGACCGTGATCAGGACCGGTGTGGATTGCTCCATCGAGGCGTTGTGAGGAACGTGATCAGCGATCGCGGTCGCCGGATGCCTCGTGGCTGCCGGTGGTCAGCGGATCGCGACGAACGTCCTCGGCCACCCTGCTCTCATGCCCGTGGCCACCACCGACGTGCGCTTCTTCACGCATTCGGTCGACCATGTGCGGGTAGTGCAGTTCGAACGCGGGACGCTCCGAACGGATGCGGGGAAGCTCGGTGAAGTTGTGACGCGGCGGCGGACAGCTGGTCGCCCACTCGAGCGAGTTGCCGAAGCCCCACGGATCGTCGACGGTCACGACCTCGCCGTAGCGGTAGCTCTTGAAGACGTTCCACAGGAACGGCAGCGTCGACAGGCCGAGGATGAACGCACCGATGGTCGAGATCTCGTTCAGGCGAGTGAATCCGTCGGACGGGAGGTAGTCGGCGTAGCGGCGCGGCATGCCCTCGTTACCCAGCCAGTGCTGGACCAGGAAGGTGGTGTGGAAACCGATGAAGGTCAGCCAGAAGTGCCACTTGCCGAGGCGCTCGTCGAGCATGCGTCCGGTCATCTTGGGGAACCAGAAGTAGATACCCGCGTAGGTGGCGAACACGATCGTGCCGAACAGCACGTAGTGGAAGTGCGCGACGACGAAGTAGCTGTCGGAGAGGTGGAAGTCCAGCGGCGGGCTGGCCAGCAGAACGCCGGTGAGGCCACCGAACAGGAACGTCACGATGAAGCCAACGGAGAAGAGCATCGGCGTCTCGAACGTGATGTTTCCCTTCCACATCGTGCCTATCCAGTTGAAGAACTTCACACCGGTGGGCACTGCGATCAGGAACGTCATGAAGGAGAAGAACGGCAGCAGAACCGCGCCCGTGACGTACATGTGGTGCGCCCACACGGCCACCGACAGTGCAGCGATCGCGAGCGTTGCGTACACCAGACCGGAGTAACCGAAGATCGGCTTACGGCTGAAGACTGGGAACACCTCCGACACGATGCCGAAGAACGGCAGCGCGATGACGTACACCTCGGGGTGTCCGAAGAACCAGAAGAGGTGCTGCCAGAGGATCACACCACCGTTGGCCGGGTCGTAGAGGTGCGCGCCGAACTGTCGATCGACCTCGAGGCCGAGCAGCGCGGCGGTCAGCAGCGGGAAGATCAGCAGGATCAGGACGCTGGTCACCAGGATGTTCCAGGTGAAGATCGGCATGCGGAACATCGTCATGCCGGGTGCGCGGAGGCAGACGACGGTCGTGACCATGTTGACCGCGCCGAGGATGGTGCCGAGACCCGACACACCGAGACCCATGATCCACAGGTCGGCGCCGACGCCGGGCGAGTGCACCGCGTCGGTCAGCGGCGTGTAGGCGGTCCAGCCGAAGTCGGCAGCGCCGCCCGGGGTCAGGAAGCCACCGATGGCGATCGTCGAACCGAACACGAACAGCCAGAAGCCGAAGGCGTTCAGACGCGGGAACGCCACGTCGGGCGATCCGATCTGCAGCGGGAGAACGAAGTTGGCGAAGCCGATCACGATGGGCGTCGCGTACATCAGCAGCATCACGGTGCCGTGCATCGTGAAGAGCTGGTTGAACTGCTCCGTCGACAGGAACTGCATGCCCGGACGGGCCAGCTCGGCGCGCATGAGCAGCGCCATCAAACCGCCGATCAGGAAGAACGCGAAGCAGGCGGTGATGTACATCATGCCGATCAACTTGTGATCGGTCGTGGTGATCAGCTTGTAGATGAAAGAACCCTTGGGCTGATAGCGCGCAGGGTACGGGCGCGCTGGCACAACCTGGGTTGTGGGCTGGTCTACCGCGGTCACAGATCCTCCTCTAACCGACCGTGAGCTCGGGACGGCAACGAACGAAAAACTACCGCTGGCAATCACACACCGAGCGCTGGTTACCGATCGTAGCCCCTTCACCCCGGCTGGGCCGAGTGGGTCCTACGATCTGTCGTACAAATTCTCCGAAGCACCCCAAAAGGGCATGTCAGTGACCATATTCGGGCGCCGACACGACGTGTCGCGCGGCTAATTCCACACCCTGCACCGACGTCGCGCGAACCCGCACGGTCTGCCACGAAAGACGGCCACGCAGCGGTGCTAGGTTGATCTGCGTGTCAGGCGGTAAGCAGAGTGCGGTCGGTCGAGGTCGTACGCGCAAGGTCAGCGTCACTCTCGGCGCCTTCGTCGTGGCGGGTGCGCTCGCGGTGGGGTTGTCGGGTTGCTCCGACGACAACACGGCCTTGACCACGCCCGACGGCAAGACCATCAGCACCTCGACGACGCGCATCGCCGACGTCAACGTGGTCTCACCCGACCGCGATTACAGCAAGACGTGCCTTGCTCCGACGGCGTCGGACGACCCGCAGGCGGACGTCAACCGGATCGTCGTCACCGATCCCTCGCTCCTCGACGCGATCTGCGCACTGGGCATCGGCTCCAAGGTCGTCGCGGTGACCTCCGCACCCAACAGCATTCCCGCTTACCTCGGCCCACAGCTGACATCGGTACCCACGATCGGCACCTCGCCCGACGCCGCGACCGTCGGCACGGCCGCACCCGACGTCGTACTGACGACACCCGACACGGCTGCGTCCGCCAAGGCATTCGGGTCCACCAGGGTGGCCACCATCGAGCCCGGCGACTGGCGCGCACAGTTCACCGAGGTCGCGGACGCACTCGGCAGGGCCTCGCAGGGACCTCGGCTGCTCGACGAATTCGACACGGAAGCCCGCAAGACCGGCAAGCGTATGGATGCCGCCCACTCCCAGGTGTCTCTGGTCCGGTTCGGCAACAACTCGGAAGTGATCGCGGGAACCGACAGCTTCGCAGGCCAGATCCTCTCTACCGTGGGGGTGCAGCGGCCGGCGTCGCAACGCACTGCAGGCACCACCGTCCTCACCGACAAGAACTTCAAGGACGCCGACGCCGATCTCATCTACGTTTCCTTCGAGGGTTCGGCGGGTCTCGCACATGGCAAAGAGGTCCTACTCAGCGACCGCTGGCTGGACATGGGTGCGCCGACCTGGAAGCGGGTCCTCATCGTCGACGACGACGTGTGGTACCGCAGTTCAGGCCTTGCCGCCGCGTGGCTCGTGCTGAACGACGTGAAAGGTTCACTCAATGGCAACTCCGGAAGCTACTGACTCCTCACCCGACGCACTGACCGCCAAGGCGCAGGCGCTGCTCGCACTGCACCAGCCCGGTAACCCCGTCGTGCTGCCGACAGTCTGGGATGCATGGTCGGCACAGATCGCCACCAACGCCGAGTTCTCCGGCCTGACCGTTGGCAGTCATCCCGTCGCCGACTCGATCGGCAAGTCCGACAACGAGGGAATGACGTTCGACGACCTCCTCACCCGTGTCCTGCAGATCACCGCCTCCACTGATCTTCCGGTGTCGGTCGACGTCGAATCGGGGTACGGCGAAAGCGCGTCCCGGCTCATCGAGGGATTGCTCTCGGTGGGCGCCGTCGGGCTCAACATCGAGGACACCGTGCATTCCGAGGGCAGGCGTCTGCGCAGCGCCTCCGAGCACGCCGCACTCATCGGCGACTTGCGGGCCGCCTCCGACGCCGCGGGAGTTCCCGTCGTGATCAACGCCCGCACCGACTTGTTCATCCGCGCCGACGGCGACGAGTCCGACCGCGTCGAACGTGCGGTGGCACGCCTGCGGTTGTGCGCTGACGCGGGCGCGAGCTGCCTCTATCCCGTCGGCCGCCACACCGACGACGTCTACCGCACGCTCACCGCCGAACTGCCGCTTCCGGTCAACGCGATCGGTAACCCTGCGGCCGATTCCGGACGAGCGCACTACGCCGAGCTCGGCGTCGGCCGCATCAGCTTCGGACCGTTCTGGCAGGCCAACCTCGCCGAACGTGCCGCCGAGCTGTTGACCGCGTGGCACTGACCGCGTCTCTCGCATTCGCGCCCGAGATCGACCCAGACTGATCGCAACTGTTCCCGCCGGTGTGTGGCGTCGGCAAGGCTCGTCGCATGACTGTCACCGACGAGTACCTGGCCAACAACGACGCCTACGCCGCAACGTTCACCGGCCCGCTGCCCCTGCCGCCGAGCAAGCACGTCGCCATCGTCGCGTGCATGGACGCACGCCTCGACGTCTACCGCGCGCTCGGCATCAACGAGGGTGAGGCACACGTCATCCGCAACGCCGGAGGCGTCGTCACCGACGACGAGATCCGTTCGCTCGCCATCAGCCAGCGGCTGCTCGGGACAACGGAGATCATCCTCATCCACCACACCGACTGCGGCATGCTGACGTTCACCGACGACGAGTTCAAACGCGAGATCCAGACCGAAATCGGTCAGAAGCCCGAGTGGGCGGCCGAGGCGTTTCCCGACGTCGAGGAGGACGTCCGACAGTCGCTCACACGCATCCGGAACAGCCCGTTCATCACCAAGACCAGTTCGCTGAGGGGATTCGTCTTCGACGTCGCGACCGGGCGGCTCGCAGAGGTGGACTGACGGCCACTCACGGCCAGCCGGGCGCCGACTCGACGGTCCCGTCGTCTATCGCGGCGACCAGTTGGGCGTGGTCTCGCTCGGTCTGGTCGGCGTATGCCTGTGCGAAAGCGACCACGGATTCCTGGGTCTTGTCCGACTTGCCGAAGTACTCGTTGATCGCCCTCGCGTCACCACTGCGCGCGTGGGCACGGGCGAGAACATGGCCGCACGCAGTGGCGAAGGTCGCGAGCCGTGGCGCAACCGATTTGCCGTCGGGAATGACCTTTCCGTCACGGAACTGCCTGATGTAGAAATCCCAGTCGCGGATCGTGGACCATCCGAGAAAACTGTCCGACGCACTCTGGATCAGGCGCTGCCCGTTGACCACTCGCTGTCCGTGATTGGGGTACACGCTGGGGCCGAGGAACTTCTCGTACACCGACGGCGCGGCCTGTTTGATCTGGAAGAACAGCGGGTCGCCGGTCTGGTGCTCCTCGTTGAGGGTGAGATAGACACGCATTCCGACGCTCCCGACGCCCACCACCTGCTGCACGACGTCGACGAGATCGAAGCGACGCAGCAACGCCGCGATGTTCTCCCGGATGGAGCCGTAGTAGCCCAGCAGGACGTCGTTGAGTACATCGTCGAACTGCTCCAGCTCGTGCGTACGGTACGGCGGGTCCTCGGTGATGGTCCGTCTGCCGTCGACGAGGTGGGTGAACTTCTTCGACGCTCCCCTATTACTCCGCTTCGCGGCGCGTTTGGTGAGGTACTTGTCCAACTGGGCGCCCTCCTCCGGAGCCAGGTACCCCACCAGGTCGTCCGCGGAGACCTTTGCCGACCACACGTCGAGGATCGGCCACGTCGCATAGGTGCTGATCGAGTCGCGGTAGCCGGTGAATCCTGCGCGAACCGCCTTGACCGCCGTCTTCTCGTCGATGCCGTTGTCCCGGGCGAGGACGACGAGGCTCGCGACAAAGCGCAGCAGGTCCCATTCGAACGGCCCCGGCAGCGTCTCGTCGAAGTCACGGAGATCAAAGGCGAGTGTCCGCTCGGGCGTGTTCCACATCCCGAAATTGAGCACATGGGCGTCGCCGCACATCTGCACGTGGATGCCGGTGTTCGGCCGCGATGCGAGGTCGGCCGCCATGACGGCCGCGGCTCCTCGGTAATAGGTCCACGGCGACGCCGCCATCCGGCCGTGCCGGATGGGGAGCAAGCGTTGATCGCGAATCTCGTTCTGCGACAGGATGGTGTGCAACGCGTCGTGGCCGCGTGTGGACGGGTCCCACTCTCCCAGCGACGTCCTCGGCACCTTCTTGCGTGCCGCCTTGCCCACCGAGCCTTCCGTAATCGCGTACTCGGTCGGTCCGGCCGCCAGCGCCGCGGACTGTGTTACCAGCTCGCCGTCATTGGTGGGTTGAGACGGAAAGTGTGGCGAGTCGGACCCGGGCGATCCGGACTCCTGGGCGGAAGCGTCGGCTGTGTCCGTCGGAGAGGTCATGCAACCAGTGTGGCGCGTGAGGCGGCACCGCGCGCAGCTTCCATCACTCTCGACCACGACGTGTCGTGGTCGGCCGCTAACCTCGAACCATGTCCGCCATTCCCGATGGATACTCCGACGTGCCCGAAACCCCCGCCTTCTCGATCACCCCGCCGCGTCTCGACCACGCGTGCGCAGTGCGCTGAATTTGAATGTCCATCACGGCGACACGACGTAGCGCGCCACAGGCGCCCGGCTGGCACACACTCTGGCGGCCGGGTATCGGCATGGCCATCTGGCTCGATACCGACGCGGAGCTGCCAGAAGGGCTCGCACAACTGTTGGCGGGCAAGCGCTTTCGACGTGACATCGGGATGATCGCGGCGACCGGACGCCGTGAGTTCGTCGCCGCGATCACACTGGGAACGTCATCGGCGGTCGCTGCGCTCGACGCATCCCGCTCGACGCCCGTGGCGGGCGACGTCCGGTGGTACCGGATGATGCTCGACGGCGTGCGCCGGTTCGTCGCCGCAGGTTCGGTCGCGCCGGTCGTCACTGATCTGGGTGGCGAGACCGTCGTCCGCTGGACGCCCATTCCCACTGCGGCGTGGCGCAGTTGGATGACGGTGATCACCGCCGGGGCACCGGATGCCCTCACCCACAACGGCGGGGCGGAGGCGCTCGCCGACTTCGCTGGCGAATTGGTCGACCACGCATGCCGCGCACGTCTCGCCGACTCGGCAGCACGGCTCGGCCAAGCACGGCCGTCGACACCCGTGCTCGCGGCGCTGGTCGACGACGCCGCGGCACCCGACGCCGCCCGCAGACCCGCCGCGCACACCGCGTGGAGCCAATGGGCGGGCAGCGCACCGCAAGACGAGTCGCTGCTGGTGTTCCGGCTGTTCGAACCCGACGACCTGCCCGATCCCGACGACACCTTCGGTGCATGGGATGACGAACCCGCTCCCGATCCGCGCTGGCGACTCCAGGTGTGCCGCCGTGCACCCGACGGCCACACCGAACCCGTTGCGCCCCACCGCCTCGACGCACACGAGCTCGACCAGGTGACCACCGAACTCGCGTCTGCGGTCCGCGCGTTCGGCGAACTCGCCAAGGCCGATCCCGACCGCAACACCCTCGACTTCCTGTTGCCGACCGACAGCGTCGAACTACTCCTGGAGTCCGGCACCGCGCTTCTCGCCGACGCGGGTTTCCCCGTGCTGCTGCCGCGCACGATCGCCGACGTGCGGCCGTCTCTCGGTCTTCGCGCCGCCCCGGTGTCGGGCGGCGGCGCACCCGCACGGATGGTCGGGCTACGCGAGATGCGCGAGTTCGAATGGCGCCTCGCTCTGGGCGACGGTCCGGACGCGATCACGCTCACCGATTCCGATCTCGACGAATTGTCCAGGCAGAAGGGCGATCTCGTTCGAGTGCGCGGCGTATGGATGCGCGCAGAAGGTGCGGCGTTGACGCGTGCCGCCACCTTCATCCGTACCCAGCGGGCGTTGCGCGCGTCCGGCGAGCCCGCCGACATGGGAGAGCTGTTCGGACTCGTGACGGGCACTGCGGACACGCTCCCCGTCCCGATCGGTTCCGTCCGCGGCCTCGGCTGGCTCGACGACGTCGCCGCCGGCTCGATGCTGCGAGCCCAACCGGTCCCCGCGCCACGGGAACTACGAGCTGT
The DNA here is from genome assembly GCF_001665925.1 of Gordonia sp. 852002-50816_SCH5313054-c. Lineage (NCBI taxonomy): Bacteria > Bacillati > Actinomycetota > Actinomycetes > Mycobacteriales > Gordoniaceae > Gordonia > Gordonia sp. 852002-50816_SCH5313054-c. Next base: position 166,031 of record NZ_LZTE01000058.1, read on the forward strand.
TCTCCGCCCCTATCAGCAGCGCGGACTCGAGTGGTTGGCCCACCTGAGCGACCTGGGCATCGGAGGCGTACTCGCCGACGACATGGGACTCGGCAAGACCATCCAGGTCATCGCACTGCTGTGTGCCGAACGCGACGGCATGCCGACCGGCCACACCCCGACGCTCGTCGTATGCCCGATGTCGTTGGTGGGCAACTGGTCTCGCGAATTGAACCACTTCGCACCGAGCCTGCGGGTGCACGTCCACCACGGCGCCGATCGTGCCCGCAGCGCCACCTTCGCGTCGACGATCGCCGACGTCGACGTGGTGATCACCACCTTCGCGATCGCCACCAGGGATCGTGATCTGTTGGCCGCGCAACAGTGGCGACGCGTCGTGGTCGACGAGGCGCAGCATGTGAAGAACGTCAGAACAGCCGCGGCGAAAGCGTTGCGCGCCATCCCCGCCCGTCATCGGCTCGCGTTGACCGGCACGCCCGTCGAGAACCGTCTCGAGGACCTACGAGCGGTGATCGACCTCGTCAACCCCGGCCTGCTCGGTTCAGCGTCGACGTTCCGGGCGCGGTTCGCCGAACCCATCGAACGCGACCGGGATCCCGACGCACTCCGACGACTCAACCGCGCGACCAGACCATTCATCCTGCGTAGGGAGAAGACCGACCCCTCGATCATCAGCGATCTCCCGGAGAAGACCGAGATCACCGTGCGCGCGAACCTCACCGTCGAACAGGCTGCGCTGTACCGCGCGATCATCGACGACCTCATGGTCGCGCTACGCGACAAGCAGCAGCGTGCCATGCGCAGGCGGACCGTCCTCGCCGCGCTGACGCGCCTCAAGCAGGTGTGCAATCATCCGGCACACTATCTCGGCGACGGTTCACCCATGATGCGGCGAGACCGCCACCGCTCGGGGAAGCTCGAACTGCTCGGCGACATCGCGACCACGCTCGTCGCCGATGGCGACAAAGCGCTCGTCTTCACCCAGTTCGCGGCGTTCGGAGAGATGCTGGCGACGTGGTTGTCCGAGCAGCTCGACACTCCGATTCCGTTGTTACACGGGGGTATTGGGCGCACTGATCGCGACCGGATGGTCGCGCAGTTCCAAGGGGACGCACGGGGTCTCACACAGGAATCGGCGGCCGACTCTCCCCCGATCCTCGTCGCCACGCTGAAGGCGGGCGGCACCGGATTGAACCTCACCGCCGCCACCCACGTCGTGCATGTCGACCGCTGGTGGAACCCCGCCGTCGAAGATCAGGCGACCGATCGCGCCTACCGCATCGGCCAGCACCAACGAGTCCACGTCCGACGATTCGTCTGCGTCGGCACCCTGGAGGAACGCATCGACGACATGGTCGCGAAGAAACGCGAGCTGTCGCGACTGACGGTGTCGGCGGGCGAGAACTGGATCGGCGACCTCGGCGACGACGAACTGTTCGACCTCTTCCGCCTCCGCGACGAGGCGGTCAGCGAATGAGAAAGCACATTTCCACGCGTGACCGGTCCAGAGACGAGAGAGTGAGGCAGACGCGATGAGGCGCGGGACGGTGCCGGTCCGCGGCTACGCGGTGACCCGCTGGTCGCGCGCCTTCGTCGACGTTGTCGAGGGCCGCACAGACATCGCCGACGCCACCGGGGCGCAGCGCTCCGGGTCGATTACCGAGTCAGCGGACAGCCGACGAATCAGCAAGGCGCGACGATACTTTCGCGACCGCCACGTGCATCGCCTGTCCATCCGCCCCGGCCAGGTGACCGCGTCGGTCGAGGGCAGCCAACTCGACCCGTTCGACGTGATCCTCTCGATGCGTACGGTCGACGTCGACACCGTCGCCACACTGCTCCGCAGCCGTGCGGGTGTCGCAGAGGTGATGTCGGTGGCGCGTGGCGAACAACCGCCGATCGTCGGAGAGTTGCTCGGGCCGACGGAGTCAGCCGACGTCGCCTCGCAGTGCAGCTGTCCCGACGAGGCGGTCCGGTGCATTCACGTGCTGGCCGTCGCCTACGAGGTTGCCGCGGAGATCGACCGCTCCCCGCTCGCCCTGTTCACGGTCATGGGCACCGACCTACCGTCCCTGCTCGACGCCCTCGGCAACAACAGCGACACGGATTCCGACGAGTCTGCCGCCCAGGGCACGTCAGGCGACGGAGATGCGAGCGACGGAGATGCAAGCGACGGCGATCCGAGCACCGAGCACGAGACCCTCAGCGCCGTCGACTTCTTCGGGACGCATGCGCCGCTGCCGCCGCTACCTCGGCCGGCACGCAGCAACCCGCTCACCGACCTCGACGGCACGGCGTTGCGCGCGGCCTTACGGGCGTCAGGGGTAGCTCCCGGCGATATCGCCGAAGCCGTCGACGAACTCGGCGATCTCTACGACAGGCTGGTGCAGGAGTAGCCGCTGTTCGGCCGGCCGCGGGCATTCATGCCTGGACGTAGGCGTCCGCGTACTCCTCGCTGGGGGCAACGGGCTCGATGATGTCGAGCAGCACGCCGTCGGGTGCGGCAATGATGAAGTGTCGCTGACCGAAGTCCTCGTCGCGAAGAGGCAACACCACATTCACCCCCGCCGAGCCGGCCAGCCGATTGTGGATGCCGTCGACGTCGCTGACTTCGAGGTTCACGATCACTCCTCGCGGAAGCTCACCGTATCCGCTCGGAACCGTCGGGTGATCGTGAGCCAGGATCGCCAGTTCGTAGTCGCCCAGGCGCAGGCTGACATACCAATCGGATTCGAAGGTCGTCTCGAAGCCGATGAGGTCGCGGTAGAACGACGCCGCGGCCTCGACATCGCGCGACATGAGAACTGGATACAGGCTGGTGACGGCCATGGAGTACTCCTATACATACAATGTGAATGTAACGAGATCAGCTTACATACTGTCTGTACGTAAAGGAAGAGCGCCATGCCCCGTGCCTCCGCGGCCGCCGCTGCCCAGACGGCCCAACGCATCCTCGACTCGGCGACTGAACTGTTCGCCACCCGAGGCTTCGGCGAGGTGTCCCTCGACGACGTCGCCCGCGAAGCCCGGGTTACGCGAGGAGCGGTCTACCACCACTATCGAAACAAGGCCGGGTTGTTCGGCGCGGTCGCCGCTGCGCTCCAGTCCGACGTCGCACGGGCTGTCGTCGCGGCGGCGCAGGATGCGGGCACGCAGCCGAGCGAGCAGCTCCGGGCAGGATCACACGCGTTCCTCGATGCGATCACGGACGGTTCCGCCGTACGCATCCTGCTCATCGATGCCCCGGCGGTGATCGGCTGGCAGGAATGGCGTCGACTCGACGCAGCGAACTCGGCAACACACCTGCGCGAGGCGTTACGCGACGTCGGAGTCGCCGAAGATCTTCTCGACGCATCCACCGCACAACTCTCAGGTGCGATGAACGAAGCGGCTCTGTGGACGGCGCAGCACACCGACACCGACCTGGCACGCGAGCAGTCCCATCTGGCGCTGGACAGACTGCTCGCCGCCTACCTGCCCTGAGGCCATTGCAACCCCGCAGCGCACGCCACGAAAAGAGGCCCGGATCTGCAGAAACTGCAGATCCGGGCCTCTCGCCGGTCTTTGTGGACCGTCAGCCAGATCAGGGTGTCAGAAGTCCCAGTCCTCGTCCTCGGTGTTGACCGCCTTGCCGATGACATACGAGCTACCCGAACCGGAGAAGAAGTCGTGGTTCTCGTCAGCGTTGGGCGACAGCGCCGACAGGATCGCGGGGTTCACGTCGATGTCGTCGCGCGGGAACATCGCCTCGTAGCCGAGATTCATCAACGCCTTGTTCGCGTTGTAGCGGAGGAACTTCTTGACGTCCTCGGTGAGCCCGACCTCGTCGTAAAGCGCCTCGGTGTAATCGGATTCGTTGTCGTACAGGTCGAACAACAACTCGAAGGTGTAGTCCTTGAGCTCCTGTCGACGCTCGGGCGTCTGCGTCTCCAAGCCGCGCTGGTACTTGTACCCGATGTAGTAACCGTGCACGGCCTCGTCGCGGATGATCAGGCGAATGAGATCGGCGGTGTTGGTGAGCTTGGCCCGACTCGACCAGTACATCGGGAGGTAGAAACCGGAGTAGAAGAGGAACGACTCGAGCAGCGTCGAGGCGACCTTGCGCTTGAGTGGATCGTCGCCACGGTAGTAGTCCATGACGATCTGCGCCTTGCGCTGGAGTTGCTCGTTCTCCTCCGACCACCGGAACGCCTCGTCGATCTCCTTGGTGGAGCACAGCGTGGAGAAGATGGAGCTGTAGCTCTTCGCGTGCACCGACTCCATGAACGCGATGTTGGTCAGCACCGCCTCCTCGTGCGGCGTGGTCGCGTCTGGGATCAGCGACACAGCACCGACGGTGCCCTGGATGGTGTCGAGCAGCGTGAGGCCCGTGAACACGCGCATCGTGAGTTGTTTCTCGTACTCCGTCAACGTGTTCCACGACGGGATGTCGTTGGAGACAGGAACCTTCTCGGGCAACCAGAAGTTACCGGTCAGGCGATCCCACACCTCCGCGTCCTTCTCGTCGGGCACCCGATTCCAGTTGATGGCCGATACCCGGCTCACCAGCTTGATGGGTGCGCCGTCTGCGGGACTGTGCGTGCCTGCGGTCATGATGGTCGCCTCCTGCGGCGGTGTTAAGGGTTGTGGAGGTGTGCGGGGTGTGGTGGTTACAGCATGCAGCTGACGCAGCCCTCTACTTCGGTACCCTCCAACGCGATCTGACGCAGACGGATGTAGTAGAGCGTCTTGATCCCCTTGCGCCAGGCGTAGATCTGCGCCTTGTTGACGTCGCGGGTGGAGGCGGTGTCCTTGAAGAACAGCGTCAGACTCAACCCCTGGTCGACGTGCTGGGTGGCGGCGGCGTAGGTGTCGATGATCTTCTCGTAGCCGATCTCGTACGCATCCTGGTAGTAGTCCAGGTTGTCGTTCGTCATGTACGGCGCCGGGTAGTAGACGCGGCCGATCTTGCCTTCCTTACGGATCTCGATCTTCGCCGCGACCGGGTGGATCGAACTCGTCGAGTGGTTGATGTAGCTGATCGAGCCGGTCGGGGGCACCGCCTGCAGGTTCTGGTTGTAGATGCCGTCGCGCGCCACCGCGGCCTTCAGCTCACGCCAGTCGTCTTGCGTCGGGATGTCGATCTCGGCCTCGGCGAACAGCTCCCGCACCCGGTCGGTCGCGGGCACCCACGCCTGATCGGTGTACTTGTCGAAGAACTCGCCGCTGGCATACGTGGACTTCTCGAAGCCCGCGAACGACCTACCACGTTCGCGCGCAATCGCATTCGACGCCCGCAGTGCGTGGAACAGCACCGTGTAGAAGTACATGTTCGTGAAGTCGATGCCCTCGTCGCTACCGTAGAAGATGCGTTCGCGAGCGAGGTAACCGTGCAGGTTCATCTGGCCGAGGCCGATGGCATGCGAATCGTTGTTGCCCTTCTCGATCGAGGGCACCGAGGTGATCGCCGTCTGGTCGCTCACCGCGGTCAAGCCGCGGATGGCCGTGTCGATCGTCTGCCCTATATCGGGAGAATCCATGGTCTTGGCGATGTTGAGTGAACCGAGGTTGCACGAGATGTCTTTGCCCACATGGGAATACGAGAGGTCGTCGTTGTAGGTCGACGGAGTCGAGACCTGCAGGATCTCCGAGCACAGGTTGGAGTGGGTGATCTTTCCGTCGATCGGGTTCGCCCGGTTCACCGTGTCCTCGAACATGATGTAGGGGTAACCCGACTCGAACTGCAGCTCGGCGAGGGTCTGGAAGAACTCACGCGCCTTGATCTTGGTCTTGCGAATCCGACGGTCCTCGACCATCTCGTGGTACTTGTCCGTCACGTTGATGTCGGCGAACGGCACGCCGTAGACGCGCTCGACGTCGTACGGGCTGAACAGGTACATGTCGTCGTTGTTCTTGGCGAGCTGGAAGGTGATGTCGGGGATGACCACACCGAGGCTCAGCGTCTTGATGCGGATCTTCTCGTCGGCGTTCTCGCGCTTGGTGTCGAGGAAGCGGTAGATGTCGGGGTGGTGGGCGTGCAGGTACACCGCGCCGGCACCCTGCCGTGCGCCGAGCTGATTGGCGTACGAGAACGAATCCTCGAGCAGCTTCATGATCGGGATGACACCCGAGCTCTGGTTCTCGATCTTCTTGATCGGCGCGCCGTGCTCACGGATGTTGCTGAGCAGCAGCGCGACGCCACCGCCACGCTTGGACAGTTGCAGCGCCGAATTGATCGCTCGCCCAATGGATTCCATGTTGTCTTCGATGCGAAGCAGGAAGCAACTCACCGGCTCGCCGCGCTGCTTCTTGCCCGAGTTGAGGAACGTCGGTGTCGCAGGCTGGAATCGGCCCTCGATGATCTCGTCGACCAGCGCACGCGCCAGCGACGTGTCGCCGTCGGCGAGCGTCAGTGCCACCATGCACACGCGATCCTCGAAGCGCTCAAGGTAGCGCTTTCCGTCGAAGGTCTTGAGCGTGTAGCTGGTGTAGTACTTGAACGCCCCGAGGAACGTGGGGAAACGGAACTTCTTGCCGTAGGCGTGACCGAAGAGCAGCTTCACGAACTCGCGGTCGTACTTGGCGAGCACCTCTGGCTCGTAGTAGTTCTCCTCGAGGAGGTAGTCGAGCTTCTCGTCGAGATCGTGGAAGAACACCGTGTTCTGGTTGACGTGCTGCAGGAAGTACTGATGCGCAGCCTCGCGGTCTTTCTCGAACTGGATCTTCCCGTCGATGTCGTACAGGTTCAACATCGCGTTGAGCGCGTGGTAGTCGAGCTCGCCCGGGTCGTGATCGGCCGGGCCGGCGTGTACGCCCGACACACTCGCCGACGTAGTGGTGTCCGGGACTGTGGATTCCGAGACGGATGCGGTAGGCGACACGAAGAGACTCCTCGGAGATGGGGTGCGTGTGGAGGTGGTGGAAGGGTTGCCGGATGGTCGAGACGATAGCGGGCGCTACCGACACTCAGGCGCGGACGTTGACGGCCGTCTCGGGATCGACGAAGGCGTCGCTTCGCGAGAAGTCGGCCAGCCCGCTACGGACGCGGTCGACGTCGTCGGAAGTGCCCATGAGCTCGAATCGGTAGAGGTACGGAACGGAGCACTTACGGGAGATGATGTCGCCCGCGAGGCAGTACTCCTCGCCGAAGTTCGTGTTCCCAGCGGCAATGACGCCACGGATCAGCGAACGATTGTGTGTGTTGTTCAGGAATTTGATGACCTGCTTCGGCACGAAACCGTTGCTTCCCGTCGACGACGGTTTGCCGCCACCGTAGGTGGGACAGATCAGGACGTAGGGCTCGTCGACCTCGAACACCGCACCCCCTCGCCGCTCGCCGTCGAGAACCGGGATGCGCGCGACGCGCATTCCCAGCTTCTCGACAAACCGATGCGTGTTCTCCGACACCGATGAGAAGTAAACGATCAGCGGTGACTCGAGAGACGTGTGCGGACTAAGAGATGGTGCTGTGAGAGACATTCGATCCGGCTTCCCCTTCGGATCGTGATGCGGAGGCTTCAGGCTGCGCGTGTTGCCAGAGCTTTGATGCGATCGAGACGGAAGCCCGACCAGTGCTCGTCGTCGGCGACGACGACGGGGGCCTGCAGGTAACCGAGAGCCATGACGTAATCGCGAGCGTCCGCATCCTGGGTGATGTCGACGACCTCGTACTCGATCCCCTGCTTGTCGAGAGCCTTATAGGTGGCATTGCACTGCACGCAGGCCGGCTTGGTGTAGACGGTGATGGCCATCAGATTGCTCCTCGGTCGTGGTGACGTCGTACTGCCTCAGGTGATTCTCCAGCGTGAAGATAGTGATCTGGGTCACCGACCTCACCGCCGTCGCTGAGGGTTACAAGCGATCCCCGTCGTCGGCCTTGCTGGTGCCCCAAACACTACACCTTGTGTCTGACATTTGGTTGCACCACTAGAGCTTGTAATCACATTGATGAAAGTCGCAGGTCGCGGGCCTACACGATCGTGAACTCCGGCGTGTCGCCCCGCGAAACGCAACGGCCGCCCTGGTCGGGACTCACACATTTGTGATTCTTCCGACACGGGCGGCCGCTACAGGCTCTCGCCGATCAGCACCTCATACAGCTACGGCAACCTCGGACCCCAGCACCCGCACGGCGTCGACGGCCCCGTCGATGACCTCGGCGGGAAGTCGGCCCGAGTCGCCGAGCTGGCTTCCGGATACTCCGAACTCCACCTCCTCGACGACCTGCCCACCCGCGATCTTCACCGACTTACGAATGTCCTCACGCGACCACGCGCCTCCGAAGCGGCCCAGCGCCACCCCGATGACACCGACCGGCTTACCGGTCAGCGCGCCCGAGCCGTAAGGCCGGGACAGCCAGTCGATGGCGTTCTTCAACACCGCGGGAGCCGACCCGTTGTACTCGGGCGTGACGATCAACACGGCATCCGCGGCGGCGACGCGCTCCCGGAGCGCGACGACCTCGGGATCGAGTACGCCATCGCCTGAACCCGGCGCGTAGTCGATGTCTTCGTTGTAGAACGGCACACGACCGATGTTGTCGACCACCGAGAACTCGATGCCCGCGGGGGCTTTGTCGACGACGGACTCAGCGAGCTGCCTGTTGATCGACGCCGACCTCAGGCTGCCGACCAACACCGCGACCGTGACGTTGGCGTTCTGTGCTGTGATGTCGTGATCTGGCACGAGACTTCTCCTTTACATGGCGTTACACTTGCTTGGTAAACCGGACCGCGGTCCGATTTGTTCCACCAGATTCGATCCGCAGTGCGGATCCGTCAACCGTTAGGCTCATCACATGCGTAAAGAGGTCGAGGGAGGACCACGGTCACTGCAGTTGACCCAACCCGACAGCGTCGAGCGCGCTGACGCGGCGCGTAATCGGCGATTGCTGCTCGCCGCAGCGAAGAACCTCATCGACAATCACGGCGCCGCCGCGGTCACGATGGATGCGGTCGCGCGCGAGGCAGGCGTCGGTAAGGGCACCGTGTTCCGGCGGTTCGGTAGCCGAACCGGGTTGATGTTCGCCCTCCTCGACCACTCCGAATCGGAGCTACAGCAGTCCTACCTCTCGGGTCCCGCACCACTCGGACCGGGCGCCGCTCCCCTCGAACGCCTCCTCGCCTACGGTGCCGCCCGGTTGAAGATGAACGCGGCTCACCTCGACATCCTGCTCGAGGCAGACCTACCGGGCACCGAGTTCTGGAGCCACCCGGTATCCCAGGCGTCGAGCATGCACGTCCAGATCCTGCTGCGGCAGTTGGGTTTCCCGGATCCCGTCGAGGTGACGGCGATCGCCCTGTTGACTCCGCTCGGTGCCACCGCCGTCAAGCACCTGACCGAGGTCGTCGGCCTCGACCTCGAGACGATCATCACGCAGTGGCAAACGATGGTGACCTCGATGGTCGGCGGCTTGCCACTCGACTGACGATCACACGCCGACACACAATCGACCTCGCCGCGCGCGACGCCACGATCGGCCCTAGCCTGTTCATGGTGGAAGGGAAGACAACGTGAAGGCAGTCATCATCGGTGCAGGCATGGGCGGCATGAGCGCCGCCATCGCCCTGAAGCAACTCGGATTCGACGTCGAGGTCTATGAGCAGGTGACCGAGAACAAGCCGGTCGGCGCCGCGATCTCGGTGTGGTCCAACGGCGTCAAGTGCCTCAATCACCTCGGACTCGAGAAAGAGACCGCGGCGCTCGGAGGCATCGTGGAGACCATGAGCTACATCGACGGCCACACCGGCGAGACGATGTGCCGGTTCAGCATGCAGCCGCTGATCGACGAGGTGGGCCAACGCCCCTACCCCATCGCGCGGGCCGAGCTGCAGCTCATGCTCATGAACGCCTACGGATTCGACGACATCAACTTCGGCATGAAGATGGTGTCCGTTGAAGACGGACCTGACGCGGCCACAGTGCATTTCGCCGACGGCACCAGTGCCAGCGGCGACATCGTGATCGGCGCCGACGGCGCGAAGTCGCTGACTCGCGAATATGTTCTTGGTGGCCCGGTCACCCGACGCTACGCGGGATACGTGAACTTCAACGGCCTCGTCGCCACCGATCCCGCCATCGGCCCGTCGACCGAGTGGACGACGTACGTCGGTGACGGCAAACGGGTTTCGGTCATGCCGGTCGCGGGCGACCGCTTCTACTTCTTCTTCGACGTCCCGATGCCCGAGGGGCAGCCCTTCGAGCGGGGAACCGCCCGCGAGGTGCTCACCAAGGAATTCGACGGCTGGGCACCAGGGGTGCAGACGCTCATCGAGAAGCTCGATCCCGCAACGACGAACCGCGTGGAGATCCTCGACCTCGACCCGTTCGACACGTGGGTCAAGGGCCGCGTGGCGGTACTCGGCGACGCCGCGCACAACACCACTCCCGACATCGGGCAGGGCGGCTGTTCGGCGATGGAAGACGCCGTGGCACTGCAGTTCGCCTTCCGCGATCACCCCGACGACGTGTACGCCGCGCTCGCCGACTACCAGGCCGCGCGCGCCGAGCGCGCGGGCGACCTCGTCCTGCGCGCACGCAAGCGCTGCGACGTGACACACGCGAAGGACCCCGAGAAGACAGCGCAGTGGTACTCCGAACTCCGAGAAGAGGACGGCACCAACATCATTCGGGGCATCGTCGGCAACATCGTCGGCGGTCCGGTCACCTGAGCACCCAGTAGCGGGTAACCGCGGGGCGCTCTAGCCGCCGGTCTGCTGCGCGCTCTCCGGCGGGTTGACCGCGATGCCTGCCGGGTCGGGAGCCACGCCGTCGTGCGCGACGAGCGCGTTCTCGCGCGAGAGCGTCGGCCCCGCGACGAGCAGTGAGATCACATCCCACGGAGCGGGCGTCGGCGATGCGCCGAGTCGCAGAACCGACCCCGTCTTCGCGTCCGGCACGCCGTAGCGCACACCGGTATCGGCGACGTAGAAGCGCGATTCCGCACGCGCACTGTCTGATTCGTTGCCGGTGACCTGAACGTAGGCGCCCGACCCCGGTCGCACGTACACCTGGTCGACGCCGGGGCCCGATCCGTCGGCGCTCGCGACCCGCACCGGTTTCGATCCGTCCGGCAGCGGCAGCGAGTCCCCGACGAGCAGCGTTGTCCGAGCGGCGTCGGCGTCAGCACCGCGCACCCATGCCCGGCACACGGTGCCGTCGCCGGGAGTGACGAGATGCGGTGTCGTCGTGGGGAAATCGGCGATCGGCAACTCGTCGCGCATCGGTGTCGATGCGACGACGCCCGGCGCGACGGTTGCCACGGGCGCGGCGTCGTCGCGTTCCGCGAGTCGGAGAATCTCTGCCGCGGCGGCACTGATGGGTTGCACACCGCCGCGCAGCACAACGTAGTACTCGACGACACCGTTGGCCGCGGATGTCTTGATGACCGAGCCGACGCGTGCGCCCCCGGCCCACGGTGAACCGACGTCCGCGGGTGAACTCACGCCACCCTGACCCGGAATGTCGGGGAGTGTCAACGGGTCGACTTCGGGAAAGGTGTTGAGTAGTCCGCGACTGATCGGCCGTGGCGTCCGGCCCTCGAGTCCCAGCGCCCGCAGCACCGGAACACTGGAGGTATCCACCTGCGCGCGAACGGGTGTCGGGTGGCCGTCACGGTCGAGTTGGTAGATCAGGAACGCACCCGAGCCGTCGGTCACGTACAGGGCGTCGTCAGCGCGTGCGGCGCGGATGTCCGTCCCGAGTACCGGTTCGCCCGCGACGACCGACAGCGCTCCGGCCGCCGCGCGTCCCGACCCCGCACCGATCCCCGACGTCCCATCGGCCGCACTCGCATCGATACTGTCGCATACCGTCCACGCGGAGACGCGCGAGACCGGCAGGGCCGACGGCGCACCGGGAATGCCGAGCAACGGACCGCGCGGGTAGCGGGCCAGCTTCTTCTCCGAGGCCGATGCCGGCTTCTCGTCGCTGCCCGTGATGAGTCGTGCCGACGCCAGGTTGAATACCGGGTGCACGGTGCCGTCGATGACGACGTAGGTGCCGCCGGTTTTCGCCGCGATGATGGTCGACTTGCCAACGGAGCCTTGCGGACTGACAAGGCCCCACACCGCGAATCCCGCGAGCACGAGCACGCCGAGTACCGCCCCGACCGCCAGCGCACGCCCCTGTGATCGCATCGGATCGTGCAACATGCGCACATCTCGACGGATCAGCGCGTGATCGAGTCGCCGCAACAGGAATCTGTATCCGTTGACCTGCGCTCTGGTGGTCAGTTGACGCGCCATCGCTTCCCTCCCCCACTTCGTCACCCGCGCACTCCCGTGGCACCGCCTGTGTCAGGGGACTTCTCGCGTGACACGTAGCGGCACAACGTCGCGACGGCTGACCGGCGCGGTAGTAGCCTAACCGAACCAGACCCGCACAAAACCGACAATCCGACGTTGCACCTCGCCTGTGGACAACGCGCGATTCGACGCGCAGCGGCGCGGAAAACGCTCTACTACTGGGTGATACGTATATGGGCCGCCGGTGCGCGGGCCGGTACCGGGTGTGGCGAGAGGGGAGCAAGTACATGGCGTTCGACACGGGGCCGTCCGCACGATCACGGCTGCCCGGATTCGCGACGCTGGTCGGGATCGAGGCGCTGCTGGCAGCCGGGTTCGTCGGCTGGTGGGTCGCGGGCGGCCGAGCGGGGGTCGCCGCGCTCGGTGTGGCAGCGCTCGTGGCGTTGACGCTTGTCCCGATAACCGGCCGACAGTCTTTGGCGGGCAACATGATCCGTCGACTCGGCTTCTACTGGTCCCGAGCCAGGCGTCGTCTCCCCGAACTCGCACCCGCCCCCTTCGACGTCCCGACATCTGGTCGCCAACAGCGCACCTCGCCGACTGGTCTATCCACAGAAGATGGCCCTCTCGGTGTCCGCTGGGCAGGGGGCACGATGATCACCGTCCTAAGGGTCTCCCCCGCACGCTGCACCCCAACGTTCCTGTCCCCCTTCGGCTGCGACACGGCCGAACCAGAGCTGCCGCTGGCGACCCTCGCCGGGTGCATCAACCCCTTCGACATCCCTCTCTCGTCGATCGACGTGATCAGCCACGGTGTCCGAGTCGGCGGAGCGGGACAAGCGGCCGCGATCTACGAACGCACCCTCGGCCCGCTTCCCGCGACGACGCACCGCAGCACCTTCGTCGTCCTGCGACTCGATCCAACCCAATGCCCCAGCGCGGTCGCCCGCCGCGGCGGAGGCGCGACCGGCGCGCTGCGGACCGCGACCATCACCACGCGGCGCGTGGCGCGTCGACTTCGCGAATGCGGCCTCGTCGCCACCCCGCTCACCGCAAGCGAGATGGACTCGCTCACAACGCAATTGACGCATGGCTCGGAGCTGAGCTCGATGAGAGAAGAATGGTCGCAGGTCATGGCGGGACGAATCCGCTTCCGCACCGCGACCATCGACCCCCGCGAGCTACCGAGCGTATTCGGTACGCCCTGCCCCGCGGCGCTCGCGACGACGCTCACCCTCACTCTTTCCCACGGACAGGACGGCAACCTCCGGGTGCGCGCGCTCATGCGCGTCGACGACGTCCCGGACGCCGGACGCGTCGTCGACACCTGGCCGACAGGGGCGACCCCGCTCGACGGACGGCAGTTCGACGCCCTCGCGGCGTCGCTTCCGTATGCCGCCGCGCATCGGGTGCACCGCGGACTGCACGCGACATCGGGCGCACAGGCACACACCCTGCTCGACGCCCTGCGGATTCAGGTGAGTGGCTGCGGGCAATTGATCGGCGCCGATCACACCGGTCGTGCCGTCACGTCGCGGCTGTTCGGCCCCGGCATATCAGAGGTCTCCCTGGTCGGCGATACACGCCTTGCCGCACAGGTCGTGCTACGGATCGTCGCGACCGGAGGTCGAGTCGTGGTGCACACCTCGCGTCCGGATGGATGGCAGCACCTCGTCGCGCGCGTCGGCGATCACCGAGTCCTGGCATTCGCCGACCCCCACGGTGGTCGCGACGGCGGCGGTCGGATTCACCTCTTCGACGGTGCCGCGCCACGCCCCGTGTCTGCGGGTGCGACACGGATCGTCGTCACCCACGATCAGGGGTCAGACAACGAATCTGCCGCCACTGCAATCGAATTGAACACGGTCGAAGTGAGACAAGATCGGACACAACCGCACGACGTGACGCTGCGAACATCCGATGCCTGCGTCCGCGTCACGATGGTCGCGACGCCGGAGGAGTCGAGCTTCACCGGCCCGCTGCCCGGGCAGCCGACGCCCTACCCCGGCCGTCCCGAACGATCCGGACTACTTGTCTGAGAACAGCTTCGCCTCGGGCATCGATTAGTGCCGCAGCTATTCCTCCGCGAACGACCCCGCGGGGTCGTTGACCGGAACTCGTGCGCGGAAGAACAGCGCCCGACTCGACGACGCTCGCACGACGACGTCCGGGTCATCGTCGGGAATCCACGCCGCGTAACCCGACGGGACCGACAGTGGCGTGTCGCCCGGTAGCCGTGCCTCGATGGTTCCCCCGAGCGTGGCAAGGATTTGCGGACCGGGCATGTCGAAGCAGATCGACGACGGTTGGTGAAGACCCGTACCCTCCAGCTCGACACGCGAGAGCCGGAATTCGGGCGCAGGCGTCAAGTAGATCCGTTCGGTGCCGACAGTGCGGATTCTCGGCTTGAGATCGTCGGCGTCGACCGGGGTGAAGTCGAGGACGCGCAGCAACTCGGGCACGTCGATGTGTTTGGGGGTCAGGCCACCACGCAGCACGTTGTCGGAGTTGGCCATGATCTCCACTCCGGTACCGCTCAGGTAGGCGTGGAGTACCCCGGCGGGCAGGTACAGCCCTTCGGTTGGCGAGAGGTGAATCCGGTTGAGCAGCAACGACGCGAGGACACCCGGGTCGTTGGGGTAGATCTCGCCGAGCTCGAGAGCTGTACGCAGTTCCGGGCCGAACCGCGATCCCGCGTTCAGCGCATCGACCGCTCCCGCGAGTACGGCGGGAACCACGGTGCGCAACCGTGATTCGGGCAAGGTCAGCCACGTGGTGAACACCGCGCGCAGCCCTTCGGCGTCCGGTTGGCCCGCCAGCAATCCCAGGTACGGGTCGAGCTCTGAGACCTGCAGTTCGCGCAACAAGTCGATCGTCTGCGCGGGATCACGGAAACCGGCCAGCGCGTCGAACTCGGAGATGGCGACGATCAGCTCGGGCTTGTGCGAAGCATCCTTGTAGTTGCGCGTCGGCGCATCGATGGGTATCCCGGCGGCCTCTTCACGCTCAAATCCTTCACGGGCCTGCTCAGCGCTGGGGTGAGCCTGCAGCGACAACGGTTCGTCAGCGGCAAGTACCTTGAGCAAGAAGGGAAGTCGGTTGCCGTACCGATCTGTGGTTGCGGCACCGAGCGCCTGCTGCGGATCGTCGTCGATCACGTCGAGCAGCGTGCCATCCGGCCCGCCGTCGGCGCCGAGGACCGTTGCAGGCCCCTCCGCGTGCGCGCCGAACCAGAGTTCTGCCTCCGGATGCGGCGAGGGAACCGGCTTCTGACGCAGCGACGCGATAGCCGTTCTCGACCCCCAGGCGTAGGGGCGGACCACCCCGTCGAGCAGTTTCATCAGTCTCCGATTCCGGTCAGGCGCAGATACACCGCGGCGATGTCGACACGCAAAGCGAGAAGCACATAGCCGACCAGGTCGGCGGGTCCGTCTGCCAGATCCTCGGGACCGACAGGTCCTGCTGGATGCGTAGCCGGATCGGCACCGTCGACGTCGCCGAACACCGCCTCCGCATCCGGAATGCCGACAATTCTGCGCTCGGCATACCACTGCCTCGACGCCGTCGTGACCGCGAGCACCCGCGGCGGTTCGGCCGCCAACGGTCCGTCGATCTGTGGGTCGTGAAAGATCGAGTCGACGGGGGACGCGCCCCCCGCACTCCACGACTGCAGCGAAATGCTCGCCACGGCGTCGATATCGGCTGTGCCGCAAACCTTTCCGGACAATGCGAGCAGCGACTTCGCGTTGCGGGCGGCGACCACCGAGGCTGCCGGGCCGTCGCCGGTCCACACGACCCGACGTTCGGCCAGCCGAGCTGCCAACATCTTGGCGCGGTTGTGGAACGTCTCGCGGGCGGGATGGTCTGTCGCCGCCTCGTCGTCGAGTGCGTCGGCGATGTCGCTCACGAGCGGCGCCGGACCGGTGAACCGCACATCGGACAGCGACGCGAATACCGCCAGCAACGTCGCGACGTACGCCGCGAATCGAAAGCGCGGGTCGACGCGCAGACGAGGCGAAAGGTCGATTCCGCCGCCGCCCAACGCATCTCGCAACGGCCCCTCGATGGGTGCTGCGACGACGACCTCGGCGCGTCGACGCTGCGCCCGCGCCGCGGCATCGGCGAGCGCCATGTCGCCCGCGTCGTCACCGGCGACGACGACCACGTCGAGCGGGCCGACCCAGCCCGGCAGGGCGGGTGCGGACACGATGGGCACGTCGACACGGGTTGCCACGCAGGCCACGACCAGCGCGACCGCATCGCGGGCAACACTCGACGTTCCGTGCACGATCACAACGCTTCGGGGCCGCAGTGCCGCCAGCGGCTCGAGTACGCCCTCACGCATGGCCTCGGCAACCGCACGCACCTGCGCACCGGTCAACGCCGCCGCCTGCAGTAGACCCTCGGAGTCGCCCGCAATCAGGTCGTCGACATCATCGAGGTCGGCGGCATCCGTACGCATAGAGTCAGCCTAGCGACGCATGGCGTCGCTGCCCACACACAGCCATATTCTGATCCACCAGATCTCGCGGGCGCGTCAGTCGACCGGGTCTGGCAGCACCCGAAGGTGCCCGCGCCTGCCAGGACGCGGCTTCACACCCCCGCTACGACGCGCGGCGTCGGCCCCCGAACGCACGTCGGGGCTCGGGCGGAGATCGGTCGTAGACGTACCTGCGCGGTGACGGCCTGCCCGAACGTCGTCGAACGCCTCCTGGTCGAAACCCGGCGCGCGGCCCACGGCACCTGCGATGCCGCGCGCACCGACCTCGCGCCCACCGACTTCACGGACAGCCTCGGCAAGGGCCGTCAATTCGTAGTCTTCGGCGACCGGCGCCGAGAATCCCCGCTCGCTGCGGAGCATTTCCCACCCGCGCGGCACGGTGATGCGTCGTGCATGCTCGTCACACAGATCCCACGAGTGCGGCTCATCCGACGTGGCGAGAGGACCGATGACCGCCGTCGACTCGGCGTACACAAAGGTCAGGGTCGCAACCGCCGACCGGGAGCAAGCCGGGCGGCAGCATTGTCGGGGAAGCTTCACAGCAGAAAGATTAGTCCCACGCCCCGGCGAACGGTGTTTCGACACGCGGCTCGAGGTCTGACATGGGACGCGAGGGCCGACACGCGGCGCGGACGGCCCGACACGCGGCGCGACGCCTCCGAGTCGACACCGGTGGGTGGAGACTTACAATCTCGGCATGCGTATCGAACGGCGGCGCGCAACGCGCGATCGAGGCCAGGGTTCGCCGGTGCGCTCCTCGGAGAACCGGGTGTCCGATATGCGGCTCTCGGCTGTGCACGCAGCGCGTCGAGCACGCCGCGACCGACGGGGCCGGGGGCTGCGCTCCCCGCTGTTGCCGCAGGGCGTGCCTGCGTGGCGCAGCAAATCGGACGAATTCGACACGGTTGTCCTCGAGGCGTTCGCGGAGATTGATGCTCGCTGGCACGACGAGCTCTCGGGACTCGACATCGCCGTCGACGAAATCCCACGTCTGCTGCCCCGCGACCCCGAAACCGTGCAGTGGCCCGACGAGGTGACCGCCGACGGAGCCGTCCCGCTTGCGCGTCTGATGCCCGCGGGGGTCGATGTCCACGGAGCGCCGACCAGGGCGCAGATCATCCTGTTCCGCCGGCCGCTGGAGAGCAGGGCGAAGAAGGGCGAGGACCTACTCGATCTCGTTCACGAGGTCTTGGTACAGCAGGTCGCAACACACCTGGGTCTCGACGAGGACATCATCGACCGGGGACCCGAGTAACCGTCAGATGATGCCGCGCTTGAGGCGGCGACGCTCACGCTCGGACAGGCCGCCCCAGATCCCGAAACGCTCATCGTTGTGCAGGGCGTACTCGAGGCACTCGGCCTTCACCTCGCAGCCCTGGCAGATACGCTTCGCCTCACGAGTGGAGCCGCCCTTCTCGGGGAAGAACGCCTCCGGATCGGTCTGCGCACACAGCGCGCGATCTTGCCATTGGTCTTCGATTGCGTCGAACAAGCCCTCGAAGTCGTTGGGCACCAAGGAAAGATGACGACGCTGCGAGTTCTCGTCAGCGCCAAGTGAAACCTCAGGTGTCCCGATCTCAGGTGTCCCGATCAACGAATCATCAACGGGCCCAAGGGTTGTGTAGTTCGCATCCCCACTCAACGGGGACGCGATCTCTGAATGTCCGTGTGGTTCAAGGGGATTGCCGATCGCGTTGTCGAATGCCATCGTCGGCGCCTCCTGCCTGGGAAGTCGTTGTTCTCTGTCGTCACAGCGGCGCGGCATCGGTGCCACACCACCACTCATACCCGTACATTCTCGATCTTCACCAAGTGTCCGGCGCGATCTGGCACCACCACGGTGTCCGATCAACCTTTCCGAATTCGAACAAGTGATCGAACTTCGTTGCGATGCACCGATTCTCGATCTCGAACCAGAAATGACACTGATGTGATTAGACACGCCAGAGACGTGTCCGGTCAAGTTGAATCAAAATATTCCTTAATACCATCGACCGACAAGAACTCCCCGTAAGACACGAGTTGTGTTGCGCGGACACATCAATGTCACATCAGATGCGAATGGCGGGCGCGGCGTCGTGGTCCATGATATCGACTCGATCCCGACTCACTAGAGTGGGTCGTTGTGAAGGTGACGGTACTCGTCGGCGGTGTCGGCGGCGCACGATTTTTGTCCGGGGTCCGCGAACTGCTCGGTCCGACGCCGTTTCCGGTTGCCGCGGGCGACTCGGCATCGAGCAACGGAAACGAGATCACCGCGGTGGTCAACGTCGGTGACGACGCATGGATGCACGGCGTGCGCATCTGTCCCGACCTCGACACCTGTATGTACACGCTCGGCGGTGGAATCGACCCGGAGCGCAGTTGGGGTCGAGCCGACGAGTCGTGGCACGCCAAGGAGGAACTGGCCGCATACGGCGCAGACCCGGACTGGTTCGGACTCGGCGACCGCGACCTGGCGACGCACCTGATCCGCACCCAGATGCTCGATGCGGGCTACCGGCTCGCCGATGTGACCGCCGCACTGTGTCGGCGATGGCAGCCCGGCGTGCGACTACTGCCCGCAACCGACGAACGTCACGAGACACACGTCGTCGTCGCCAAACCCGATGGGAGCGAAGGCGAACGCGTCGCGATCCATTTTCAGGAATGGTGGGTCAAACACCGTGCGCAGATCCCGACCTTCGGGTTCGCACAGGTCGGGTCGGACGACACCGCACCGGCACCAGGGGTCGCCGAGGCAATCGCCGACGCCGACATCATCCTGCTCGCGCCGAGCAATCCCGTGGTCAGCATCGGGGCGATCGTCAGCGTTCCCGGCATCCGGAGCGCGTTGCGCACCACGTCAGCGCCCGTGGTCGGCATCTCCCCGGTGATCGACAATCGTCCGCTGCGGGGAATGGCCGACGAGTGCCTGTCGGTCATCGGCGTCGAGTCGTCCGCTGAGGCGATCGCCGCCCACTACGGCGCCCGCAGCGCCAACGGAATCCTCGACGGATGGCTGATCGCCGAGGGCGACACCGCACACGTCGACGGCATCGCCATCGGGACGGCACCGCTGCTCATGACCGACCCGCAGACCACCGCCGTGATGGTCCGTGACGCATGCGCCCTCGTCGGCGTCGACATTCCGCAGGCTGCGCACCCCGACGCGACCGGAGACGCTCGATGACGGCCGACGCCGGCGCAGCGTCGCGAGGCGGAGCACTCCGCGACCACCGCGCCCCCGCGGCTCTCGAGATCATCCCCGTCACCGGTCTGCCCGAGTTCGACACCACGACCGACCTCGCAGCGGAGATCACACGCCGCGCCCCGTGGTTGCGCGACGACGATGTCGTCGTCGTCACCAGCAAGGTGTTCTCCAAGACCGAGGGTCGCATGATTCCGGCACCCACCGACCTCGACGAGCGTGATGCGCTGCGGCGCAAGCTGATCGACGCCGAGTCCGTGCGCGTCCTCGCGCGCAAGAACCGCACGTTGATCACCGAGAACAAACTCGGCCTCGTGCAGGCCGCCGCGGGCGTCGACGGCTCCAATGTGCCGACCGACCAGATCGCGCTACTCCCCGAAGACCCCGACGGCAGCGCACGACTGTTGCGCGAAGCCATCGCGAGACTCACGGGTCACCGCGTCGCGGTCATCGTCACCGACACGATGGGCCGCGCCTGGCGTACCGGACAGACCGACGTCGCGATCGGTGCGTCGGGAATCGCCGTGAGCCACCCCTACGAGGGCGGCGAGGACTCGTACGGCAACCCGTTGATCGTCACCGACATCGCCGTCGCCGACGAGATCGCGTCCGCCGCAGACCTGGTGAAGGGAAAGCTCGACGGCGTTCCGGTTGCGGTGGTGCGCGGGCTTCGCGTGCACGACGACGGATCGACCGCCGCGCGACTCGTGCGACCGGCCGACGAGGACCTGTTCCGCCTCGGCACCGCCGAAGCCATCACGCAGGGCAGGGTCGAGGCGATCCTGACCCGACGATCTATCCGCGAATTCTCGTCGGAACCCGTTGCGCCCGAAGATCTCAGGGCCGCATTAGCCGACGCGCTGACAGCGCCGGCGCCGCACCACACCCATCCGTTCCGTTTCGTCTGGGTGCGATCTCGTGAGCGTCGAGTCCGTCTGCTCGACGCGATGGGACACGCGTGGCGAGCCGACCTCTCGTCGGACGACAAGTCACCCGAGTCGATCTCCAAGCGTGTGCGGCGCGGCCAGATCCTCTACGACGCACCGGAACTGGTGATCCCGATGCTTACCGGCGACGGCGCGCACACCTACCCCGATTCACGTTGCAACGCCGCAGAGCACACGATGTTCACCGTCGCCGCAGGCGGCGCTGTCGCGAGCCTGCTCGTCGCGCTGTCGGTCCGCGGGCTCGGTAGTTGCTGGGTGGGATCGACGATCTTCGCACCGGACGTCGTGCGTCGCGAGCTCGACGTCGACCCCTCGTGGGAACCGTTGGGCGCCATCGCGATCGGATACCCCGCCCAGCCGCAGCAGCTACGCGAGCCGGCTCCGACCGACGAGTGGGTGATCGAGAAATGAGCGCTGAATCCCTTCACTCATCGGCCGTCGAACTTCTCCGGTCATGGAGTGCGCAGGCGCCCGAGCAGGATTCGCTGCGACACGCCTATCTCGCTTTCCTCGACGCGCAGCCGGATGCGTGTCTCCGTCGCAACGTTCCCGGACATCTCACCGCGTCGACAATCGTGTTCGATGCCACGCACACCCACGTCCTACTGACGCTGCATCCGCGTGTGGGCAAATGGATTCAGCTCGGTGGGCACTGCGAAGAGTCCGACGACTCGATCGCCGACGCCGCACTCCGCGAGGCGCGCGAGGAGTCGGGAATCGACGACCTCACACTCGGCGCGCTGGCCCAACTCCACACCCACCCCATCACCTGTTCTCTCGGCGTGCCCACCCGACACCTCGACGTGCGCTTCGCCGCGGTCGCGCAGCCGCAACCGGGTGGCGCCCTCCCCGACTTCGATATCAGCTCGGAGTCCGACGACCTGCGCTGGTGGCCGGTGAACGCGCTACCCGCCGACGACGGCACCGAGATCGAATCCCTCGTCGCCGCCGCGCTGGCGCAGCTCGAGGCCCGACAGCAGCGTTGAGAGCAGAGGGTTGAGAGCACCCTGCCGCGGGCATGCGCTCTAGATGCGGATGCCCTTGCCGACGGTGACCACCTCGCCGTTGCTGACGGCGAAACGATCGCGGTCGGCGGCGATGTCGACGCCGACCTGCTGGCCGTCGGAGACGACGACGTTTTTGTCGAGAATCGCGTGCCGCACGACGGCGCCCTTGCCGATCCGCACACCGGGCATCAACACACTGCCCTCGACGATCGCGCCGTCTTCGACGTGCACGTTCGCGGAGATCACCGACTGCGACACCGTCCCACCCGAGATGATGCTGCCGCCGCCGACGACGGAATCCTGCGCGGAGCCACCCTGCACGAACTTGGCGGGCGGAACATTCAACGACTCGGCGCGGATCGGCCAGTTCTGGTTGTAGAGATTGAAGACGGGGTGCACCGACACGAGATCCATATGGGCGTCGTAGAACGCGTCGAGCGTTCCGACGTCACGCCAGTAGCCCTTGTCGCGTTCCGTGGCCCCGGGAACCTCGTTGTCCTTGAAGTCGTACACGTAGGCGGCCTTGCGGTCGACGAAGCTCGGGATGATGTCGCCACCCATGTCGTGATCGGAGTCGGCATCGGCAGCGTCCTTGATGATCGCCTCGACAAGCGCATCGGTGGTGAACACATAGTTGCCCATGGAGGCAAAGGTGACGTCCGGATCGTCAGGTGTCCCAGGCGGATTGCTCGGCTTCTCCAGGAAGCGGGTGATCTTGCCCGAGTCGTCGGAGTCGATGACACCGAAGGCCGACGCCTCGACGCGCGGCACCCGGATACCGGCGACTGTCACCTCGGCGCCGGACGCGATGTGCGCCTCGACCATCTGCGACGGATCCATTCGGTACACGTGATCGGCACCGAACACGACGATGTACTCCGGCTGTTCGTCGAAGATCAGATTCAGCGACTGGTAGATCGCGTCGGCGCTGCCCGTGTACCACCGCGGACCGAGACGCTGCTGCGCTGGAACGGGCGTGATGTACTCGCCATGAAATCCTGATGTCCACCAGGTTTGCGAGATGTGACGGTCGAGTGAGTGCGACTTGTACTGTGTCAGCACGCAGATTCGTTCGTACCCCGCGTTGACCAGATTCGACAGCACGAAGTCGATCAGCCGGTACGCACCACCGAACGGAACGGCCGGTTTGGCGCGGTCCTTGGTCAACGGGTACAGGCGTTTTCCCTCGCCACCGGCGAGGACGATTCCGAGAACGTGCGGCTGCGATCTCACACTCCCAACTTAACCGCCAACCACCAGTGGGGCCATACGAATCGCGGGTCCGTTCCCGAGCGATTCCACACGCGAATGGCGAACTCCGACGCATGGCACTAGCGTCAGGACCCATGAGGGTGGCGATGATGACGCGGGAGTATCCACCCGAGGTCTACGGCGGCGCCGGAGTCCATGTCACAGAACTGGTCCGGCATCTCCGAAGTCTCGTCACCGTCGACGTGCACTGCATGGGTGTTCCGCGCGACGACGCGTTCGTCTACTCCCCCGACCCCGCGCTGGCCGACGCCAATCCGGCGCTGTCGATGCTCTCGACAGACCTTCGGATGACACAGGGAGCGGCCGACGCCGACATCGCGCACTCGCACACCTGGTACACCGGTACCGCCGGGCACCTCGCGGCTCGCCTGTACGGCATCCCACACATCCTCACCGCCCACTCCCTCGAACCGTTGCGGCCCTGGAAGGCCGAACAACTCGGCGGTGGCTACCAGGTGTCGAGTTGGTCGGAACGCAACGCCGTCGAGTACGCCGACGCCGTCATCGCGGTCAGTTCGGGCATGCGCGCCGACGTGGTGAACGCCTACCCGCGGTTGGACCCCGAGCGAGTTCACGTCGTGCGCAACGGAATCGACACGACGCTGTGGTACCCGGTCGAGGAGCCCTACAACCAGGAGTCGACGTTGGTGCGGCTGGGGGTCGATCCGTCGCGTCCCGTCGTCGCGTTCGTCGGGCGCATCACGCGCCAGAAGGGCGTCGGGCATCTCATCGCCGCCGCACATCACTTTGATCCGGCGATCCAGCTCGTCTTGTGCGCGGGCGCCCCCGACACCCCCGAGATCGCGGCACAGACCGAGGCCGCCGTCGCCGAACTGGCTGCCGCACGCGACGGAGTCCATTGGGTGCGCGAGATGCTCCCGCTACCCCGAATCCGCGAAATCCTCACCGCAGCAGATGTTTTCGTGTGCCCTTCGGTGTACGAGCCGCTCGGGATCGTCAATCTCGAGGCGATGGCATGCCAGACGGCCGTCGTCGCGTCGGCCGTCGGTGGAATCCCGGAAGTGGTGCGCGACAACGTCACCGGACGCCTCGTCCCTTACGACCCCACCGACGCTGTCGGCTTCGAACACGGAATCGCCGAGGCCGTCAACGACGTCGTGGGAGATCCGGCTGCCGCCACCGCGATGGGCATAGCAGGACGCGAACGCGCAGAATCCGAGTTCTCCTGGGACTCCATCGCCGAACAGACGCTCGACGTCTACCGGTCGACGCTCGCCTGACACACCGTGACCGTCACCGCGACGGTGACCGGGGTCGTCGTCGATCCCGGCGCGAATGTGCGTGCGGCTCGCTCGATCTCGTCACGATCACGATGAAAGGCCGTCGGCCCCATGGACACGAGGTCGGCGATGGTCGACGCCGTCACGTCGCGATGCTCGCGAACCACCGTCTGCTCGACGATCTCGAACCGCTGACCGACCGCGGCGGACACGGCGTCGGACTTGTCGGCAGACACCGACAGCATCGACATCGGCTCGATCAATTCGGCGAGATGGTCCGGTTGCGGGGTGACGATGATCCACCGCCCACCTTCGCGCAGAATACGGGCGGTCTCGTCGACATTGCGCGGAGCGAACACCGACAGCACGACGTCGGCGCAGTCGTCGACGAATGGGAGGTCGCGCCAGACGTCGGCGACGACTGCACCGGCTCCGGGAACTCTGCGCGTCAACGCGCGGGCACAGTATTTCGAGAGATCGACACCGACACCGACACCGCGAGCGTGTTCGACGCTGCCGAGTGCGGCCGACAGGTAGTGGCCCGGCCCGGCACCGAGATCGACGATCACCGGTGAACCCGTGTGGACGGACTGCGCCTGGGTGCTCCGAGCTGCAGCCGCCTCGGCGACCGCGTTCACGACAGGATCGAGGACACCTGCGTCGTGAACGCGCAGGCGTGCTGACACCATGTCGGCGGTGTCGGACTTGAGCGAACCCGATCGACCGTCGAGCAGGGACACGTACCGCTGCTTGGCGATGTCGAACGAGTGCCGGAGCGGGCAGAACAGACGTCTACCCGGTTCATCGAAGGTGAGGGACTCGCCGCAGACCGGACAACGGAGCAGGTCGACAAAGTCGGTGATATCGCCGTCGGGCCCCGTGCTCGATGGTTCGGCTCGCGACTCCTGAGTCAGCCGGTGACCCCGCGCAGTTCTTCGCCGAGCGCTGCGGCTTCGTCCGCGGTCAGTTCGACGACGAGACGGCCGCCACCCTCGATAGGAATGCGGACAACGATCCCACGCCCCTCCTTGGCTGCTTCCAGGGGTCCATCCCCAGTACGTGGCTTCATCGCCGCCATTTCGCAAACTCCCTTCAGAGTTCTCTCGCCGTGGTGGATTCGACGACAGCGCACGGCTGCCGTGTTAATGATACGTGTTCACTGAATCGGCCCGACCGACGGACGCGAAAACCCCTAGTCGCGGTCGTTCTCCGACGGCGAGTCACCGGCGTGCGTGGAGTCGTACACCGACCTGCTCTCGGTCGACACCGGCTCCGCGCCGTCACGCGCCTGCAGGGTGAGCACCACCGCACGCAGCTCGTCGATCTCCGCGGCAAGCCGCTCGAGCGCCCAGTCGACCTCACGGGGCTTGTAGCCACGCACGGTCTGGGCGAACACAAGTGACCGCACATCGTCGCCCGCGATGCCCGCGGCGGGCAGGCGGGTCAGGGTTGTCTCGTCGTCGATCGGCGGCAGTTCTTCTCCACGCCCGAACACGAACCACACGACAGCGAACACGGCGGCCACGACCACCACCATGATCAGCAGGTAGAGCAACAGCGTCTGCATGGAGAGAAGTCTATGACCGCCGTGGCGACGCTCAGGTCAGCTGGCCATCTCCTCGGCCGTCGCGTCGTCGCCGCGAATGGTGTTCATCGGCGGACGGTCCTCGAGATAGAGGTCGGTGGTGTGCGGAGTGAAGGTGCCGTCGGGCTCCGCGGTGAACTGGGTGAGCCCTGCGCCCGAGTCCTCGATGCCACAGCGTCGCATCAAGGTGCCGACGATCTGCCTGCTCATGACGCCCAATTCGATCAGCGGGCGGTTGCGATGCGTGCGGACGCCCAGGTTCACCTGGCCGATGCCGGAGAGTCCGTAGAGGTCGTAGGTGTCGATCAGCAGCCCGATCTCCACTCCGTACCCCGGCGCGAATGGGACGGCCGAGAGCAACTCCCTCGTACCCGCGTATTCGCCGCCCAGCGGTTGGAGCACTGCGGTCAACTCAGGTTTCTGCGATGCGAGCAACGGCCGGGCCACCAGTTCGGTGACTCGCCCGCCACCATTGGCGTCCTGGGTGGCTCCGGTCCGCAGCGGACGTCGGTAGTAGCCCTTGACCAGGTGGATGTCCGGGTTGACGAGCAGCGGTCCGAGCATCTTGGGCACGAACATCGGATCGGGATCGATGAGGTCGGAGTCGACAAAGGCGATGAGGTCGCCGGTGACCGCGGCGATGGACCGCCACAGCACCTCCCCCTTGCCCTTCACCGGCTCGAGTTCCGGGACGGCCTCCTCGCGGCTGATGACCCGGGCGCCGGCGGCGATGGCCCGCTCCGCGGTGGCGTCGGTCGACCCGGAGTCGAGGACGACGAGTTCGTCGACCAGCGTGCCGAGGAGGGGCCGGATCGTCGCGATCACATCGGCGACGGTCTCCTCCTCGTTGAGCGCCGGCAGTACGACCGACACGGTGCGTCCCTGCTTGGCTGCCACGAGTTCTTCGATGGTCCAGTCCGGCTGTTCCCACGTGTGCGTACTCGACCATGATTGCTCCTCGCCGATCGCGTCGGCGGGGGTCGGCCACATGGCTGTGCGGTCGCGATTGTTTGAAGCGGTCGCCCTGTGGCGAGCTTGGGTTCGACGTACCTGTTCGGTCATGCGAGTCCCCTGACTGTTCGGGCGGGTGGCCGTGTTCCCGCTATTGCAGCGACCATGTCGACGACTCGACGTGTGGCGGCGACCTCGTGGACGCGGAAGATTCGAGCTCCAGAAGCGGCGCTCAACGCTGTCGCGGCCAGTGTCCCCTCCACGCGCTCGTCGAGGTCCACACCCAAAGTCTCCCCCACGAAATCCTTGTTACTCAGTGCCATCAGCACTGGCCAGCCTGTATTAACAAGATCTTTTACGTGGCGTAACAGGAGCAGCCCGTGGTGAGTGTTTTTGCCGAAGTCGTGTGTCGGGTCGATAACGATTGAGTCGCGAGCCACGCCCTGCGCTTCGGCCGCTTCGGCCGCCCGGGTCACCTGTGCGATCACCTCTGCCACCACATCGGTCGGTTTCTCGCCGTAGGCGACGCGATGTGGACGCGTGCGGACCTCCATGCCGCCGGTGTGAGAACACACGATCCCGGCACGCCGTGCCGCGGCGACCTTCACCAGATCGGGATCGGCACCCGCCCAGGTGTCGTTGATGAGGTCGGCCCCGACAGCGCACGCGCGATCGGCGACTTCGGCGCGCCAGGTGTCGACACTGATCAGCAGATCCGGGTAGCGCTCACGAATCCACTCGACCATCGGCACGACCCGCTCGGTCTCGGTCGCGGCGTCGACTTCTTCGCCGGGCCCCGCCTTCACACCACCGATGTCGACGATGTCGGCACCCTCGGAGACGACCTGCCGGATACGGACCTTCGCCGCGTCGTCGGAAAACGACGATCCACGGTCGTAGAACGAATCGGGCGTGCGATTGACGATGGCCATCACCAGGGCCCGATCGGCGGGCACCGGCCTACCGCACAGGGTCGCGTTCATGGGAGCCAGCGTAGCGATCGCCGCGCGTCACAGATCGACGGCGACCGCCTGCACTGGCGGTTGCGCGCCTGTTCAGTTCTTGGGCACCGTCGCGTTCGCCACCTCGTCGGCGTAACCGTCGTAGTACTTGACGTAACCCTCCGAGCGGCCCTTGAGCACGTAGAGCGGATCGTCGCCGGTGTCGGAGTAGCTCTCGTCGCGAAGTTCGACCTTGCGGTTCTTGAACGTCGACGTGGCCTCGAGCTGGTCGACGACGCGGACGAACAGCGGAATCGCGTACGGGGGCAGGGCGTCGTAGAGGTGCGCCGCGAGTTCCTTGCCGTCGAGCTCACCTCCGTCGCGCAGGGTGATCGCCCCCATGCCCGCCTTGCCGTCGGTTCCGGGGACCTCGGCTCCGAAGACGACGGACTGGCCGACCTGGGAGAACCCGTCGAGTCCCGCCTCGACCTGGGTTGTCGCCACGTTCTCACCCTTCCAGCGGAACGTGTCGCCGAGGCGATCGACGAAAGCGATGTGGGAGAAGCCCTGATCGCGGACGAGGTCGCCCGAGTTGAACCACTCGTCGCCGTCCTTGAACGCGTCGCGGATGATCTTCTTCTCGGTCTCCGCCGGGTCGGTGTATCCGTCGATCGGGACGCGGTCGTTGATGCCGGAGATCAGCAGTCCGATTCCGCCACGCTTGACCTTGGTCAGTCGGCCGTCGGCATTGCGCTGAGGCTTGCCCTCGTCGTCGTACTCGACGATCGCGTACGGCAGTGGGCAGAACCCGGCGGTGCGCTCGACGCTGAAGGCGTTGACGAACACCAGGTTGAGTTCGCTCGCGCCGTAGAACTCGACGATGCGCTCGATGCCGAAGCGTCGCTGGAACTCGTCCCAGATATCGGGGCGCATGCCGTTGCCGACGATGAGCCGGACGTCGTGCGAGCGATCGGTTGGCTTCTCGGGCTGGGCGAGGAGGTACCGGCAGAGCTCACCGATGTAGCAGAACGCTGTCGCGCGATTGCGGATCACGTCGTCCCAGAATTTCGACGCCGAGAAGTGCTTGCCGATCGCGATACACGCGCCGGCCGCGAGGACAGAAGAGAGCGAAACGCTGAGCGCGTTGTTGTGGTACAGCGGTAGCGGCACGTACATGGTGTCGCTGTGCTTGAGCCGAACGGCAAGCCCACCGATTCCGGAAAGGCTTGCAAGCCAACGGTTGTGGCTCATCACGCTCGCCTTGGGCATGCCCGTGGTGCCCGACGTGAAGATGTAGAACGCCTCGGTGGATGCGGGCAGGTCCGCGGTGATCGAGGGGTTGGTTTCCGGTTTCTGGTCGGCTTCCTTCTCGAACTGCTCGAAGTCGTAGACATGCGACGGCAGCACGTCGGCACTGATGGACTCGAGTGCCTCGCTGCAGTCCGGGTCGAAGACCAGGACGCGCGCGCCGAGAAGCTCCACGCTGTGTTCGAGAACGTCGCCGCGCTGGTTGTAGTTCAACATTCCGGCGATTGCGCCGAGCTTGACCGTCGCGAGCATGAGCATCAGGTCGGTCGGGCAGTTCTTCGACAGGATCGCGACGACGTCGCCTTTGGTCACGCCGTCTTCTTGAAGCACCCCGGCGTACCGGTTCACGTGACGATTCGCTTCGCCGTAGGTGATGGTCTTGCCCTCGAAGCGGATGAACGGGCGCTCCGGATGGTCTGCAGCACGCTTGGCGAAGATCGACCCGATCGTGCGCTTGGCGTCGGGCGGGCGCCTGATGAGGCCCGGCGCGGCCTTGATCATGCCGACGGCGTCGGGAGCCATCTTGGCGACACCCTTCAGCAAGTCTGAGATTCCGACGACCTTGGTGGCGTCACCTGACATCTATTTCCACCCTCCGCTACGTGTGCCAACACGCGTCAAAACGTGTTCTTCGACACCTTACCGCTCAGTAGCAAACGCGATGGCGGTCGGCACCGTGTCCGCCACTTTCAGCCTCGCCAGTGACCGCTCTGACACAAACCCCTGGCCCTGCAAACGCCGCAGCCAGTCGAACAGCGGCGCGTAAAAATCGAAGGGATCGCAGATGATGACCGGTTTGGCATGCATCCCGAGGTAGCCGCCCGTCCAGGTTTCGAAGAACTCCTCCAGGGTGCCGACGCCTCCCGGCAACGTGATGAATGCGTCTGCGCGGTCGTCCATCAGTTGCTTGCGCTGTCGCATCGTCTCGGTGACGACGAGTTCGTCGGCGTCGAGGTCGGCGACCTCGCGCTCCATCAGCGCCCGCGGGATGATGCCGATCGTCGAGCCGCCTGCCGCGCGTGTCGCCGACGCGACCGCGCCCATCATCGACACGTTGCCGCCACCCGAGACCAGGGTGTGTCCCGCGGCGCCGATGGCGGTCCCGAGGTCTGCGGCGAGGTCGAGGTAGCGCTCGTCGACCGGACCCGACGCGCAGTACACGCAGATCGCGGTCATCGGGTGGGAGTCGCGTCGACGATGATCTTCACCGCTTCCTCGGGTGTGTCGACGACGTGGAACAGGTCGAGGTCGTCGGAGGAGATCATCCCGCCCGCAAGGAGACGGTCGCGCATCCAATCGACGAGCCCCGCCCAGTGCTCACGACCGAGCAACACGATTGGGAAGCGCACCACCTTCTTGGTCTGCACCAGGGTGAGCGCCTCGAAGAGTTCGTCGAGTGTTCCGAACCCGCCGGGCAGGCACACGAACGCCTGGGCGTACTTGACGAACATCGTCTTGCGCACGAAGAAGTACCGGAAGTTCATCCCGAGATCGACCCACGGATTGAGATGCTGCTCGAACGGCAGCTCGATGTTCAGGCCGATGGAGCGCGAATCAGTATGTGCGGCACCGCGGTTGGCGGCCTCCATGACACCCGGGCCGCCTCCGGTGATGACCGCGTAACCCGCCTCACCGAGCGCCTTGCCCAGCCGGACACCGAGGTCGTACTCCGGGGTTCCCTCGGGGGTCCGAGCCGACCCGAACACCGTCACCGCCTCGGCGACGTCGTTCATCGCGTCGAAGCCCGCGACGAACTCGGATTGGATGCGCAGCACCCGCCACGAGTCGCGCATGGTGCGTTCTGCTCGAAGCGTCTGATCGCGGGGGTTCACCCACTGCAGCAGCCGCCGATCGGTGGTCTCCGGTCGCTGCAGATCTCGTCGGATGCGCATCGGTCCGACGTAGCAGGCACCCTCCTCGTCGATCACCACCTCGCCGCCCGGCATGTCGCCGCTCGCGTCGGAGTCGGTGGCGCCTTGCGGCGTGCTCGGCACAGCCTCGGACGAAGCATCTTCAGGTACGGATGACATGCAGGTCACGCTAGCAAGCCTTCAGGTGTCACCGATGCTCACTCGCGCATGCGCACTACCGCCGCGAGCGTCGATGAGTGCGGATCGACGTCGTCGAGGTTCGGAGGCCGGCAGCCCTGGGGACCGCACCTCATCTGTGACGATCTACCTTCTGCACTGCCGAAGGTGCCGAGCGGCAGATGAGGTGCGGATCATCGATGGTCGCGTCGAATGTGGCGCCGACGAATCCGCGACCGCCGTCAGACCAGCGGCGGCGACAGTTGCGCGAAGCCCTCCTGCCGCCGGTACGGGAAGTAGGGATAGGGCGCCTCGCGCTCGGAGACCGCGTCGAGGCGGGCCACCTGGGCGTCGTCGAGTGACCAGCCGACGCTGCCGAGGTTGTCGGCCAACTGCGTCTGCGTGCGCGCACCGATGATCACGCTCGACACGGTCGGCCGACGCAGCAACCAGTTGAGCGCCACCTGCGGAATGCTCCGGCCGGTCTGCTCGGCGATATCGGCAAGTACATCCACGACGTCGTACAGGAGGTCGTCGTCGACGGGAGGTCCCGCGTCCGCGGTTACCGACAACCGGGACGGTCCGGACGACGTCACCCCGCGACGCAGCTTGCCCGTCAGCCGACCCCAGCCGAGTGGACTCCACACGATCGCGCCGACACCCTGAGCCACTCCGAGCGGCATCAGCTCCCACTCGTAATCACGACCGATGAGTGAGTAGTAGACCTGGTGTGCGACGTAGCGGGCACGCGCACGCCGCTCCGCAACCGCGAGTGACGACATCAATTGCCACCCACTGAAATTCGACACTCCCAGATACCGGATCTTGCCCGCACGCACGAGGTCGTCGAGGGCGTCGACCGTCTCCTCGATCGGAGTGCGGGCGTCGAAGGCATGGAGTTGGAAGAGGTCGATGCGATCGGTGTCGAGGCGTCGAAGTGCTGCGTCGACCGCGCTGATAAGGCGTGATCGCGACGTTCCGGCATCGGTCGCCCGCGCGCCGGTCGGAAGTGCGGCCTTGGTCGACACGATCACATCGTCGCGTCGCCCCTTCAACGCTGCGCCGAGGATCTCTTCCGACGCCCCGTCCGAGTAGACGTCTGCGGTGTCGAACAGTGTCACGCCCACGTCGAGGCACGCGTCGACCATCGCTCGCGCCTCGTCGACGCCGACACTTCCCCACGCGCCGAAGAAGTCGCCGACCCCGCCGAACGTCGCAGCCCCGAACCCGACCTCAGAGACGACGAGCCCGGAATTCCCCACGGTGCGATATTCCATGTTTCCTCCTTAACGGAACCATTTTCCCGTTAAGAAAGTAGCACATGCCGCCCCTTAACGGAACCCCTGTTCCGTTAAGGGGCGCCGGTGAGTACGCTCTACGAATGGTCGACACCACGACACCGCGTCCGGAAGGTCGCACAGCACCACCGCGGCCGGGCGGTCGCACAGCGGCGGTCCGGGCCGCGGTGCTCACCGCGACGGAGGACGCACTCATCGACGCGGGCTTCGCGGGTATAGACCTCAGCGCGATCGCCGCTGCGGCTGGTGTCGGCAAGACAACGGTCTACCGACGTTGGGGTACGCCCGAGGCGTTGGTGGCCGATCTACTGGGAGAGATGGCGACACAGTCCGTATCTGCAACGCGCACAGGCAATCTCGCCGACGACCTACTGGCAAACGCACGGCTCGTCGTCGACACGCTGCGCGATCGGAGGCAGGGCCCGCTGTTCGGCGCGCTCATCGCGGCGGCCACCGGTGACGACCGCACGCGCGAGGCGCTCGCCGAGTTCTACCGCACGCGGGTGAGGGAATGGGTGAGCTGCGTCGAAGACGCGATAGTTCGGGGCGACATCCCCGACGACACCGACACGTCTGCGGTGATCCGATCCGTGTCGGCGCCGCTGTACTACCTGATGCTCACGGGCGTCCGCACGCCGACCGAGCACGATGCGCGAATGGCGGTCGACGCAACACTCGCCGCACTCGACTCCGGGGCCTTCACGGCAGACACGGTCAGGACAGATACGCCCTGAGGAGGTCGCTGACCTCGGCGATCTGGGCCACGGGCACGCGCTCGTCGACGCGGTGCGCGAGGTTGGGATCACCCGGGCCGAGGTTGACGGCCGGGATTCCGAGTGCCGAGAACCGCGACACGTCGGTCCAGCCGTACTTCGCACGGAACCGCCCGTGAGCGGCGTCAACCAGCGCGGCTGCGGCGGGATGGCTGAGTCCTGGCAGCGCGCCGGGCGCGGCATCGGTCAGTTCGAGTGTGATCATCTCGGTGTCGAGATCTTCGGCGAACACATCGCGGACGTGGTCGAGTGCGTCGTCGACGCTGCGGTCAGGCGCGAATCGGAAGTTGATGGTCACCGAGGCGCTGTCGGGGATCACGTTGCCCGCCACTCCCCCGTCGATGCCGACGGCCGAGAGCCCCTCGCGATACTCGCAGCCGTCGATGTTGACGTAGCGCGGCTGATAGTTCGCGAGCGTGGTGAGCACTCCGGCCAGTTTGTGAATTGCGTTGTCGCCCATCCACGATCGCGCAGAGTGGGCACGGGTGCCCGAGGCGGTGAGCCGAACACGCAGGGTGCCCTGGCAGCCGGCTTCGATCTGCCCGGCAGTGGGTTCACCGAGGATCGCTACGTCACCCGAAAGCCATTCGGGCAGTTCGCGTTCGAGAAATCCGAGCCCGTTGTACTCGGCTGCGATCTCTTCGCAGTCGTAGAAGATGAGCGTGAGATCGTGCGACGGATCGTCGAGAGTTGCGGCGAGGTGGAGGAAGACGGCGTCGCCCGATTTCATGTCGACGGTTCCGCAGCCGTGCAGTACGTCGCCCTCGGCATCGTCGACGGTGCGTCGACTGGGCAGGTTGCCCGCGACGGGCACCGTGTCGAGGTGGCCCGCGAGGATGACCCGGCTCGGCTTACCGCGATTCGTGCGCGCGAGAACGCGATTGCCGTGTCGGAGCACCTCGAACCCGACCGTCTGCTCGCGGAGAGCCTTCTCGACGCCGTCGGCGATGGCCGATTCGTTGTGCGACTCGCTCTCGATGTCGACGAGCGCTGCGGTCAGCTCGACGGGATCGGCATGCAGGTCGAGGTCGGCGACGGCGTTCTCGGTGGTGCTCACCTCTCCAACTTATCGCGCGTGCGGCCGCCACCCGACTTTCGCATTCCGGCTCGCAACCCGTTCGGTAGCAGGCACCGAGCACCGGTGGCATGGTGGACCGCATGTTGGGAACCGTCATCCACGCGCCGTTCGACGTGCGCTTCGAGGAGCTCGACCGGCCCGCGATCGTCGAGCCGACCGACGCGATCATCCGCCTGTCGGCGACGTGCGTGTGCGGGTCGGATCTGTGGACTTATCGCGGCATCAACGAGATCACGCGTCCGGTCCCGATGGGACACGAGTACGTCGGCGTCGTGGAGGAGGTCGGGTCGGCGGTGACAAACGTGCGGCCAGGGCAGTTCGTGATCGGCTCGTTCTTCGCTTCCGACAACACCTGCGACATCTGCCGTGCCGGATATCAGACCGGCTGCGTGCATCGTGCACCGGTGCGTGGTGCGCAGGCCGAGTACCTCCGCGTCCCGCTCGCCGACGGCACGCTGGTCGCGACACCCGAGGTTCCCGACGACGAGATCGTGCCCGACCTCCTCGCAGCGTCGGACGTCCTCGGGACCGGCTGGTTCGGTGCCACCGCAGCTCAGGTCGGGCCGGGCAAGACCGTCGTCGTGGTCGGCGACGGCGCCGTCGGACTGTTGGCCGTGCTCGCTTCGGCGCAACTCGGCGCCGAGCGGATCATCGCGATGAGCAGGCATGAGCAGCGCCAGAAGCTCGCTCTGGAGTTCGGGGCCACCGATATCGTGGCCGAACGCGGCGACGAGGGCGTCGCGGCGGTGAAGGAACTGACGAACGGACTCGGCGCGCACTCGGTGATCGAGGCAG
Source organism: Gordonia sp. 852002-50816_SCH5313054-c (assembly GCF_001665925.1). NCBI lineage: Bacteria > Bacillati > Actinomycetota > Actinomycetes > Mycobacteriales > Gordoniaceae > Gordonia > Gordonia sp. 852002-50816_SCH5313054-c. The sequence goes on from NZ_LZTE01000058.1 coordinate 201,169, forward strand.
TCGGCACGCAGCAATCGATGACGCAGGCCATCGATTCGACGCGCCCGGGCGGACACGTCGGCTTCGTCGGGGTGGCGCATGGGGTGGAGATTCCCGGCGACCAGCTCTTCTACAAACTCGTCCACCTCCACGGCGGCCCGGCGCCCGTCCGTCAGTTCCTTCCGGATCTCATCACGCGCATCATGAATCGAGACATCAACCCGGGCAAGGTCTTTGACCTCACGCTGCCACTGAGCGGCGTGGCCGAGGGCTACGCCGCGATGGACGAGCGACGGGCGATCAAGACCCTGCTGCAACCCTGAGGCCCACACTCTGTCCGAAAGGTTCATGTGTGGCCGGCGGCTGTCGCATAGTGTCGCGGCCATGAGCGAAGACATCACGCCACGACCGGTTCTCAACGCCATCTCGTTCGTCGTCGCCGACATGGCGGCGACGGTCGAGTTCTACTCGCAACTCGGCCTCGAGTTCGACCCCGACGCCGCGAACGCCCCGCACGCGCAAGCCACCGTCGCAGGTATGCAGATCATGTTCGACACGCGCGCCGTCGTGCTGTCATTCATGCCCGACTGGTACGTGCCGGAGGGAGGCCACCGCGCAGCTCTCGCGTTCGAATGTTCTTCGCCCGCAGCGGTCGACGCCGAGCACAGTCGCCTCGTCGACCTCGGCTACCGGTCGCTACTCACCCCGTTCGACGCGGTCTGGGGACAGCGTTACGCGGTCATCCTCGACCCCGACGACAACCCGGTGGATCTCTACTGCGCCCTGAGCTGAGCCGCGTCGGCCACCGGTGGCACGAACGCTGTCGGAGACGCACCGGCCAGCGCGACGAACTCGCGAAACATATGGGCGTAGTCGGCGTATCCGGTGCGATGCGCCACCGCCGACAGATCCTCATCACCGAGCACACTCATCGCGTGCCGCATCCGGAGAATCCTGCCCAGCGTCTTGGCCCCATACCCGAAGTACTGCAACGACATTCGATGCAGCGTCCGTTCGGTGACGGACAGTTCCGCTGCACACTCGGCGACCGCGACACGACGACGCAGCAGGTCGACGAGGTGCCGTGACCAGGGCGGCGGGGCCGTGTGCCGATCAGCGGTGCACAACTCGGTCAGCGTGGCGACCTTGTCGTCGGAGGCTTCCAACAGCTCACACCAGCGCTCGACGCGTGGTCGCTGCCAGAGGGTGTCGGCGTCGACCCGCTGATCACGAAGTTCGACGGCCGGTACCCCGAGCAGACCCTGCGCGTGTCCGGGAAAGAACCGGAGCCCGACCATCTCATGCGGTTGATGTGCGACAAAGACATTCGGACGAGTGTCCGGGCCCGCGAACAACAGGCCATCACCGGTCCAGATGACATCCATGCAGCCGTCGGGCAGAACCGTCGCTTCGCCGACGTCGACGGCACTTCGCCACGCGTGCACTGCTGCGACTCGCTCGGCCGATGACGTCATTCGTCCAGTGTCGCCCACGGCGAGCGACGGTGTCAGCCCGCTGGACACGCTGTCTTCCCACTGGACACAAGGCCCTGTCAGCTTGGGACGAAAGACCCTCTCCCCCAAGCCAACCGAGGTCGAACATTGGACACGTAGACCACTCGTCGAGGAGATGATGTCCGATGTCCATCCGCCGCACGCACACCGACAACCCGCAGCACCCTGCCGCCATCGTCGGGTTCGCGATCTTCCTGATCGGCTTCGGCGCCGCACCGCTCGCCCTGACAGCGCTCGCGTTCGGGAGTGGCACTGCCGCTCTCGTCGCCGCGATCGTGGCGGTGATCGGAATGGCGATCGGGATCGGCATCGTCTCGGCGATGACACGACGTCTCCAGCACAGCGCGCTGTTGCCCGATGCGACGTCGAAAGAGGAGCAGCACTACCTGGAGGTCTACCGCCACCAGGTCGCCTAGCCTGCCGCACGCACGCGAGGTCGGGGTCCCGGGTTGGGCGGGGCGTCGACCTCGCTGCGCTTTCTGCGGTTGACCGTCGGATCTTGCCCTAATCAACCACCGGACTGTGACCTGGATAACACTAGGCTGGGTGCGTCGTCGAATCGAGGAGATGGCGCCATGACGGCCTTCCACAGATCTCACGTGTCACACGGCAATCATCCGATGGGTGTTGTCGCCTTCGTTCTCGTGCTGGCGGGCTTTTTGTCGCTGGCAATCTCGCTGACCATGTTGGCGACGGGTGAAACCACTGCCGGCATCGTCTGGGCGGTGGTGATGGTGGCAGCATTCGCGGGTGGCGCGGCTGTGCTGATCGCGCTGAGCCGACAGATGTATCACAGCGCGTTCTTCCCGGTGAACACCGAGCACGACCGCGTCGAGTACGACCACATGTATCACCAGCACTGATTCCGGTCGATGCGGGCGACCTGGCCCAGCCCGTGCGGAGGTCGCCGGTAAACTCCTGCCCGTGACGACGAATGGCGCTTTCGCAACAGGCATCGCAACCGTGACCAACGGGGGGTCCGCCGATCCCGGCGTTGTCCTCGACGTCTGGTATCCGGACCCCGAACTCGCAACGCCGGATCTGGCCGATACCAAGATCCTCGAGGGCGACGACATTCCCGCCGACCTGAACGATCTGGTCGGCCTCGACGAGGCACGCGGCGTCAAGATCGTCGCCGTCCGCACCTCCATCGCTGATCTGTCGGTCGCCCCGTCGGATGCCTATGACGTCTACCTGCGCCTGCACCTGCTGTCGCATCGACTCATCGAGCCACACGAGGCGAATCTCGAGGGCATCTTCGGCCTGCTGTCCAACGTCGTCTGGACCAACTTCGGCCCGTGCCCGGTGGAGGGATTCGAGAAGGTTCGACGACGCCTTCGCGCGCGCGGACACGTGACCGTACTGAGCATCGACAAGTTCCCCCGGATGGTCGACTACGTCGCACCGGGCGGAGTCCGGATCGGCGACGCCGACCGCGTGCGTCTCGGTGCACACCTCGCCCCCGGCACCACCGTGATGCACGAGGGATTCGTGAACTACAACGCGGGAACGCTCGGCTCGTCGATGGTCGAGGGGCGTATCTCCGCGGGCGTCGTCGTCGGCGACGGTTCGGACATCGGTGGCGGAGCGTCGACGATGGGCACGCTGTCGGGCGGCGGCAAAGAGATCATCTCGCTGGGCAAGCGCTGCCTGCTCGGCGCGAACTCCGGTTGCGGCATTGCCCTCGGCGACGACTGCGTCGTCGAGGCAGGGCTGTACGTGACCGCAGGCACCAAGGTGACGGGTCCCGACGGCGCGTCGATCAAGGCGCGTGAGCTCTCCGGGCAGTCGAATCTGCTGTTCCGTCGCAACAGTCTCACCGGCGCCGTCGAGGTGGTGCCGTGGAAGGGCGACGGCATCGCGCTCAACGAGGCGCTGCACAAGAACAACTGACCCGGGGCTGCCGAGTCGGCATTGCGGACGCCTTCGTGGTGGCGTGTGATTTCGACTCGGCAGCTCGCTTCGCTCGCGGCCGGCTCAATCAGCGGGTGAGGCCGGCTCAATCAGCGGGCGGGGCCGGCTCAATCAGCGGGTGAGGCGGCTCGATCCAGCGGATCGTCGGGCCGGGTTGTGTGTCGAATCGAAGGATGTGGGTGCTGCAGCACTCACATCCTTACGTTCGACACACATTTACCGCGGGAGTCGGCGGACAAGGCGCCCAGCCGGCGCGGGTCGAGCGGACTTTCAGGCGGTGAGTCGCGCCACGGCGGCGTCGATGCGCTCGTCGGTGGCGGTGAGGGCGAAGCGCACGTGGTTGACCCCGAGCGGTCCGTAGAAGTCGCCGGGGGCCGCCAGGATGCCGCGCTCGGCAAGCCACGCAACGGTGTCGCGGCAGCCCTCGTCGCGGGTGGCCCAGAGGTAGAGCCCGGCCTCCGAATCGTCGACGCGGAAACCTGCCTCGCGCACCGCGGGCAGTAGGCGCGAGCGGCGCAACTGGTAGCGGGCGCGCTGTGCCTCGACGTGCGTGTCGTCGGAGAGCGCAGCGGTCATGGCGGCCTGGATCGGGAACGGCACGATCATGCCCGAGTGTTTGCGCACGGCAAGGAGTTCGGCGATCAGGTCGCGGTCGCCAGCGAAGAAGCCCGCGCGATACGACGCCAGGTTGGAGATCTTCGACAGGGAGTGGATCGCGAGCAGCCCGGTATGGTCGCCGTCGCTGACCCGGGGGTCGAGGATCGAGACGGCCTCGGTGTCCCAGGACAATCCGAGGTAGCACTCGTCGGACGCGAGGATCGTGTCGTGCTCGCGGCACCACGCAACCACCTTGCGCAGGTGGTCGACGCCCAGCACGCGGCCCGTCGGATTCGACGGTGAATTGATGAACATGAGCGCGGGTGCCGAACTGCCCATGACCGGGCCGAGCTGCAGCGTCGAATCTGCTCGTGTCACCGACGCGCCCGCGAGCAGCGCACTCACTTCGTACGTGGGGTAGGCGACCTCGGGGATCACGACGTTGTCGCCAACGCCGATACCGAGCGCGGAGGTCAGCCCGGCGATGGCCTCTTTGGTTCCGATGACCGGGAGAATCGACGATTCGTCGAGTCCTGTTGCGCCGTACCGGCGCGCCAACGCGTCGACGGCGGCCTTGCGCAGCTCAGGTGTGCCGACGGTTGTCGGATAGCCGGGGAAATCCGACGCCGACGCCAACGCCTCGCGGATCAGCGTGTCGACGGGATCGACGGGCGTACCGACTGAGAGGTCGACGATGCCGTCCTCGTGAGCAGCAGCGGTCGCCTTGGCCTCGGCGAGCGAATCCCAGGGAAAATCGGGTAGCGCCTCACTCACACGTGCCCGGCGGGCCGTTCGCAAGTCAGTCCTCGCCCTCGTTCATCGGGGGGAGTTCCTTGATGAACGGCGGGTCGTAGTCGGTCTTGCCCACCTTGCTCGCACCACCCGGCGAGCCGAGGTCGTCGAAGAAGTCGGCGTTCGCGCTGACGTAGGGCTCCCACTCGTCGGGAACGTCGTCCTCGTAGAAGATCGCTTCCACGGGACACACCGGTTCGCAGGCACCGCAGTCAACGCACTCATCCGGCTGGATGTACAGACTGCGGCCACCCTCGTAGATGCAATCGACAGGGCACTCCTCGACGCAGGCCTTGTCCATCACGTCCACACAGGGCTCCGCGATGATGTACGTCACCACTCTCTCCTTCTCCGCATAACGTTCATGTGTCCGCTCGCGCCCGCGTGTGCTCACGCGGCGGCAGACCTTGACGCGAGGGCTGATCGCGTCGCATGCGCACACCGTCGACCTCCCCCGAAGCAGGCGCGGAGCACACACGCATCGTCAACCTTATCTGCCTGGCCCAGCCCGGGCCCACATCGCCCCGTGCTATCGCTCACATCTGTCCCGGTCAGGGCAACTCGGCACGACGAAGATCACAGTTTCGACGTTTCCTTCCCTCCGCGAACTCCGATGGTCGGTTTGCGTTCAGCGTGACGCCAACCCTCCCGCGGCGCAGAGGTCGGGAGCATCCTGTTCTGGTGAGTCTGATCATCGCCCGGAACGGGGCCCAGCAGATCAGTGTGGGATTGGCGATCGCGCACTGTCGACGCCGCTGATCACCCGCCGATCCCCGACCCCTCTCCACCTTCGTCCGGAGTGCTCATGACCTCGACCCTCGATCCCGTGCACCGTGCCGCGACACGACCGACGAGTGCCACCCTTCCCACCAGACTTCGACCCGCCGACCTCCTGCGCATCACAGATCAGGGCGTCGCGGACGTTCTCGACGGTCGATACAACCACCTCCTGCCCCCGAGCTGGGACCCCGTCGAACGCTGGTCGACCCGCCTCGAATCCGACGACGACCTCGACCTCTGGCTGATCAGCTGGACACCCGACAGGTCGACGGACCTGCACGACCATGCCGGCTCGCTCGGCGCACTGACCGTGCTCTCCGGCGCGCTGCGCGAGTACCGCTGGACCGGCAACGACCTCGCACTGCGCATCCTGTCAGCGGGCGACCAGGCGTCGTTTCCCCTCGGTTGGGTCCACGACGTGCAGCATCACGCCAGCGCACCTCCACTGCGCGGCCTCAACCAGGCGCACGCAACCTCGCACCGCCTCGGCTCGGTGAACGAGCCCGGCCCCACGCTCAGCGTGCACGCCTATTCGCCACCGCTGACGGCGATGTCGTTCTACGAGGTCACCGACGCGAGCCGGTTGCGACGCACGCGCACAGAACTCACCGACGAACCCGAATGACCCCGATAACCTTGCGATGTGCCGATGACGATCAATGACCTCCTGCTGAACGCCCGCGAAAGCCTCCAGCGAGTCGACGCCGCGGATCTGCCCGCCGAACTCGAGAGCGGTGCGGTCCTCGTCGACATCCGGCCGGCCGCGCAGCGCGCCGCCGAAGGAGAGCATCCCGACGCCCTCGTCATCGAGCGCAATGTCCTGGAGTGGCGCTGCGATCCCGCCAGCGACGCCCGGATCGACGAGGCAGTCGATCACGACGTGCGGTGGATCATCCTGTGCTCGGAGGGCTACACGTCGAGCTTGGCCGCGGCATCGTTGCAGCAGTTGGGTTTACACCGCGCCACCGACGTCGTCGGCGGTTACCGCGCGCTGCGGTCACTCGACAGCTGACGTTCCGAGCGTTGAGCAGCCCGCGTCGCAACTCGTCAGTGCTCTCGATTTCGACATAGCCCGCGATGCGGGTCTTCTTATGCATCGTCAGCTCGCGAAAAGCCTTGGGGTGTACCGGTCGTGGCGTATCGCCCACGTGTCGATCTCGATCGCATTTGACCGCAGGTCCTCCAGCCGCACTGCAAGCACTGCGTTGACCTTGCTCGTCGCATGAGGCGCCGCACCTACCAGGGCTCGATTAGCCGCCATCGCACCCAGTCGACCGAGCCGAACGCAGGCACTCAGCGCCGACGCCATGGACGATCTCAGCGCACCGAGCACCGCTAACGGCTGATCAATTCCTATCGCGCGACTCACGATGCCCTCGACCACTGCCAGGTTGCCCGGTACCTCCTCGGCAATGACAGCGTTCAGATACTTGTTCTCTGCCGGCATCACACCGACCCGCTGCACCGTCTCAGCAAAGCGCCGACCCGGGTCAACTGACGCGCACCGGCCCTGCTCGGAAGTCTTGTAGCTCAGCAGGAGTCGGTCCAGATCAAACAGCTCCGGATACCCTTCGGCGGCCCATGCGTGCGCGAGAATCACTGCGTCCAACGTTGCGACGGACTCGACAACCAAATCGATGACGAGATCAACGACCATTGCTGGTGGGACGTCAGGATGCGCCCGTAGCCAGCTTTCGATGCCGTTACTATGAACCATCCGACCAGCAGGAAAAGCACTGTCCTGCAACGTCAGCCACATCGCTTCGGCACGCAGCGACTCACCCATGCGAATGATCACTGTGGCCGTGTGAGTGAGCACCGTGGTGGTCCGACGACGTGTTCGTCCACCCATGTGCAGCCAGCACGACGTCGGTGACTTCGCCCTCAATGTGGAGCGAGGCAAGCACTTCGTTGGCGGCGGCGGCGCTGGTCATCAGCGGTGTCGCAAGACGACTAGCGGTCACGTCCAGCGGCGCATGCTGGTTTCCCAGCAGGTAGCCCAACAGAAGCAGGCGTCGGGCGCCATCGGGACCCGCGTTCGCCGCAAAGTCCACGCGCACTGCTGCCTGGGCCGGACGCCGGACTGCTATAACGCGCTGACCATCATCGGCGACGACGAGACCGTCAGCCAGATATGACCCCCGCGCCAACCGCACCTGCATTTCGGTGCCGTCCTCGGCGATGAGCACTTGACGGTGCTTTCGCGCGTCCCCCCACTCCACCTCGACGTAGACGATCTCACGACCTTCGAGACGGGCGTCGTGTACGTCACCGAGCAGCTCCGTGACCTCGAGAGGACCCGTTGTTGTCGACCCGCAATTTGTCTTCATAATCTCTCCTGGCAATCGGGTGTAAATGAACGATTGCGCCGTCAACGCACCAACCGCGAGGACGGCGCAGCCATACCGAACAAGGCTGCGCGATAGGCGCCGAGCAGTTCGGCCAGCCCGCGCTGTAGAGGCGGGGCGGCCCCAGCTATGAGCCGGACAATCACACCGCAGGAAGACGGCAGTTCACTGACGCCGGCAGTGACATCGACCCACGCATCTGTCACGTCCGTCAAGACCGCACGCAGTGGCACGTGGTCGCGACCGGGACACACGATCAGCAACGTCGCAAAGTAGTCCACACCAACGAGTCGCGACGCACGACGCCGCCCGGAAAGGCGAACGCACTCACGTACGAGCACTTCTCGGTCGACGGCAACCGATGTCCGCAAACCGAGATCTCGGTACGCAAACCGTTCACCGTGAGCGATCCGCCCCGCCGCCACCATCTCCCAACCCACGTAGACGCCTCCGGTGGCCACGTCGATCGTGGTTCGTTGATCCAGTCGGGACGCAGATTGCGGAATGATTTCTCGCGGAAGGTATTCGAGCGTCGCCTTGGACCGTACCGTCAGTGTCTGGCTGTGGCGCGCACACGGTCCAGAATCACCGGCGAATACTTGGGTCGCACCCTGTGAGGTCATGGTCAGGTGCCCACCCTCGTTGACTGTCACGGATGTGACCAAGTCATCGTCGGGGAAGATTCCGCTCGACGGGTTCTGCACACACAGGTAGGCAATGTGGGGATCGTCGTCGGGGTACATCGGCGCTGTGACGCGTTGCGGGAAGGACTGCATGAGCCGATGAACCCGAGTCTTTCCTCGCGTATCCGGCCGTACCTCGACATCAAGTACACCGCGTGCGCTCATGCCCGCGACGTTGTGGGGATCATCGCTCCGCTGACGATCTGATCGGCGACCTCTGTCAACCCGACCTGCCGGCGCAGATCAGTGAAGAGGGTCGGTTTGCGAGGCCGGGCGATCGCGCAGTCGCGCCGCATCTGTTGGAGATCGGCACCGACGTGGGGAGCAAGGTCAATCTTGTTGACGATCAACAGATCTGCCTGCAGCAGCCCGATCCCTTGCTTCCGTGGGATGTCGTCACCTGCAGCGGTATCGATGACGAAGACCCAGAAGTCCACCAGGTCACTCGAGAAGGTCGCTGCAAGGTTATCGCCTCCCGACTCGATCAGAATGGCCTGAAGCCCTGTGAACGCCGAGGCAAGTCGGTCGACTGCCGACAGATTTACCGAAGGGTCCTCCCGAATTGCGGTATGCGGGCATGCACCGGTCTCCACCGCAATAACCCTGGCTGGATCGATAACGCCGCTACGCCGCACCCGCTGAGCGTCCTCATCGGTCACCAGGTCGTTGGTGATCACTGCGAGATCGATACCTCGCTCGGCAAGGACCGGCACCAACGACTCCACAAGTTTCGTCTTCCCGGAGCCGACGGGGCCGCCGATACCGATACGAACGGGATCCGTAGTCATGCAACATCCTTCACTTGATCGAGTAGCGTCGGCCCAACGGAACGCTGGACATCGGGGTACTGACACAGGGCTCACCGTCGACCATCACCCGGTAGGTATCCGGTTCGATGGTGATATCGGGCAGATACGAGTTATGCACGAAATCCGCCTTCGACAACGACCGCGACCCGCGGCAGACGACAAGCCGCTTGTCGAGCCCCAGCGATCCAGCCAGCCCGGATTCAGCTGCTGCCGCTCCGACGAAGTTCACCGACACGTCCACCGGAGCCTTCCCATAGGCGGCCCACTGTGGGCGGTACTTCAGCGGTTCGCAAGTCATGAGCGAGGCGTTCGACTCGCCCATGACCGACCATGTGGGGAATCCACCCTTGAAGACCACTTCTGGTCGGATGCCGAAAAACTTCGGGTCCCACAGCACGATGTCGGCGAGCTTCCCTGGTTCCAGCGAACCCACCTCGTGGTCGATGCCGAACATCTTTGCTGGATTAATCGTGAGTTTCGCGACGTAGCGCAGAATGCGCTGGTTATCAGCGCCTGTCCCGGCATCGTCGTCCAACGGACCTCTGGTCATACGCATATGGGATGCCAATTGCCAGGTCCTAGCGATCGTCTCACCGATTCGGCCCATACCCTGGGAGTCTGATCCCATCGCCGAAATGGCACCGAGATCGTGCAGTACGTCTTCGGCCGCGATGGTCTCGCGGCGAATGCGCGACTCGGCGAATGCAACATCTTCAGGGATTCGAGGATTCAGGTGATGGCACACCATCACCATGTCGAGGTGCTCATCAAAAGTGTTGAGAGTGTACGGGTTAGTCGGATTTGTCGACGAGGGAAGACAATTGGCCTCGCCGACAACTCTCATCACATCCGGCGCATGGCCTCCCCCAGCACCCTCTGCATGGTAGGTGTGAATCACGCGGCCGCCAATCGCGCGCATCGTGTCCTCGTAAAACCCCGACTCGTTCAACGTGTCGCTGTGAATCTGAACCTGTAGGTCGAGTTCGTCGCCGGCATCGAGCGACGCGTGAATCGAGGCGGGGGTGGCACCCCAGTCTTCATGAATCTTGTATCCGATGGCCCCCGCCAATCCTTGTTCGATCAACGGAGCGGTCGATGCCGCACTACCGTTCGCGATAAACCCGAAGTTCATCGGGAATGCCTCGGCCGCTCGCAGCATCCGTGCGAGGTTTGTCGGTCCAGATGTGGTGATGCCGACCGTGACTGGACCCAAGCCACCGCCTATCATGGTGGTGACACCGCTGGAAATGGCTTCCTCGACTAATCCCGCACTGTCGAAATGCACGTGCACGTCGATTGCACCGGCTGTCGCGATCATCCCCTCACCGGCACGGATATCGGTGCCAGCGCCGATGATCAGATTTGGGTGAACTCCGTCCATCGTCGCCGGATTGCCTGACTTCCCGATCCCAGCAATTCGACCATCCTTGATGCCGATATCCGCTTTGCGAATTCCCAGCACCGCGTCGATGATCAGGACGTTGGTAATCACGAAGTCGAGAGCACCCTCAGCATTCGTCATTGCGTTGTTGACAGCCATACCCTCGCGCATAGTCTTCCCGCCCCCGAAGACCGACTCATCGCCGTAGACGGTTGCATCTGAGTCGACGCGCGCCAACAACTCGGTGTCAGCCAACCGAACGCGATCGCCAGTCGTCGGCCCGAAGAGTTCGGCGTAGTGCTTACGCGATAGACGCTGCGCCATCAGTTTGCCCTTCCACGGTCCAGGAATCCCGTATCCAGCAGTCGCTCAAGAGTTCCCATCGGCAACGATCCTGTGGTGTCACCGTTGGTCATGCCGTTGAGTCCGGTGATCATGCGTGAGCCCCCGTACGTGACCAGGGCGACCTCGTGATCGGCTCCCGGTTCGAACCGGACGGCGGTTCCCGACGCGACATCGAGACGCATCCCAAAGGCCGCGCGCCGATCAAAGCGGAGTGCTCTGTTTGCCTCGAAGAAGTGGAAATGCGAGCCAACCTGTATCGGGCGATCGCCGGTATTTGTCACGATGAGCGTGCAGGTCTGACGCCCAGCGTTGATGGTGATCTCACCGTTAGCGGGCAGGACTTCGCCCGGACTGTGCTCATCCCCCGACAACTGTCCACCACGAGCTCTGACCCCCGGCCTGATCGGATCGTGCACCGTCACCAACTTCTGACCGTCGTCGAAGAACCCCTCGACCTGTACCGACCCGATCAGTTCAGCCACACCCGGCAGTACGTCATCGTCGGTAAGCAACGAGGCGCCGAGCGCGGCAGCCTGAGCGACAGATGCGCCTCCTCGGGCGGCCTCGACCACCTCGTCGGCGATCAAAGCACGCGCCTCCGGGTATGACAATGCCCATCCACGTGCGCGCCGCTTACGTGCCAATTCCGCTGCGAGAAACAACAGCAGACGGTCCTCATCCTTGGGTGTGAGATGCATAGTTGTTCCACTGCCTCCTCATCAAATGGCCATCGCTTCGCGGACTGCGGATACGTCCGCAGTACCGCCTTCGCCTGACGAGACAACTCGTCCCGATTGCAGCACGTAATAGCGCTCCGCAGATGCCAGCGCGAAACCGACATGTTGCTCGACAAGCAATGCAGCAAGTGAATTGCTCTGCGTGAGCTGGGCAATCGCCAATTCGATCTCGGCGACAACGTTGGGCTGGATGCCCTCGGTCGGTTCGTCCAGGATCAGGAGCTTCGGGTCGGTGAGCAGGGCTCGGGCGATGGCCAGTTGTTGGCGCTGACCGCCGGAGAGCAAGCCAGCCCGGCGATCCATGATCGTCGATAGCGCTGGGAAGAGATCGACGACATCGTCGATGGTCCGCGAGCCCTTCTTCCGGCTTTCTGCGACCACCGCAAGATTGTCCGCGGTCGACAACTGCGCGAAGCCCACCTGCCCCTGCGGGACGTAAGCAATTCCACGCCGCACCCGCAGATGTGGGCGGAGTGTGCTGATGTTCTCGCCATTGAAGTCGATCGTTCCTGATGTCAGCTTGAGCAATCCCATGCATGCTCGCATCAGGGTGCTCTTCCCAGCACCGTTGTGCCCGAGCACCGCCGTCACCGAATTCTCGGCAACGGTCAGGTCGACATCCGACACAATCGTTGTACGACCATAACCAGTGCAAACGCCCTTCAAGGTCAACATTTCTCAGCCTTCCGAAGCATTCGTTGTGCCCAGGTAGACCGCCTGAACACGCGGATCTTTCTGCACATCGGAGACCGACCCCTCCGACAACACTCGCCCGGCCGCCATAACGGTCACTGATGTGGCAAAGCTCCGCATGAACTCCATGTCATGCTCGACTACAAGAACCGTCCGCGATCCACCCAGTCGGCGCAGGAGTTCTCCTGTCTCAAGTCGCTCGTCATGGTTCATTCCAGCCACGGGCTCATCAAGGAGGAGGACATTGGCCTCTTGCACCAACAGCATTCCGATCTCTAGCCACTTCTTCTGTCCATGCGCCAACGTGCCTGCAAGCGAATCTGCTACCGCGGTCAGGCCAGTTGCCTCCAGTGCATCGTCGACCGCCGGCGGGATAGCAGTGCGAGCCCTCAGCCGCTCAAACACGCCGCGCCTAGCGCCGGCGGCGATGTCGAGATTCTCGAGGACAGAAAGGTTTTCGAACACACTCGGGGTCTGGAAAGTCCGTACCACACCCTCACGCACGATGCGGTGTGGCTTCATTCCGGCGAGCTGAGTACCGGATTTCACAATCGCACCAGTAACAGGCACAAGACCGGTGATCGCGTCGATCAGGGTTGTCTTCCCGGCACCGTTGGGTCCGATCAAGAACCTCAGATCCCCTTGGAACAGCGTCAGGTCGACGCCATCGATGGCGCGGAATCCGTCGAAATCCACCACGAGATCACGGATCTCGAGATACTGCGATCCCATTCCGACGTTGCCGCCGGACCGTGGACTCGGTTCTGCTGTCGGTGTCGATATCATCGGGAGACCTCCTCAGAAGCCGTCGGTTCGGTCGTTATCGTGGTGGTTGCGGTGGCCAGGTCTGAAGTCGCGTCAGGACGTACAACGGCGCTGCGGCGCTTGACGAGCAGCCCTAGCCCCGCCAGTCCTGCCGGTACGAATCCGATGACGACGATGAACAGCAAACCCTGCAGATATGGCCATGCTTGCGGAAGGTTGTCCGAGAGGTAGGTCTGGGCGAGGGCGACTACCACCGCTCCGAGAACCGGCCCGAGTAAGGTGTCTCGGCCACCGATGGCCACACCGATGACGAACGCGATCGACGGAACAACCCCGACATCGGTTGGAGAGATGATCCCGACGATCGGAACGAACAGCGCACCGCCGACCGATGCGAGAAGCGCCGCGAGTGCAAACACCCCGACTTTCGCATTCGCAGGGTCGTACCCCAGGAAACGAACCCTCTCCTCCTGATCACGCACTGCCACAAGCAGTTTCCCGTACCTGCTGCGACGGAGCTGCCAAGCTACGAGCAGGGCAAGTAGAACTGCACCGGAGATGAGAAAGAAGAGCATGCGCCGATTGACCGGATCGGCCAGGTCGTAACCGAAGAACGAATTGAATCGGTTGATGCCGTTGCTGCTGCCCAGCGACTGTTGTCCCACCAGGAACACTGCAAATGCCGCCGCAAGCGCTTGGCTCAGAATCGCGAAATAGGCACCCTTCACGCGTCGTTTGAAGACCAACAACCCAAGAGCTACCGCTAGCACCGTCGGGACGATGATGATCGCGAGCACCGTGAATACGCCGGATCGAAAGGGCTCCCAGAACATCGGGACGTCAGTCGCACCGCCGAACTGCAGAAAATCTGGTACCTCACTGCCCTGCAACGCGGCGTCGGCCAACTTGAGGTGCATGGCCATCATGTATGCGCCGAGGCCGAAGAACACTCCCTGCCCCAGCGTGAGCATTCCGCCACGGCCCCATGCCAGACCTATACCGGTGGCCACTAGTCCGAAGCACAAGAACTTCGCCAGCAAGCCGAGGTTGTAGTCCGACAAAGCAAGTGGGGCGAGGCAGAACAAGATCAACGCCCCAAGGCCAAGCACGATCCATGGTCGAAAGCGGTCGATGTTGATGCGATTCATGCCAGGCTCCTGGTCTTGACAGCGAAAAGTCCCTGCGGACGGATTTGCAGAAAGACGATGACGATCAGGAACACGATGACCTTCGCCGCAGACGCCGTCGTTCCGAACTCGACAAAGGAGTTGAGAAGTCCGAGTCCAAACGCAGCTATCACCGCACCCTTGATCTGCCCGAGCCCGCCGATGACCACAACGAGAAATGCGTCGACGATGTAGTACTGCCCCAGTGTCGAGCTCACTGGACCAATGAGTGTCAGCGCCACACCTGCGACGCCGGCCAGCGCCGAACCGATCATAAAGGTGACAAGATCTGTTGTGCGAGAGGAGATTCCGGATGTCTGGGCAAGTTGCCGATTGTCGATCACCGCGCGCACTCGCCTGCCAGCTGGGGTGGCTTGTAGCGTAGCAACCAGTGCAGCGACAGCAACAACGGCGAGCACGAGAATAAACAACCGCGCCTTGGGCACCGCAGCGCCGAGTACCGACACATCTCCTGTCAACCATGCGGGCGGTGCAACGCTCACCGCAGGCGCCCCGAAGATCTGCCGCGCCAGTTGCTGCAAAATCAGCCCGACACCAAATGTCACCAGAAGTGTATCGAGCGGCCGGTCGTACATGCGACTGATGAGCAACACCTCGAGAATGCCTCCGACACACGCAGCTGCGACGGCACCGACGATCAACGAAATCAACAGCGAGAGACCGGACGACGACAGCGCCTTGCCGACCACAAATGCTGCGTACGCACCCACCATCATGATCTCGCCGTGCGCCATGTTGATGACGCCCATCTGCCCGAAGGTCAGCGAGAGTCCCAGTGCAGCAAGCAGAAGAATCGAGCCGAGGCTGAGGCCGATGAACAGTTGTCCTATGAGAGTGTCCACGGATGAGTCCTTTGAGAGTTCGAAACTGCGAAGACAGCGAGAAGTTTCGTGATCACCGGGCGACGCCCTTGGCCCAGCTGTAGGTAGTCAGGAATGGATCTGGCTTTATCGGCTCCGGCGATTGCCATACCTGTTGAATCAATCCGTCAGAAGCGACCTTGCCGATGCGCGCGGTCTTGGTCACGTGATGGTTCTCGGCATCGACGACAACCTCGCCCTCCGGGGCATCGATGGTGACGCCCTTTGCGGCCCCGACGATAGCTTTGGGCGAAAAGCTGTGCGCCTTCTCGACCATCGCTTTCCACAGGTAGACCGCGGTGTATGCAGACTCCATCGGATCCGATGTGACCCGGCCAGCACCAAACTTCGCCTTGAAGTCTGCAACGAACTTCTTATTCGCGGGCGTCGCGAGAGACTGGTAGTAGTTCCATGACGCGAACTGCCCCTCGATCGAGGCCGCACCGATGCTCTTGACTTCCTCCTCACCGACGCACATCGACATCACCGGCATCTTTGCCGGCGTCAGACCGACGGCATTGTATTCACGAAAGAATGAGACAAGTGAATCCCCAACGACTACGTTAAAGACGGCATCGGCTCCCGAACCGCGGACCTTGTTGACTATCGTTGCGAAATTCGTCGTACCCAGTGGCGCGTAATCCTCGCCCTTGATCTCTATACCATTGGCGCGCGCGTAGTCCTTGACGATGGCATTCGACGTCCGCGGAAACACATAGTCGCTCCCGACCAGATACAGCGATCTGACTCCCCGCGACTTCAAGTAATCAAGCGACGGAATGATCTGCTGATTGGTGGTCGCACCGGTGTAGAAGATGTTCGGCGATGCCTCGAGCCCCTCATACTGCTGTCCGTAGTAGAGGAGTCCGCCGGTGTTCTCGAATACCGGAAGCATCGCCTTTCTGCTCGCTGAGGTGTATCCACCAAAGACAGCTGCCACACAGTCACTACTGACGAGCTTCTGCGCCTTCTGCGCGAAGATGGTTGGGTCCGACGCGCCGTCTTCGGAGATCTGCTGGAGCTGTTTACCGAGAACCCCTCCCCCGCTATTGATCTCATCGACCGCCATGGTGATCGCATCATGAATCACGGTCTCGCTGGCCGCCAGACCACCGGTCAGGGAGTTGAGCGATCCGATCTTGACCGTCGCGCCTGCCGTATCGAGACAGTTGACCCGCCCCAACCCGCTTTGCGTGTTGGTGGCCAATCGTCCACATCCGGACGCCAGCACGCCGACCACGACAACGATGCTGACAAGCACCGCTGCGTGCGCTGCCCGGTTGAGACCGCGCTGAGGTTGCGAGGACATCAAATGAAGCTCCTGACTGGAGAGGTCCTTACGTGCCAACGGAGATCCGCTCCTTGTACACCCAGGAGCGGACACCGACATACCGTCGATGTAAAGAACGTACGGAGATGCGGGCATTCGGAGCATCGGGAGAACGCCCCATCTTTCGCTCCCGTTCGTTACCGGCAGATGTCCGGGTCGCGACCAAGAGATGACATGAGCACCGCATGCGTAATGCGCACGACAAATCAGTCCGCGACAATGGTCACCGCTGGATCAGCTCGATGGGGGTACCGAATGCATGTACACAGCGGAAGCGTTTACCAGGAAGTTGTTGGCTCGTCCGACAGTCTCAATACACGAGCCGACGAGCTGCTTCATGCCCTCGAGGAGCAGGTTCACTCATCGGCCAGCGCCATCTGCCTATGGAATCCGTTGACTCGGAGCCACACCACCCTCGCAAATCATTGCTATCCCGCCGAGGTAATGTCGCACTTCAACAGCTGGTTTGTCGCGAACGATCCGTTGTTTAAGCAGATGGAACGCACACGGTCCGGCGCCCTCCGCTGGCAAGACTTCCCCGACTACCGTCAGTCGTACTCGGTGACGGAGATCTTCACTCGTGCCGGCTTCGACGAGGGGCTATCTGCAAGGCTGGTGACAGCAAACGGCTTCTACGCTGGCACCTTGCACGTGAACTCGGACAATCGCCGGTGCCCGAGTGACAGCGACGTCGCAGAGATCAACCGACTTCGCTTCAGCGTCGCCTCGCTTCTCGAGGTCACCACACGCCCTGGACTTGTCGCGGACTTCCTTGCTCCGGGCCAACCCGCATGGTTAATCGACCGCACCGGTAACTACCGAGTACTCCGTGATGACATCTGTCAGCCGGAGACTCTGGACTCCGATCTCCTAGCTGCAGTCGCCCCGATTGCCGGGAGCGAGCGCCAATTCCGCTGGTGCGACGCGAACGGCAAATGGCACCTGGTGCGTGCCCTGCCCGCAACTCCGCGTCACGACTCCGCAGTACCTACTGCGCTGGTGATCGCCGCACCTCAGCCACTCCCGTTCGGACTGACCGGACGCGAGCTCGAGATAGTCACACTGGTGGCGAAAGGCATGACGACGCAGAACATCTCGCAAACCCTCAGCATCAGCCCGAAAACGGTCGGCCACCACATCGAACATGCCCTCAGTAAGACGAACTCGCCTAATAGGGTCGCGCTTGCATCCCTGGCCAACCAATTCGGTCTGCTTTCCTCTCAGCATCTGAGCTAAAAGCCTCGACAGCGCCCGATTAACGATTCAGAGACAGTTGAGACGCCGTGGAGCCGGCGGCGGCCAAACCGGTCACCGGATTCGAGACCGCAGCAACGTATTTCATCAACCCGCCGTCGATCCACTTCTCGGCGTCGAGCACATAGGGCGGCTGGGCCGTGATCCGCTCGGCGAGAACGTATCCCGACTCGGCGGTGATCTCGGCGAGCGTGGTGAGGTTCGGCCACGGGCGTTCGGGGTTGACGTGGTCGGGCGTCAGCGGCGACACGCCGCCCCAGTCGTCGATGCCCGAGGCGATCAGCGCCGCGCACTCCTCCCCCGACACCAGGTTGGGCGGCGCCTGCACCCGCATCCGCGATCCGAGCACGATGCGTGCGGTCGCCACGGCCGCGAGGAACTCCGTCATCTCAGCGTCGGGAGTGCCGCGCATCGCGGTGTCGGGCTTGGCGCGGAAGTTCTGCACGATCACCTCTTGGATGTGACCGGCACGCGCGATATCGGCAAGTGCGAGTAGCGATTCCGCGCGTTCGGTCAGACTCTCGCCGATGCCGACGAGGATGCCCGTGGTGAACGGAATCCGCAGATCCCCCGCATCGCGCAGCACCTGCAGCCGGACCAGCGGGTCCTTATCGGGGCTGCCGTAGTGCGGTTGCCCCTTCTCGGTGAACAGCCTGCGCGAGGTGGTCTCGAGCATCATGCCCATCGACGGCGCCACGGGACGCAACACCGCCATCTCCTCGGCGCTCATCACGCCGGGATTGAGATGCGGCAGCAGGCCGGTGTCTTCGAGGACAGCAACCGCTGCTGCGCGTACGTAGTCGAGCGTCGACGAATATCCGCGTGCGGCAAGCCATTCGGCGGCCTGCGGCCAGCGATCCTCTGGCCGGTCGCCCAGCGTGAAAAGCGCTTCTTTGCAGCCGAGCGCCGCCCCTTGGCGCGCGATCGACAGCACCTGGTCGATTTCGAGGAACATTCCCTCGCCCGCCCGGGCCAGTTTGCCCGGCACGGTCACGAACGTGCAGTAGTGACACCGATCGCGGCACAACCGCGTCAACGGCACGAATACCTTGCGCGAGTAGGTGATCTGCCGTTCCCGACCCACCTCGGCGAGCCCTTCGTCACGCATCGCAGACGCGACCGCCGCCACTGCGGCCAGGTCGTCGCCCGACGCCGACAGCAGCGCTGTTGCCTCGGCGAGCCCGACGTTGCCGCCCGCGCGCACCACGTCGAGCGCCTCACGTGCAGTCATCGCCTTACCTGCAGTCATGTCAGTTGTCATCCACGCTCACCCCTCGCGGGTCTCGACGACATACGGCTCTACATCGAACGTACCGTTTCTCTCTCGGAACGAGACGGCCGTACCAGGCCACAGCAGCGTCAATCTCCCGCTGTCGGGATCGACGTACCAGCTGTTGCAGCCGGTCAACCACACCGTCGACGATGCGCGGTCATCGATCTCGGCGGTGTAGGCGGCTTCAGCGTCCGCGGTGACCTCCAATGAACGGATGCCGTCGTCGGAGAGCACATCGAGCGCGCCGAGAACGTAGCCGAGTTGGGTCTCGATCATGTAGATGGCGGAGTTGTGACCGAGCGCGGCATTGGGGCCGTCGAGCACGAACATGTTGGGAAAACCGTGAACGGTGGTCGACGCGTACGACGTCATCCCGTCGGACCAATGCGCGTCGAGCCGTTCGCCGCGGGCGCCGGTGATGCGTGTGGAGACGGGAGGCCGGGCAGCCTCGAATCCCGTTGCCATCACGAGCAGGTCGAGGTCGTAGCAGCGTCCGCTCGCGGCGCGAGCCTTGGATTCGCGCACTGTGTCGAGAGCGCTCGGCTCGAGGATCACGTTGTCGCGCACGAGTGTCGGATAGAAATCGTCGCTCAACAGGATGCGCTTGCATCCGATCTCGTAGTCGGGGGTGAGGATCGACCGGAGTTCGGGATCACCGATCTGAGAATGCAGATGAGTTCTTGCGCGCGAACGGATCTCGTCGATGTCCGGGTGCAGGGCGAGTCGCTGACGGAACGCGGCATCGGCGTCGCGCAGAAGCTGATCGCGCACATCGTCCGCGACGGCGGGATCGAGGTAGGTGGCGCGTTCTTCGACGGTGTACTGCCGATCGTCGCGCGGCACGACATACGGTGGCGTCCGGCAGAATACGACGAGTTCTTCGGCTTTCTCGGCGAGATGCGGGGCGATCTGCACCGCGGACGCACCCGTACCCACCAGACCGATGCGCGCACCGTCGAGCGGCAGGTCGTCGCGCCAGGCGGCGGTGTGGACCACCTCGCCGGTGAACGAGTCGAGTCCCTCGATGTCGGGGATGCGCGGCTCCGACAGCCGCCCCACGGCGAGAACCAATGCGCGGCAGGTGATCTCACCGTCCGACGTCATGATCGTCCACCGGGCCGCTGCGGGATTCCAGGTGGCGTCGAGTAGTTCGCAACCGAGACGGAGTCGGTCGTCGAATCCCTCGTCGATGACAGTCCGTTCGAGATACTCGCGGATCTCGGCACCGCTGGGATAGACCGACGACCAATCGGCAGGCGGACGGAACGAGAACGAGTAGAGATGCGCCGGAATGTCGCAGGCAATGCCCGGATAGGTGTTGTCGCGCCACGTTCCCCCGACGGCGTCGGCACGCTCGAGAACGACGAACGACTCGCGGCCACGTCGGGCGAGTCCCGTGGCCATCCCGATCCCGGCAAACCCCGCACCGACGATCACGACATCGACGTCGAACTCTGCGACAGTTCGACGGTCAGGCGTGCTCGAGAGGTCGGCAGTCACCCGCAGGCCCGCGCATTCTCGTTCTGCGGCAACGTGATTCGACGCCCCTGCGGCGGTTCGCCGTAATCGGTACGTCGCTGCCGGGGCAGCCGACCGACCTCGTGAGCGATCTCCGAGATGTCGTCGACGGACAACGTCCGACCGGCCTCCTGGCCGGATTCGGGTGAGAGCTCGCCGTCGAGCAGCAAGCCACCGATGTCGTCGGCGCCGCCCGCGAGGACGTCGAGGACGACGTCGCGATCGAGCTTGGTCCAGGCGACCTGGATGTGGTCGATGTGTCCGAGCATCATCAGACGCGCGACCGCGTGGACAGCCCGGGTCTCACGCACGCCGACCGAGTGGGTGGCAGCGTCGGCGAGGTGAGGTGGTGCGTTCTCGGGCAGCAGCGGCATGACGATCAACTCGTGGAAGCCGCGGGTTTCGTCGGCGATGCGGGCGAGCAGTCGCAGGTGTGCCACCACCTGTTCGGGCGTCTCGACGTGGCCGTAGAGCAGCGTCGCGGTGGAGAACAGCCCTGCACGATGGGCAGCGCGGATCGTTTCGACCCACTCCGATACCGGCTGCGGCGCACCTGCGGGATGCAGTGCGGCCCGCACCTCGTCGTCGAGGATCTGTGCCGCGGTGCCCGGGACGGACCCGAGCCCCGCGTTGCGCGCCAGCTCGAGGAACTCCGGGACGTCGAGGTTCATGCGCTCGGCGCCGTCGCGAATCTCGGGTGGCCGGAAGGCGTGCAGGTGCATGTCCGGCGATGCGGCGTGGATTCTTTCGATGATTCGCAGGTAGACGTCGCCGCGATCGTCGCCCGGTACAGCACCCTGCATGCAAATCTCGGTGGCTCCGAGCGACCAGGCCTCCGCGACGAGCGCCTCGATCGAGACGGCCGAATCGTCGGCCGCGACCACCGCGGTGTCGAAGTTTCGGTTCACCACGAAGGTCATGACGTCGGGATCGGTGACGTCCCTGCGGGCGGTGTCGGCGACTGCGCACAGTTCGAGCAGTTCGTCGCCATCGGCGCCGAGCAAGGCCGCCCACTCGGCGTCGGTCACCGACGCCGCGTCGGCTCGCACAGCGGCCAACGCCGACCGAACCGATTCGACTGGGGCGGGGCGGTCACTCGCCCACGCGCGCAACACCATGCAGAACACTCTAACGATCACGCTTACCGCTTCCCCGGCGGACGCCACCCAGAAGACTCAGCGGCCGACGCGGGACCGGGTCAGGCCTCGGCCTCAGGCAGCCGCCTCGACCAGACCAACGCGACGGGTGCGCCGAGTCCGATGATCACGAGTAGCAACGTCGCGAGTGTGGTGCTGCCCTGCAACGCGAGCATGACGTCGCCTCCCGGGCCGCCCATGCCTGCCACAGCGAGCACAATCAGCCACGCCACCAGCGGGCCGTACCGCAGCGGGCCGTCGGTGTATTTCGCGGCCAGCCACAGCAGCAGGCAGTTGAGCAGGCCTGCGGCGATCGCAGCGACCGGTACGGGTGTTCCGCCGAGGCGCAGGTAGACGAAGCCGACCGAGAGCAACCCGACGATGAATCCATCGAGGATCAGGAATCCGAGGAGCACACGATCGGCGACGCGCATCACGCCACTCCGCCAGAAGAGCCTTCAGACGAGTCGTCCGAGGAATCTGAGAAGAAGAGATCCGTGGCACGGCGTCCCGACGTGAGGCCCTCACGGCTCGACCGCAGCACGAAGTGTTCGTCACTCATGATCGGTTGCAGAATGTTGTTGCTGAGCGCGTACTCGGTTCCCGACGGCGCGACGGTCACCTGCGTGGCATGAGCACGCAGGCCCTCGACCTTGCGGTCGTACGCGGCGCTGATGTCGATCGCGGCGTCGATCTCGTCGTCGGCGTAGCTGGGCAACTCCCCCGCCTCGGGCATCCGCCATCCGTCAGGAACGCTGCGCGCAGAGGCCAATCCCTGGTGCAGCGCGCTGTGTTCGGTCACCGACTCCCAGACGATGAGCTCGCGCCCGGTTCGGGCCTCGACAAGCGGTATCGCGGCCATCGACGCCGTGTGGACCATCTTGTGGTCGGGGTGGCCGTAGGTGCCCGCCATGTCGTAGGTGACGAGGACCTGCGGGTCGAAGTCGGCGATGACGTTCGCGAGAGTTGCGACGACATCGTCGAAGCGCGCTTGGGCGAGCGCACGCGGGTGCTCCGCCGACGGCGAACCGGCCATTCCCGAATCGCGCCAATGCCCCGCTCCGCCGAGGAACTCCGGACGCAGTGGCGCGGCGCCCTCCGGGGTGAGCGCGGCCAGCGCGTCGGTCAGCTCGCGGATCCGATAGCCGCCGAGCTGATCGGCACCTCCGTCGGCGACCAACTGTGCCCATTCGTCACCGATCACCTCGCCCTCTTCGCCGAGCGTGAACGTGAGCACGCGCACGTCGACGCCGTCGGCGAGATACCGCGCGATGGTGCCACCGGTCATGATTGTCTCGTCGTCGGGGTGCGCGTGAAGCAGCAACATACGACGATCGGATCGCTGGTCGCTCACCGGAGGTTCCATGTGCTCGCCGAGCCGAAGATCGAGACCTGAATCGGTCCGGACAGCGGAACGTCAGTCACCTTGCGCGTCACACCCACCATCATGCTGTCCTGATAGAGCGGCAGATAAATCGACTGCGCTGCGAGCAGGGGCTCTGCCTCGGTCAGCTGAGGCAGCGGGTCGTCGGATGCCATCGCGTCGCGCGCGAGACCGATGAGCACGTTGTCGCAGACCCCCGAGGGATTGGACGCGTAGACGTCCTGATTCGACGACTGCTGCTGCTGGTCGGGAGCGTCGCTGGTTGGTGTCGGCGGCGTCGAGAGGCTCGGTGCCGTACCCGGCTTGGGCTGATCGCAGTCGACCTGGGACGCCAGTGCAGCGGCAGGCGGCACGCCGAGTCCGGTCCAGCCGACGGCCATGTCGACGCGCGATTCGGTCAGGGCTACCCCGTACAGCTCGTTATTGGGCAGCGAGACCACTGCGGCACGGACACCGGCGTTGCGTAGCTGGTCGACGATGTTGGCGGCAGCCGCGGTCGACCTCGCGTCACCGCTGATCGCACCGACGCGCACGGCCAGGTCGCGCCCGTCCTTCGAGAAACCGGCGACACCGTCGGGTACCGGCGACATCGTCGACGCGGGGTCGGGTGGCGTCGAGGAGGACGGCGCTCCCGACGAGGGCGATGCAGAGCTGGTGGCCGGTGCACTCGAGGGAGCCGACGAACCGTTGGACGACGTCGACGTCGGAGTTGCCGCCCCACGCCGGTACCCAGCGGAGGCGAGCAACTCGTCGATCTGTTCCGCACCCGGGCGCTGACGGTCGACCGCGAAGTATCCCGGATCCGACGGCGCGAGAACGGTGTTCGCGTACGGCGTGACGACCGTGTCGCCCGCGCCCGCGTAGGTGACGACCGCCGGGTCGATCATTCCCAGGATCGCTCGACGAACGGCCACCGAATTCATCACCGGGGTGCGCGCGTTGACGCTGATGCTCAACGCTCGTGACGTCGCCGAGCGCTGCGTCGCGATACCCGGGACGGCGGCGAGTTCTGCGCTACTCGCAGGCCCGGTGGCCAGCGTCGCGAGCGACGAGTCGCCCGAACGTACGGACTCCACCATCTGCGACGCCGTGCCCGCCCTGCGCAGCACCACCTGGTCGAGGATCGACGGTTTCACCCAGAAACGGTCGTTGCGGATCAGGCGCACCTCGTCGCGGGTGGTGTCGATCGAGAACACCGAGAACGGACCCGCCGACACCGGCTTTCCGCTGTCCATACCGGTCTGGAATCCGGCGGGCGCGCCCTTCAGCACGTGACTGGGAAGCAACCAGGTGAACATCTCGCGCCACGCCGGGTAGGCACGCGCGAACTTGACCGTCACCACCTTGCCGCCGCTGCTCGACTCCACGGAGTCGATCAACCGGTAGCCGGCGGGAGCGACGACGTTGGGCTGTCGCGACATCTGTTGCCACAGGTAGCTGAAATCGTCGCCGGTGACGGGCAGGCCGTCGGACCACTGCGCGTTGGTGTGGATCTTGTAGGTGACCGTGAACGGCTGCTGTGACGTGACCTCCGCCGAGGTGAGCAGAGCTTCGGAGCGCTGCCAGACGACGCCGTTCGGCGTCTGAACCGGTTCGAACGCACTCGGCAGCGTCATCGAGGCGATCGCCGTCGTGACAGGGCTCTGATCGGCGGCCAGGTGCGGATTGAATCCCTGGCCGACCGAGTCGGTGGCGACGTAGATCGTCTTCTCCGTCGGGTACTCGGCGGGGGTCTGCGGTGGCGCCTCGGTCTCGCGGACCGGGGGCGGCGGGTCGGACATACACCCGGCCATCGTCGCCACCACTACAGCGCTCAGCACCGCCAACAGGAGGTGCCTACGCCGTCGAGAACGGTCATCCGCTCGCGCCCGCATCGGCGGCCTCCTGCCGGTCACCCACTCACCCCCACCATCACGTCCCGATGTTCACCCAGCACTCACCCCAACACTCGCGAGGTCGACTAGCCGGCCGCCTGATCACGCGACTTGGCCCGCGAACGCTCACGGGCACGCGTCGACGAATCGAGGTGCACCTTACGCACCCGCACGACCTCAGGGGTCGCCTCGACACACTCGTCCGCGGCGCAGAACTCCATCGCGCCCTCGAGCTCGAGGTGCATCGGCTTGGCCAGCGTCTCCATCACGTCTGCCGACGACTGACGCATATTGGTCAGCTTCTTCTCACGGGTGACGTTGATGTCGAGGTCTTCCGCACGCGGGTTGATGCCGACGACGTGGCCCTCGTAGGTGTCGTCGCCCGGATTGACGAAGAACGTTCCGCGATCGGCGAGCTGGATCATCGCGAACGGCGTCACGCTGCCCGCGCGGTCACTGACCAGTGAACCGGTGTGGCGTGCGCGGATCTCGCCCGCCCAGGCGTCGTAGCCGTCGAACACGGCGTTGGCGATGCCGGTGCCGCGGGTCTCGGTGAGGAAGTCGGTGCGGAAGCCGATCAGGCCGCGAGAGGGAACCCGGAACTCCATGCGGACCCAACCGGATCCGTGGTTGTTCATCTGGTCCATCCGACCCTTACGCGCGGCCAGCAACTGAGTGACCGCGCCGAGGTACTCCTCGGGCACGTCGATCGTCAGGTGCTCGAACGGCTCGTGCACCTTGCCGTCGACCTTGCGCGTGACCACCTGCGGCTTGCCGACGGTGAGTTCGAAGCCCTCGCGGCGCATCTGCTCGACGAGGATCGCCAGGGCGAGCTCACCACGACCCTGGACCTCCCAGGCGTCGGGGCGATTGATGTCGACGACGCGCAGCGACACGTTACCGATGAGCTCGGAGTCGAGGCGGTCCTTGACCATGCGCGCGGTGAGCTTGTGGCCCTTCACCCGTCCGGCGAGCGGCGAGGTGTTGGTACCGATGATGACCGAGATGGCCGGCTCGTCGACCGTGATGCGCGGCAGCGCGACCGGGTTCTCGGCGTCGGCGAGGGTGTCGCCGATCATGATCTCGGGGATGCCGGCGATGGCCACGATGTCGCCTGCGACGGCCGACTCCGCGGGACTGCGCTCGACGCCGACGGTCGCGAGCAACTCGGTGATCTTGGCGCGCTCGACGACGGGCTCCGCCGTGCCGTCCTCCTTGGTGATCTCACGCATCCAGGAGACGGTCTGGCCCTTCTTGAGCGTGCCGTTGTGGATGCGGACCAGCCCGAGGCGGCCGAGGAACGGCGAGGCGTCGAGGTTGGTGACGTGCGCCTGCAGCGGAGCATCCGCGTCGCCCTTGGGCGCGGGGACGTGCTCCATCAGGACGTCGAAGAAGGGGTCGAGGTTCTCGCCCTCGGGGACCTCGCCGTTCGCGGGCTCCACCGTGCTGGCGATGCCTGCGCGGCCCGACGCGTACAGGACCGGGAGGTCGAGGACCTGCTCGGCAGCGGCGGCGGCTTCGTCGTCGAGGTCGGAGGCGAGGTCGAGCAGCAGGTCGTGGGTCTCGGAGACGACCTCGGAGATACGTGCGTCGGGACGGTCGGTCTTGTTGACCAGCAGGATGACCGGCAGCGATGCGCTGAGAGCCTTGCGCAGCACGAAGCGTGTCTGCGGGAGCGGACCCTCGGACGCGTCGACGAGCAGCACGACGCCGTCGACCATCGACAGGCCGCGCTCGACCTCGCCGCCGAAGTCGGCGTGACCGGGGGTGTCGATGACGTTGATGACGACCTCGGTGCCGTCGGGCTGACGACGATGCACCGCGGTGTTCTTGGCGAGAATGGTGATGCCCTTCTCGCGTTCGAGGTCTCCGGAGTCCATCACGCGGTCGACGAGCTCGGCACGCTCACCGAACACTCCGGACTGGCGGAGCATCGCGTCGACCAGCGTGGTCTTGCCATGGTCGACGTGCGCGACGATCGCGACATTGCGGAAGTTGGGGACAGCGCTCACTGAGCTCTCTTTCATCTTTTTCGACGTCCCGAAGGCATGTGCGGGCCGTCGGCGATCCGGTTTCGGGCACCGGATGTGGACTCTACGACGCTCAACAGGGTATCTGCTCGGACCATGAGAGCGCGATCACACAGGTGGGAGTGGGTTTTGCGGTGCTCTTCGGGGGTCGCCGTCTTCACCGCGACCGACCACCGGCCTGGACCAGGATCGCCCCCGCCACGGCGAGGATTCCGAGCAGCTCTGTGAGTGCGGGGACCTGCCGTAACGCGATGAAGCCGACCACCGCGGCGGTCACCGGCAGCAGTGCGAGCAGCACGGCGAATCGTGCCGGACCCACCGACCGTAGGACGACCTGATCGAGGGCATACGGAACCGCTGTCGACAGCACTCCGAGCCCCAGCGCGAGCAGGATGAGCCACCACACGTTCTCGCCGGCCTTCACCGCCGGTCCGACGGTCAGCGCCAGCGGCGACGTCACGATCGCCGCGACAACGAAACCCGTTGTCAGATCCTCGATCCCCGCTCCGCGCACCGCGACGCGACGGCCGAGCAGGATGTAGCCCGCCCAACACGCGGCGGCCACGAGGGCCAGCACGACGCCGAGCACGCTCCCAGACCAGTGCACGTCGACGATGAGCGCCACGCCGATCACGGCAGCAAACAGTGCCGCGACATCGCGCCTCGTGCGTGATCCGGCCGCCGCCACCGCGATGGGACCGAGAAACTCCAGTGCGACTGTCGTGCCTAGTGGTAGGTGATCGAGCGCGAGGTAGAACGCGATATTCATTGCGGCCGTCATCAGGCCGAACACGCCCGCAAGGCGCAGTCGCGACCACTGCCACGCGGCGCGGCCGGGACGCACCACGACCAGCAGGACGAGCGCGGCCCCGGCGATACGCAACCACGCGACACCCGCTGGCGACACCGCGTCGAAGAGGTCTATCGCGATGGCGGCACCGAGGTACATCGACGTGCCACCCGCGAGCATCAGCGCGGGAGCCAGCCAGCGGACGTCACGCGTGGCGCGGAGCCGCTCGACCCGTTGCCGTCGCTGTTGCGTCACAGCCGACGAACCTACTCCGCGCTGCGGTCACCGCGCACGGCGGTTTGTGCCGACGCGGCCTCTGTCAGGACGAGCCGGATGATCCTGCCGAGCCTGTCGTCAGTCCGTTCGACGGCGCCTTCCGCACGCATCCGCTCGCCGGAGCCTTCCCGGCGAATCTGTCGGCGAGCCAGTCGTACGCCTCGTTGTACCCGGCAACTCCACCCGCTATGTGGCCCAACGCAGTTCCTCCGAGTACCGGGAAGGCGATATTCCGGTACTCGAGCGACTTCGGGCCCTTGGCGCACCACTCGGCGAAGAGTGTCTGACCTTGCGAAGCGGGGACGGTCGGGTCAACTGGATTGCTGGACAACAGGATCGGGATGTCGGTGGGCTTGTGCATACCGACCTTCTGCTCGTTCACGCGCGCGGCAAGCGCCGGGGTGGAGTCGATCAGCTCTCCGATCGTCTTACCGCTGGCCGTCCACGTACTCGTCTTGGGTGATCCGATCAGGGTCGTCGCCACGATGCACTGTCCGCGAACGAGATTCATCACACGCTTACCCTCCGCGTTCAGTAGCGGGGGAATCTGTTGTGCCATATCCGGATACAGCGCCATCGCCGCGTCGATCGCCCAACCGATCGCTCCCCCGAGGCGCTGACCGTCGAGGTGATTGAGCAGACTGCGCAGATCGGTTGGCGCCCCGCCCGCGTAGATCCCGACAACGTGCTCGGCAAGGTCGGGGGCGTAGTCGTCGATCAGTTCTGCCGCGGCCGCCGTGGCGGCACCGCCCTGCGAATAACCGGCGAGCGCAACCTTTGTCGCGGGATCCACGCCCGGCAGTTGCAGTGCGGCGCGGGCCGCGTCGATCTCCGCATCGCCCTGATCGACCCGCATCGCGAACGTATGGACGCCCGGCGTACCCAATCCGATGTAGTCCGTGCTGACAACGCCGTAACCCCGTGCGAGCAGGTTGTAGGTGATGAGAGCTTCGATCTCGGCCATAGGTCCGCCGGGAGGCGCCACGGTCGGCGAAGAGATCAAACGTGAAGGCGCACACTGGTCGCCCATACCGTGCGCGCCCGGCCCGTAGGACACGAGCGGCCGGGGTCCCGGTCCGGTCCACGGACGCGACGGCGCGAGGTAGTAGCCGCTCACCGCAACCTTCTTGCCGAGAGCGTTCGTCGACACGTACATGATCTTCGTCGCCGACGCCGGGATCTTCCCTGCGCGGTTCGGAACGGTGATGAACGTCGACATGGACTGTGTCCGAAGCAGTGTGCCCGCTGCGGGAAGCGGACCGGCGGGCGGCGTGTAGAACGGGTCGCTGCCGTCCGACGATCCCGCCGAGCCACTGTCAGCCGATCCAGACGACCCGAGGGGGGACGCAGCGGCGCGTCCGGCGTCGAGCATTCCGCACATTCCGGCCAGCGCAACGGCCGCCGTCATGGCCAGCGCGCAGCCGATGGTCGCTACCGATCGGCGCCCGCTGCCGCGGAGCCGACCCGTACGCCGATACGACATCGCTCCCTCGATTCCCGGTCTGGAACACCCGATTCGGCCCGTCGCCACCGTGGCGGGATAGACGCAAAGCGCGGCACCCGCCTGCCTCACGACGCAGCAGTGTAGGACAGTAAACCGCGCATTGACTGGGTCCGCTCGGCGATTACCGAATTGTCATCTACCGAGCCGACAGTCACCTCAATCGCCCCGACGAAGGACCGACGAAGGACCTCAGTCGCGTTTGCGCAGGACCTCGCACAGCTCGGGCACCCACGCGGTATCGGCAGGAACCAACTGGTTCGAGGCAGCCATGTCTTCGAGTTCGTCGACGCTCACCCAGACCAGGCGGGAATGTTCGACGGCCCTCGGCACGCCGTCGACGATCCGCGCCCAGAGCGCGACAAGTGTCAGGTCGTGGGCGAGTTCGACGGTCTCGGCGAGGAGTGCACCGACCTCGACATCGATCTCGAGCTCCTCCCGCAGTTCGCGACGCAGCGCAGCCGCCAGCTCTTCGCCGGGCTCGACCTTGCCACCCGGAAGTTCCCACAGACCCGCAACCTGAGCCGGATAACTCCTCTGCGCCAACAGAAGTCGACCATCGGAAGAGGTGATGGCACCCGCGACGACGGTCCGCATGCTCACGTGCCGATCACCGCAACGTGTTCGGGACGCAACCGTAGTGCGACCGAATCACCCACGCACACACCGTCCAGTGACACCGCGTCGATCTCTCCCACCGATGTCGACACCCGAACTCTCTGGCCTGCCGGGAGATCGGCTACCACGACGACCTCGCCACGGACCGAAGCGGCGTCACCGGACGCGTGCTGCACTCCTGGCCGTTCCGCGACGAGCGACTCTGCACGAAGTCCGAGTTCGCCTGATTCCCAACCACACTCGATGCCCAGTTCTCTCGGGTCGACGAGGCCCAACGGTGTGCTGATGGCGCCGTCGGTTCGTCGCGCCGGAATGATTGTCGTGCATCCGAGGAACTGCGCGGTCCACGCGTCGACCGGCCTTTTCCACAGTCGCGCAGGTGGACTCGTCTGCACGATGTCGCCCGTCCTCATCACCGAGATGGCGTCTGCAACGAGCGCCGCCTCGGTGTGATCGTGAGTGACCAGGATCGCGGGAGTCTCGGTCGCCCGCACCGCGCGACCGATGTCGACGGCGAGCTCGTCGCGCAATCTGCGATCGAGCGCGGCGAGCGGCTCGTCGAGCAGCAGCAGTCGGGGATGCGGCGCGAGAGCGCGCGCTAACGCGACGCGTTGCGCCTGCCCGCCGGACAGTTCGTCGACAGCACGCCGTTCAAAGCCGGGCAACTGGACGAGTTCGAGCATCTCCGCAACGCGCTCGGCGATCTGTGACCTGCCCATGTGTCTGGCCTTGAGTCCGTATGCGACATTCGCGCCGACGCTCCTGCCACCGAACAATTGTCCGTCCTGAAACACCACGCCGAAGTCTCTGCGGTGGGTCGGCACGCGGACCAGATCGGTTCCGTCGAGTCGAATGCTTCCTTGCTCAACCTCCTCAAGACCTGCGATGGCTCGGATCAGCGTCGACTTTCCACACCCCGATGGACCGAGCAGCGCGCTCACGAGCCCGTCTGCCCCGACGCTCCAGTCGAGACCGTCGATCACCGTGTGCGAACCGTAGGAGATGCGCACGCCCTCGAGTTCGAGTTTCACAGCGGTGCCCCCGACCGCGGCCTGAGCGCTTCGACGGCGACCATCGCCACGGCCGTCGCCACGACGAGCAGCATCGACGCGGCCATCGCGGTCGCCAATTGTGTTGCGCCGGGGCGGTTCAGCGCGGAACCGATCAATACGGGCAGCGTCGTCGTGTCGGCGCGCGCCAGAAAGCTCGTCGCACCGAACTCGCCGAGCGCCATCACGAACGCGAATCCTCCTGCGGCAGCCAACGACCTGCCGATCGCGGGAAGGTCGATGGTGCGCAGTACCCGCAGCGGGCCGGCTCCGAGCGTCGCGGCAGCAGCACGCGCGCGGTCGGGAACGGCGTCGAGCGCGGGCACGATGATCCCGATCACGACCGGTATGGCGATGAGCGCCTGGACGCAGGGAATGATCAACGGCGAGGACGACGTTCGCGCGGGGAGCTCCGACAGCACGATCAGATAGCCGAAACCGAGTGTGACAGCGCTGATCCCGAGCGGGATGAGCGCCAGGATCGCGCCGACCGTCCGCGCCGCGCCACGCGCGGTGTGCAGCGCGATCGCCGCCATGACTCCGACGACGAGCGCGATCAGCATCGCGAGCAACGCGGAGAGAAACGAATACCGCAGCGTCGCAAGTGGTGTCACACCGTTGACCGGGTCGGCGAGCGCGCGATAGCCGGCGAGTGTCCACGCGCCGTCACGACCGGGGCGAACCGACCGCACGGCGAGCACCACGATCGGAACGACCAGGATCAGAACCGTCCAGGCCCACGCGAGGGTCGCGGACACTCGCGCCCACCCCTGCAGTCGACGACGCCGAGGCGCGCGCGTGCTCGTGGCGAAACCTCGCGACCGCGCCGTGACGAGGCGCGTCAACACCAGCGCGACAACCACGACGACGATCTGCAGCAACGACAATGCCACCGCCTCCGGAATCCGGAAGTAGCCGATGGCCTGTTGGTAGATCTCGGTTTCCAGCGTGCGCAGCGTGCCGCCACCCAAAATGATGATCACGCCGAAACTGGTCGAGCAGAACAGGAAGATCAACGTGGCGGCGGCGCCGACACTCGGCAGCAGGGCCGGGGCGATCACGGTCCGCCACGCACGAAACCGACCGGCACCCAACGTGCGTGCCGCGTCCACGACACGAGTGTCCAGCCCGCGCCACGACGCACCGACCACCCTGACGACCACCGCGACGTTGAGGAAGGCGTGCGCGGCCAACACCGCCCACCATCCGGAACCGATGTGCGCGAACGCGAGCGGACCGTCGAACACGGCTCGGAACGCGACGCCGACCACCACCGTCGGCAAAACGAACGGCACTGTCACGACGACACTCAGAATCATCGCCGACGCTCCGTGCAGCCTCGACGACAACCAGACGATCGGTGCGGCGACCAGCAGTGCCAGTGCTGTCGACGCCGCGGCCTGGGCAAGCGTCACACCCAGCAGATGTGCCGCGTGCGTCCGCGTGAACAACTCCCCCAGCGACGCCGATCCTGTTGCGGCGTCGCCGTTCTGGCTGATTGCACGCCAGACGAGCGCGGCGACCGGCCACACGAAGAGCACCCCGAGAAACACCACGGGCACCGCCGCGAGCAGCCAGCGGCCGAGGCGGTTGCTGTTCAGCGACCGACTGCGCTGCGCCATTGCTGAAGCCACGTCTCCCGATTCTGCGCAATGTATGCGGGCGGTAGATTCACCGTCGACTGCGGGATCGGTGCGCGTTGTGCCCAGCCGTCAGGCAACGGCGTGTTCTTCTGCACCGGGTACACGAACATCGACGACGGAAGCGCCTTCTGCACTGTAGGACTCAGCATGAAATCGACGAGTTTGCGGGCGCCCGCCACATTGGGAGCCCCCTTGAGTACGCCAACGTACTCGACCTGCCGGAAGCAACTGTCGAGCAGCGCACTCGTCCCCGGCGTCGCTGCGGGCGACGAGGCATACGACAGCACTATCGGCTTGTCGCCCTTGCCTTCTCCCGCGGTGAAGAGCTGGTTGTAGGCGATCTCCCAGCCCGACACGATCGTCGCGCCCCCCGCGGACACCTGCTTCCAATAGTCCTGCCAGTTGTCACCGAAGACTCCGACGGTACTGAGTAGATACGCCATGCCGGGCGACGACGTGCCGGGGTCGATCAGTGCTGCCTGCTTGGCGTAGGTGGGATCGGTCAGGTCGCGCAGACTCTTCGGCGGAGTCTGCCCCTCGCGCCGGTACCACTCATCGTCGATGTTGAGGCAGACATCGCCGCGGTCGACTGCGGTCAACTCGTTGTTCGAATCGGGCACCGCGTACTGGTCGGCGCCGTCGGCGAGAGCGGGTGACGCGTACGACTCGAGCGCCCCGGCTTGAATGGGACGAGTCGCGAACGTGTTGTCGATCCCGTACACCGCGTCGCCCTTGGGCGAACCGGGCGTGAGTGAC
Source organism: Gordonia sp. 852002-50816_SCH5313054-c (assembly GCF_001665925.1). Lineage (NCBI taxonomy): Bacteria > Bacillati > Actinomycetota > Actinomycetes > Mycobacteriales > Gordoniaceae > Gordonia > Gordonia sp. 852002-50816_SCH5313054-c. Next base: position 234,985 of record NZ_LZTE01000058.1, read on the forward strand.
ACCGTCGACGCCAATTGGCCTGCGTCGCCGCTCTTGACGACCTTGAGGGTCTGACCGGTCTCCTTCTTGAACTCGTCGAAGACCGATTGCGGGAGATCGAAAGAATCGTGGGTCAGCAGCGTGACCTGAGAACTCGACGACGAATCGTCGCCGCACGCGGTCAACATCGACGCTCCGACGGCGACGACCGCTGCGGCAACGGCACCGGTGCGCATCAGCCTTCTGCGCTTACTCCCCTGCCAGCGGGTGCGTCTCATTGCGGTCCGGTCTGTCACCAGCGCTCCTCATCTCCGGGCGATCCACACATCTCCTGGTGCTCCTCGCGTGCGTGATAGGCGCCGTCCGACACACCGCCACCTGACACAAACGGAGGTCGGGCGACACCGCTGAGTCAAAGACACACCATCGAGAAGACCGATCTTGATCGAACTTCTGTCGATCTAACCAGGTGCGTCGCGGACGTTCCGAGGACCAGCGGGCAGCGCCGGTCCCTTCGTAACATTCGTAACAATTGCATCACCTGTACCAAGAGTGCGGCACTCGCAGCGTTAGGCTCCCCTGGACACCGCCCCATCGCCGGGGCTTAGAATGACGCGCCGGCGTTTCCGGACAGGACGCCCGGGTAGGGTCCCCAGTGCACCGAGATTCAGTCCTCGATATCTATAGCGCTCGATGAGTCCCAGTGCCCGATAACTACACCGACAACCGATAGGACTCCGACAAGTGCGTCTCTCAGCACTGACCAGTCGCGCCCGCATCGCAGTGGCCGCAGCAACGGTCGCCGTCGCCGCTTCGCTCGCCGCCCCGAGCCTCGCGCACGCGGCACCTGCGCCCACCCAGGCCACGAAGGTTGACCAGCGCACGCTGGATTCCCTCGGAGCCTTCGCGCCCGCGATCATCGGCTCGGTCACCACCCCCGGACCGGACGGCAAGGTGAATGCGCAGCTGTTGCAGCAGGCGCGCGCGATGGCCGACCAGCCGGGTCTCCCACCACAGGTCGCCGCCACCTGGCAGAAGATCACCGACTTCCTCGGCGAGCCCGGCCGCCGGCAGGTCGCCCGGATCGAGGCCGCAAAGCCCGGCGACCCGGAGATCCCGCAGGGTCCGAACGCACCGAAGATTCAGGAGTTCCTCTACCCGACGCTCGGCTTCGGCTGCATGCCCGGCGGTGGCAACTCCCTCGGTCGCGCACTCGTGACGGCGGGTCCGCAGAAGGCGCCGGCCCCCGGCCCCAAGCGCGGACAGGCCGGGTACGTCTACACCAGCCTCGGCACCGGTCCCGCAATCAACAACCAGGCCCGCAAGCTGCTGGTCAGCTGGATCAACATCGACAACGGCCGCACCGGCCAGTTCCAGCTCAAGCGCAACGCGTTGATCAATGCGACCGACGGACCGGGCACGTTCACCGGGATCGCATCCACCGGTAAGGGACGCGTGATCTCCACGATCTACGGCGACGTGACCACCAAGACCAAGGGCAAGGTGCTCAGCTGCACCATCATCCCGACGATCGGGCTCGCGATCATCTGATCCGACCCGGGTAGCACTCTCGGCAAAAGGCCGGGGAAGCAACACATGCTTCCCCGGCTTTGTCGTTTCCGGCACCCGAGATCAGACCGTCGGATCGCATCGCTCGGGGGCGGCGTCGGGGATCGCGTCGGGGTCGCATGCACATCACAGCTCGGACTCGCGACTTGCAGAGCCAACCTCAACCGTGGTCTCTTGTAACTCTAGAAACATCTGTCACATCAGCACCACGCTACGACGCGTGGGCTGATGGTCGTGTCGAGGAGAAGCATGCTGATGTCGGCTCAACCCACCGCAACCGGTCGCCGCGAGCAGAACCGCCGTCGAATCCGCGTGGGCGTTGCAGGAGCGGTCACGGCAGCCGCGATGCTGCTCGTCGTCCCGGCGACGGCATCGGCGGCACCCGCGTTGCCCACCCCGCCGACGACGCTCGCTCCCGATCCTCAGGCGCTCGGCAGCGTTCCCCTCGACCACGAGCTCGCAGAAGCAGTCAAAGTGCTCAAGGCCGCAGGCGTCGACCAGATGGCACTCAAGGCGGCCGAGGCCGTGAAGTCCTCGCTCGGGCAACTCTCCACCGCCGACATCGAGAGCAAACTCAACACCCTCTCCGTTGCCCTCGGTGGCGCGTCGGCCTCGCGCGACGTGAGCGCCACCGGCGTCGCACCCCATCCCGTCGCCGGTTCCGACGTCGGGTCCGTTCTCAAATTGCTCGGCATCCAACCGTTCTCGCCCGCCATCGCACCGTTCTGCGCAACGCCGACCGAAGACAACCCGCTCGGGCTCGTGACAGGCGCTGCCGGTGCGGCACCCGGGCCCTGGCCCGCCAAGGATGAGCCGATGAAGGTCGTCGAGCCCCTGGCGCCGCTGCTGAAACTCATCCCCGGCATCACGTTGCCGGAGAAGCTGAACCTCGTCGACAAGGGTGAGACCGCGTTCGCATTCGTCCCGGCCACCATAGGCACCGGCACGGCCGACGACGGCCAGATGCAGGTCGCGTGGTTCAACACCTCGACGCTCCAGGGCGGCTTCGAAAAGCTCGCCCCGGTGACGGATGCGCGCGCGAAGGCCCTGCAGCCGTTGCTGTCCGGTGTGCGCCTCGCACCGGTCAAGACCGGAAGCGGCACCGTTCTCGCCGCCATCTACGGAACCTCGAACAACGCGGGACGCTCGTGCTTCTTCCTGCCCGCAGTCGGCGTGGTGAACGCCAAGTGACCACGTCATCTCGGCGTCGGAGGCCACGGAGGCGAAATCACGCATCGGACAGATCACTTCGGGTAGCGACGTGCGCAGCCTTGGTCAGCGTGAGCCTCGCAGCAGCACCTGCCCTGGCATCGGCCGCGCCACCACTGTCGGGTGGTAACACGCAGTCCTCATCGGACACCGCCAAGACTTCCGGCGCCACAACGAGTGTCGATGCCACCACGACCACCGGGGCAACCACAGCCACCGGGGCGTCGGCAGGTTCGGTGTACTCGCGCCGGTCGATCCCACAGCCGGATCTGGTGCCCGGCGCGGCGAATGGCACCGTGTTCACCTACGCGACAACCGGCGCAGATCACAAGCCGCGACAATCCAGTGGTGTGCTCCTGACGCCCTTCGGTTCCGTTCCCGCAGGCGGATTCCCGGTGATCGCCTGGGCACACGGCTCGCGTGGATTGGCGGACGGGTGCGCACCGTCGGTGCGGCCAACCGTCGCCGATCTCGACCAGGCACGCACATGGCTGTCGCGTGGGTACGCAGTGGTGAGCACCGACTACGCAGGACTCGGAACCGCCGGCACGCCACAGTATTTCGACACAGACGCAACCGCACGCAATATCGTCGACGCCGTGCGCGCCACCCAATCGTTACGCAGCGATGTCTCGCGTCGCTGGGCAGTCGTCGGTCAGGGGCAGGGTGCTGCAGCCGCCGTCACACTCGCTCGAATCGGCCAAACACTCGGTGGCTCCACTCTGGACTTCCGCGGTGCCGCCGCATCGTCGATCCCGGCCCAATTCTCGTCGCTGCTCACCAAGCTCGGCCCGGGCACCGTCAACCTGCCCGCCGGGCTGACGGCCGACGCCCTCTACACCCTGAGCGCCATCAGCAGCGCGCGCCCGTCCGTCGACGTCGTTGACTACCTCACCGAGAGCGGCAGAAGCTGGTTGAACCGCGCCGCGCAACTGTGCGTCGCCGATCTGACCCGCGAGGTCGATGGCATATCACTGGGATCGCTGTTCTCCAAACCACTTTCGGGCAATCGCGAGCTCGCAGGCGTTCTCGAGGCGGCCTCGGTGTTGCCGGTTCGTGGCTTCACCCGACCGGTGATGATGACGCAGGGCCTCGTCGACCCGTCCGTGATCGTGCCCCTGACACTGAACTACATCAACGACGCCCGGATGGCCGACAGGCAGGTCTCCCCGCGACCGTATCTGACCCTGTCTGCCGACAGCGCAAACCGGATGGCCGACAACGACATCCGGTCGTTCATCGCCACCACCATGCGCTGATGGCGGACCGACAGCGAGCCGCGTCGGCGAGTTTTCCTCTCGCCTACGCGGCGGCGTCGGCTGCCGCGAGCGTCGCGGGAGCATTCGGGACACGACGCACCGCGGCGCTCACCAAGCCGATCCCGCTCGTGCTGCTCGCGGGGCGAGCACTGCTGCGTCGACAGGAACGACACCACACCGGTCTCGGCATCGACGACGCGCTACTCGCCTGCGCCATAGCGTTTTCTGCGGCAGGTGACCGCGCGATGCTCGTCGAAGAGTTCACGCCGACCGACACCGAAGCCGATCGCGTGGCAAAAGACCGTCGACTCGCCACGGGTGCAGCGCTTTTCGGCGTCGCCCAACTCAGCTACTGCGCACTGCTGTGGCGCCGCGGTGCCCGGCCGACGGTCAAGGCGTTCGTACCGAGGATGGCGGCGCTGGGCGAGTCGGCTGCGATCCTGGCCGCCAACCGACCTCGCCCCCTGCTCGTGCTGGCGCCGTACGGCACCTCGTTGGCGTCGATGTCGACCCTCGCGGGCACTGTAGATACCCCGCAGCCTTCGGCTCGCATCGGCGGGCTGTTGTTCCTCGCATCGGATTTCACGATTCTCAACCGCCGCCACCTGATCGCGGGCGCCACGGTGCGACGCCTCAGCGAAGTCTGGGTTCTCGCAAGCTATTTCGCGGCACAGTATCTGCTCACCGATGCCGTCGACATCGCCAGGTCAGCCGAGACCGACTGAATTCAGACTTAACTCGACTGACCTAACTCGACTTGGCCCGCTTCGTCGCCTCGAAGCGCGAGAGATCGTCTGCCGCAACAGCATCCATCTCCTCGAGTTCGAGACCCTTCGTTTCACGCACCTTCGCCCTGACGAAGAAGTACGACGCCGCGGCACAGAACGCGAAGAAGCCGTAGACCCACCCGAGTCCGAGGGTCGAGCTGGCCTCCGGGAAGAGCATCGAGATGGTGAAGTTCGCCAACCAGTTGAAGGCGGTACACACACCGAGCGCGACCCCGCGGATTCGGTTGGGGAACATCTCGCTGAGCATGACCCACATGACCGGACCCCACGTGGCGGCGAACGCGATCACGAAGAGGTTGGCTCCGATCAGCGCCACGACACCCCAGTGCCCGTTGAGCGTCAGGCAATCGGAATTGGTGTTCCCCGGGGTGCACTGCGTATCGCCGACAGAACCGGTCTCCTTGTAGTGCGACTGTGTGAACGCAACGCACGCCATGATGAGCCCGATGAACATGCCGACCGAACCCCAGAGGAGCAGCACCCGCCGCCCGATGCGGTCGACGAACAGAATCGCCACGAACGTCATCACCACATTGATCGCCGACGTGATGACCGACGTGGTGAACGCGGAGTCGGTGCTGAAGCCGACGGACGTCCACAGGCTCGTCGAATAATAGAAAATGGCGTTGATACCGACGAACTGCTGGAAGATCGCCAGCCAGATACCCACCCAGACAAGCGGATGCAGACCGAACGAGGGACCGCGCAGATCCGACAGCTTGGCCGACGATTCACGCTTGACGGTCAGTTTGATCTCTTTGACACGGTCGAGCGGATGCTGCTCCCCGGTGACCTCCTGCAGGATGCGGGCGGCCTCCTCGTCGCGATTGTGCCCGACGAGATACCGCGGAGATTCGGGGATCAGCAGCGCGAGAATGCCGTACACCACCGCGGGAATGACGCCGACCAGGAACATCCACCGCCAGGCCTCGAGCCCCCACCACAACGTGTTCATCGGGTCACCGCCGGGCGCGGCCTGCTGAAAGAGCTTGTCCGACAACAACGCGGCGAAGATACCGAGCGTGATGGCCAACTGCTGCATCGACGCGAGCGCCCCGCGATAGCGCGCCGGTGCGATCTCGGCGATGTAGGCGGGAGCGATCACCGACGCGATACCGATGCCGAGTCCGCCGATCACACGCCAGATGAGCAGATCCCATACCGTCTGCGTGTAGGCGGTTCCGATGGCCGATGCTGCGAACATCACCGCACCGAGAACCATCACGCGTTTGCGACCCCACACGTCGGCGAGACGACCGGCGAACCACGCACCGACAACGCAACCGAGCAGCGCGATCGCGACGGCGAAGCCCTTGAACAGCGATCCCAGCCCGAAGGTGTCCTGGATGGAGTCGACGGCGCCGTTGACCACGGAACTGTCGAAGCCGAAGAGGAATCCGCCGACGGCCGCCGCGACGCTGACGCCGATGACCCGCGCAGTGTGTTGATCAGATGAAGGGGCAGAACGAGCTTGTGACATTGCCTGACCTCGCCTCGATGCTCGGTTCGCGGGGCCCCAGCGCCCCAGACGTGATTTTCACGTTACCCAATGTTGTTCAGCGTGAAGGCGTTTTGCACGGCACCACACCCGAAACCGTGACAGGGCGACGAGATCGAGCTCAGATCGTGACAGTCGGGCGTTCAGAAAGCAGTTGCGGTGCCGCGGCACGTCGAGAACTGCGGGTTGACCATCGGCAGGAACGCAATGGCCCCGATCTTCTGTCGAATGACGAACGAGACCGGCCCCGCACCCGGATGAATGTCGATCTGCCAGGAGATGTTTCGTGCCCGGCTCGGCGCACTGACCACACCCGTGCGGCCTGTCGCCAGGTTGCGCCACGAGACCGTGACGTCCATGGAGTACTCGACGAGTCCTGCCTTGCTGCGATCGGTTCCGATGAGTTCGATGGCCGGGGGCGGCAGGCCGTCCGAGGGGAAACGGATGCCGTTGAAGACATCGACGTGGATGCGCAACGGCCCCAGGGGCCACGGGTTGGCGCTGTCGCACCTCAACGAGGTCACGAAGTTGGGGTTGCTGTACTCGGGAATCGCCTGCGCACCGCCGACGCCGACGGTCGTCAGTCCCGTGACGGCGACCACTGCGGCACCCACGAGCGCCGCGACCCGGCGCGTCGCGACCTTGCTTGCACCGACTACCCCTTCGCGCATGGCGCAAGTGTAGAAGTCCCTAGGATGAAGCCATGGCAAAACTGCAGATTGCCCAGGACCCAGCCGCAGACGAACTGCTGTCGACCGACCCATTCGCACTGCTCACCGGCATGTTGCTCGACCAACAGTTTCCGATGGAACGTGCCTTCGCCGGGCCCGCGAAGATCCAAGACAGGTTCGGTTCGCTCGATCCCGAGGCGATCGCCGACGCCGAACCAGAGGCCTTCGCCGACCTGTGCGCCACACCGCCCGCCATCCACCGCTACGGCCGCTCGATGGCCGGCAGGGTGCAAGCACTCGCCCGCGTCATCGTCGACGAATACGAGGGAGACACCGCGCGGCTGTGGACAACGGCAACGACCGGCAAAGAACTGTTCGACCGCATCCGCGCACTGCCCGGGTTCGGCGATCAGAAGGCGAAGATCTTCACGGCACTCCTCGCAAAGCAACTCGACGTCGCCCCGCGAGGCTGGACCACGGTCGTCGGCGACTACGGTAAGAAGGGATTTCGCTCGGTCGCAGACGTGACCGACCCCGACTCACTGCAGAAGGTTCGGGACTTCAAGAAGGCCGCCAAGGCAGCGGCGAAAGCAGGCGATCAGGCGTCGTCGAAAGGCTAGGGTGTCGTGGTGGTCGAAGAACGTGGCACCGACGCCGACATCGTGCCTGTGGACATCCGCTCGGCCGTCGACCTGCCGTTCCGCCTGGGATTCGCGATAGCAGGCGTGGCACTGACCGCCGCGGAATCGGCGGTCACCATTGCGCGAGTGACTGCGACGAGTGTCCAGCACGAGATCGGACAGGCCATCGGTGTCTCCGGCGCCGAACTCGGCGGCGCACGCGCTCCGCTCGCGCTGCTGGCTCAACTGAGCGATCTGATGTCGCCCGACCGCCCACTGGGCAGGCTTATCGCGCCGGGAGGTCCGCTCGAGCGGCTGGTGACGCCCGGCGGCGTGGTCGATCGCCTCACCGCCAAGGACGGACTTCTCGAGAAGCTGACGGCCCCGGGCGGGATCTTCGACCAGATCACCGACGAGAACGGCATCCTGGTCCGGCTCACCGCCAAGGACGGGCCACTCGACCGGCTCACCCGAGAGGGCGGAGTCGTCGACCAGTTCACCGAGAACGAGGGCATCCTCGAGCGCCTGACGTCCGAGGGCGGGATCGTCGACCAGCTCACCGCTCCCGGTGGCGTGCTCGAAAAGGCGACAGAGCCCGGTGGCGTCCTCGACCGGCTCGCGGCCGACGGAGGTCTTCTCGACCAGCTCGTCGGCGAGAACGGGGCGGTCGAGCGAGCTATCACGCCCGGCGGCACGCTCGATCGCATCACCGAACTGACCGAGGTCATCGCAACGCTCGCACCGAATCTCATCGCGATGCAAGACACCGTTCACGAACTCGCAGAGACCGTCGACCTTCTCAACCAGACGGTGGCACCGCTCGGCGGGCTCGCCGACCGACTGCCGAAGCGGCTCACACGTGGCCCACGGAATTCCCTTCCGAGCGGCCACGATCCATCGCGGGCGCCGCACGACCAGCTCTGACGCCGCTGGTCCTGACGGCGTCGAGCTGGTCTATCGCTTCGGACAACAACGTCAGGTAGTCGTCGACGTCGGGAGCGATTTCCGGCGACGTCGTCACGGAGATGGTGACTTGATCGGCGATTCCGTGCACGCCGTGCGTCAGCCCCTGCACAGGAGAGAGTGCAGGGAATCCCGTTGTCGCGAGGACGGGTCTGCCATCGAGCATGAGGTCGCCCGCACCACGGTTCACCGACGACACGACGGTGACTCCGGTGATGCGTTCGGGAACTGCCGTCGGGTCGAAATGGCCGATGCCCCAGCGAGTCAACGCGGCGGGAGTCGCGGCGGTGGCCGCACGCGACGCGACGCGCGCCGGGTCCTCGTCGGCGCGGCGGGCGGCGTCGATCTCGCCGGCGATCAGGCGAGCTCGCTGCGCAAGATCCGGCTAGTCGACGTGGAGGTCGACGCCGACGTTGCGGAAGTCGTTGCGGCGAGAGCGTTTCCGGAGGAAGTTGTCGCGTGACGGCCGCTGTGAGTTCCTCGCAACGGTGAGCTCGACAACGAGGCGGCCGTCTGGGTCACCGAGAAACGTCGGCAACGCCAGCGAAATCGCGACCAGCGCCCCGACTGTGACACCACGATCACCGATGCGCAGAGCATCACGCTCGACGGTGAGCGTGCGCAGGGTTCGGCCCGTGCCCGGTGCACGGTTCAGCCGCGAGAGCGGCACTCCTGCAGCCTGTTGCGGTGGAGCCGCCCGATATCGTTGCCAGGCAACGAATCCGCGGGCGATCATCCACGCGAACTGCGCGGGTAGACGCGCCGCACCGATGACCGCACCGGCGACGCGCAACGTCGAATCCGGAAGTGCACGTAACGGATACGCGGGGTTCGCCGGCATCGGCGCCACGGGTCCGAAGAGGTCGCGCGTGATCGCCGCGGTGCGTCGACCGTCCCCGAGCGCATGTGAGACCTGCAGGGCGACGACGACCCCGGCACGAACGCCGCCGCTCGGGCCGGCAGAGGCGTCAGAAACCTCGACGCCAGAGTGCTCGGTGCCCGGAACGCCCGACACGTGCGCGAAAAGGTGTACTCGCCAGGCCATCTCAGTCGGATCGAGCTGCTCGGACATCCGGTCCGCCAAGATGGCCAGACAGTCCTGCCAGGTGCGCTCGGCGTCGTCGACGACGAACTGGCTCGGCAGAATGTCGGCGTGCACCCAGTAGGGCCGATCGAGAGTGAACGGGATGTCCAGGACGCGCAGTCTCAAGTCTGCGACGCCCGCCGCCCTCGTCGCGATCCACGCTGCGAGTTCACCGGCGTCGCCCGGACGGTCGTCGGCGAAGACGTAGACGACGAACTGGTCGTTGGGGATGATCGGCGCCATCCAATACGGCACCACATCCGCGGCCGACATCCGTTGCATCCGGCGAGACCCGGTCAGCTCGTGGGTGTTTCGAAGTGGACGAGGCCCTGGACGTGCACGTCGGAACCGTCGACGGCCGACCGGATCAGCTCGATCTCGGGTCCGAGCACGGCGGCGACCTCGTCGTAGGAGTAGGTCGGAGGAGCCGTCACGGTGACCCTGATGAGTTTGCGGCCCCTGTCGTCGAGCGCCTTGGCCGAGACGTCGTCGAACATCGTGTGTGTCGCGAGGTCGGCGGCGACCGCGTTCGCGATCAGTTTGGGTGCGACGACCAGGTCGCCGTCGTCGTTGCTGCCTGCGAGTTCGAGGTTGTCGACCTTGCTCGGGCGAATGGCCGTGGAGATCAGTGACCATCCCCAGATCAATCCGATGAGGACGATCCCGAACAGCACCAACGTCCACCAATCGGTGCCGTCGAGGCGTGCGGGCCAGCCCGAATCGAGGTGGTCCGCCCACTCCCGAACCTTGGGCACGTCGAGTTGCCACAGCACTGCACCCACTCCGACGACGAGGCAGATCAGACCGATCAGCCCTGCCGTTATCCGATGAAATGACGCGGGTCCGCGGTTCATCGCGATGCCCCCTTCTTGTGTCGGGTGACAACCTTGAGCTTCACGCGCAACGGCTTCTCCAACGACGCCGCGACACCATCGAGCGTGTCGTGCAGCGCCGACTCGTCGACCTCGGAGTCGGTGGTCACGAGCACCTTGGCGCGCCGTCGTCCGACGACTGTTGTCGCATGTTCGACGCCCCGCACCGACAGCGCGGCCGTGCTGAATCGGCGTGCGACATCGCCTCGCCGAGTCCAGAGGACCTCGAAATCGCCGAGACTGACGTGCGTGCGCCTGCGCGGTGCCAATGCCGTCCACAGCAGGAGAAGGCCGACGATGATGAAACCGATTGCGGCAGCCCACATCCAGTCCTGCCACGTCGCGCCGTCGAGCCAGTCGGCAGCGGCCTGAAGCCACCGGGTGCCCGAGATCCAACCCACTTCGACGAGCAGGTCGTGGATGGCGACCGCGACCAACGCAAGCAGTAGGACGCCGATGATCACCCCGGACACAACGGATTTCGGCCCTGCCGAGGGATTGAAGACCTTGCCCTTGTGCGTGTCAGCGGTACGAGCGCGGATCACGGCACGTACATGCTTGTCTTCTGCGTGCTTGCCTTCTGTGTGCTTACCTTCTGCGTGCTTGCCTTCTGCGTGCTTGCCTTCTGGGGTCTTGGCGTCTGGCGTGGCGTCCGGCGCGGCCGTGCTCATGACTCCTCCTCGCTGGGTTTGGTGTCCTGGTCTCGATCGCTCTTCTGGTCCACACGATCCGGCGAATTCCCGGACTCAGCCGACGGATTCGGGATCTCGACGAACCCCGACTGGCGACGCTTTGCCTGCGTGGCCGTCACGATCTCGGCGACCGTCACATCGACGCGTCCGGGACGCACTCCGGTCAGTCGGGTGACCTCGGCGGCGACGTGATCACGAACCTCCGCGCACACCGCGGCAACCGCACACGGCCACTGCAGTGAGATGGTGAGCTTGATGACCGGCGCGGTCTGTGACATGTCGGTCGACGCGGACGGATAGCCGCCCGCAAGCGGGTTGAGCGAATTCAGTACCGACGTACCCTTGCCGTCGGATTCGATCACACCGTCTACCCCGAGTGCGGCCCGCTCGGCAATCTTCTCGCCGACGCGGTCGTCGAGAATCAGACTGCCGCGCGCCCCTGGGTCGGACGAGTCGGCGGCCTCTGGAGACAGTGCGGGCGCTGCCGTGCCGACCGCCGACTTGCCTAGGTCGCCGCGGGTGACGGTGACTGCATCAGCCACGGTTCCGACTCTTCAGCACATGGCCGAGATCGAGCACACCGTCGCGGTGCAGCCCGATGACCAGTCCCACCGCTCCGAGGACAATGGCCAGGATGAAGCCGGTGAAGCCTCCGGTCGTTGCCGCGATTGCGAGGAGCAATCCGACAATGAGACCGACGACAGCGTTGTTACTCATCGTTGTTCACCTCTGTTGATCGAGTTGGATTTGCCTGCGCCGATGTACTCCCGACGGGAATGTCGCCAACGGGAATGTCACCAACGAGAATGTCGCCAACGGGGATCTCCCCTGCGGCCGTATCCCCGCCTGATGTGCTCTCGGGGGCGTCGTGGGACTCGGCGGGTCCCACCGAAACGTCCTCGACGACGACGGAGACCGGCACGCCCGCTGCTTGCGACGCGGCAGTGACAACGTCGTCGGCAACCGCGCGCAGGTCGTGGTTGATGTCGACGATGATGTGCACCTCGCCGGAGTCGTCGGACATGCGCACACCGCTCACCCGGCTCCCGGGCAGATAGGTTGCGACCTCGCCGAAAACTCCGGCGTGCAGACCCGTGACCCCAGGCACCGCCTGCGCAGCCGCGGCGACCTGCTGCGCAACCGATCCCGCTTGCGAGGACTCGGATTGGGAAGACTCAGACATCACTGGACCCGCGGCGTGCTCGACGAGTCGTCGTCGTCATCGTCGCCGAAGTGGATGTCGTGCACGGTGACATTCACCTCCGTCACTTCGAGACCGGTCATCTGCTCGATCGAGGTGATCACGTTGCGTCGGATGGCTGCTGCGAGTTGGTGAATCGCGACGCCGTAGTCGGCGACGATCGAGACGTCGACGGCGGCCTGCCGCTCCCCGACCTCGACGTTGATGCCCTGTGTGGTGCTGGTGCCCGTGCCCGGGATCACCTCGCGGACCTTGCCGACCATGCGCTCGGTCGCGCCGCCCACGTCGTAGACGCCGTTGATCTCGCGGGTCGCGATGCCTGCGATCTTGGCCACAACCTGGTCGGCGATCGACGTCTTGCCGCGCTCTCCGGCGGGCGCCACCTTCTTGGAGGCATCAGCCAGTGCGACGGCGCTGCTCTTCGCGCCCTCGGTGCCGGTGGTGCCCGACTGGTTGGTTGCGGTTCCTGTGGCTGCGTTCTCGGCCATGACGCTCCTCTTTCCTCATTCTCGTCCCATGTGGACGGTCAGACGACGGGTCCCGACGACCTCGAACGCTCGCGCCGACCTTTCGGCGCGCCGTCCGGCGGTAACCGGGACGGGGGCGGTGACGGCGGGATCTTTGACCCGCTTCCTCATCGCGCCCGTATAAGGTCAGTCGTAGTGAATCCGATATCTGCACGCGTGAATTCGCGTGACGCCGGACACAGTGACGAGTCACCGACAGCGGCGGGCCGACACACGGGCGCGCCGGGTCCGACGCTGCGCTCCGCACCAGGTCCGTCGACGCCTGCACCGGCCGCCGCGTTGAGCGACTTCTCCGAGGATGAACTCGCTGCCGCTGCGGCAGCAGGCGACGCCGAGGCGTTCTCGGTACTCGTCGCAAAACTCTCGCCCTCGCTGCTGCGCTACCTACGCCGTATGGTCGACGATCCGCAGACCGCGGAGGATCTGGCTCAGGACACACTCCTCGACGCATGGCGCGGACTACCCGACTTCGCTTTTCGCAGTTCGTTCAAGACGTGGATGTTCGGGATTGCGCATCGCAGAACCGTCGACCACTGGCGTCGACGCCGAGACATTCCGACCGCGGAAGAACGGTTCGCCGACCTCACCGACCCTCATCCACTTCCTGCCGACGACGTGCTGCACACATCTCTCGTCGATGCGCTGCGTCGAGAATTGACGACACTTCCGGAGACATCGCGCGCCGTATGGTGGCTGCGAGAAGCCGAGGGACTCTCACTCACCGAGATCTCACGGGTCTTGCAGATCTCTGTCGGCTCGGTCCGCGGGCACCTACAACGAAGTAGGCGGTACCTCGCGACCCGCCTTGCCCCCTGGCGGCCCGACGCGACCAACGACGAGCAAGCCAGCACAGGCACGACCAGCACAGGGGCGGGTCCGATGAGAGGAGGACAACGATGACGCGAACAGGCAGGACAACCCGCGGCGCGGGTTCTCCCGGCACCGAATTCGACGACCGCTACGAGATTCTGGACGACGACTCCGACGAGACCGACGCCTGGCTCGTGGAGGCCAGCCGCCGACTCGAGGAGCCCGACCGTGACATCGCGCAGCTGATCTCCTCGATCACGGGAAAACTCGGTCGCGTACGACGCAACGGCCGCCTCCTCGACACCGATGAGAGCACGGTGCGTGTCAACGACCGCGTCGTCAAACAACTGCTCGCCACACGCATCCGACATACGCTCGGCCGACTCGTCGTGCTGGTGGAACTCGACGGCCCGGACGGCATCGACAGCGCCGAGACCACCGACGGCCAGCAAGCAGAGGGCAGCCCGAAAAACGGAATCAGCCGGGTGCGTATCGGACTCATCGCCCGCTATCACGACGATCTCGTCGCCGATTCCGATCGTGTACGCGAGGTCGTCGCGACCGTGCTCGCGTCCGTTCTCGGCCCCTCGACCACCACGACGTCCGGTGGCAGGATCTGTACACCAGGAATTGGATCGACTGACCCCGGGCATGCGCGTGTTTTTCTCTCGCGAGTGGCACGAGCGTCTATATGCTGAGCGCGACGGGTTTCTTCGTCACGACCGTCACAGGGAGCGCTGCGTTCTGGGCAATCCCGTTCTAGGTAGTCCCGTTGTAGGGAAAACTGCTCCATGGGCAGTGCTGCTGCGTCATCGAGATTGCTGCGTCACACGAGATATCTGCGGGGGCCGACGCCGACAGAAAGGTCGACATGGCGGACGAAGACACTGGTTCGGACGAGGTAGCCGCACGGAAGCCGACAGCGGAGAAAGAAGCGGCGACCGGCGACACGAGCGCATCGGCCTCGACCAGCGGCGAGACGGCTGTCGACGATCCCGGTTCGCCGACCTGGGCACTGCCTCGCGGAACGGTGGTGCTGCTCACCATCGCGGGCATTGTTGTCGCGGTCTTGGGTATCAAATCGATCGGATCGATCGTCGGGCCCGTGTTCGTCGGTTTGATCATGACTGTCGCTGTCGCACCGGTGCCCGGCTGGTTGCGGCGCAAGGGCTGGCCCAAGTGGGCGGCGTTCCTCGCGACGGTCCTACTGGTCTACGGGATCATCCTCGGACTCTTCGGTTCGGTCATCTACTGCGTCGCACGGCTCGCGACGATACTTCCCCAGTACAGCGACAAGTTCAACGACCTCATCGACGACGTCCAGAAAGCACTGTCCGACCACGGCATCGGAGAAGACAAGGTCAACGACATGCTCTCGCATATCGACGCGGGCAAGGTGTTCGACGTCGTCGGCGACGTCGTGTCGAGCACGGCGAACGCGGCGTCGGCCCTCATCCTGGTGCTCACCGTCCTGCTGTTCATGGCCGTCGATTCGATCAACGCCGACGAGCGTTACGACGTTCTGAAGAAGGTTCGCCCCGACGTGGCGCACGCATTCCAGACGTTCGCCTCGGGCACGCGAAACTATCTCGTCGTCTCGACGGTGTTCGGCCTCATCGTGGCCGTGTTGGACACCGGCGCCCTGTGGCTGATGGGCATTCCGCTACCGCTGCTGTGGGGCCTGCTCTCGTTCATCACCAACTACATCCCGAATATCGGCTTCGTACTGGGAGTCATCCCGCCCGCGATCTTGGCGCTCCTCGACGGAGGCTGGACCCTCGCGCTGTGGGTGATCGTTGTCTACTCGGCGATCAACTTCGTGATCCAGTCGGTGATCCAACCCAAGTTCGTCGGCGACTCCGTCGGCCTCACCACGACGGTCACGTTCTTGTCGCTGATCTTCTGGGCCTGGGTGATCGGTCCGCTCGGTGCGCTTCTCGCCATCCCGCTGACGCTGCTGTGCAAGTCGCTCCTGATCGACATCGATCCGTCGACCCGCTGGGCCGACGTGCTGGTCTCCTCGGGCCGACCGACCACAGACGAGGTCGAGGACGCGCGACGGCACAACGATCGGGAGGAACGAATCCGCGAGGCAGAGGAGCAGACGCTGCGTGCGGGCGACGGCGGCGAGAGCACGGCCTGAGACAGGGTCATCTGCAGGTCACCGATCTGACCACACCGGCTCTCGCTTGGCGAGAAAGGCCGTCATGCCCTCCTGCGCATCGCACGTCATCGCGTTGGTGGCCATCGTCGAACTCATCGAGCGGTACGCCTGCGGCTCGGACTCGTCGATCTGCCGGTAGAAGGCACGCTTGCCTATCGCCAGGGTCGACGCGCTCGACGACGCGATCTGCAGCGCGAGATCGCGAACAGCGGCGTCGAGAGCATCGGGTTCGACGACGTCGTTGACCAGTCCCCAGTCCGCGGCTGTCGCTGCGTCGATCGGTTCTCCGGTGAGCAGCATTTTCATCGCCCGCTTGCGTCCGATCGCCCTGGTCAGGGCAACCATCGGGGTCGAGCAGAACAACCCGATCCGTACTCCCGGCGTGCTGAACGAGGCAGTCGTGGACGCCACCGCGAGGTCGCAGGTGGCCACCAACTGGCAACCTGCCGCGAAAGCCGGCCCGGCGACCTGCGCGATCACCGGTTGGCGGATCTCATGAATGGTCGTCATCAGCTCGACACACGTCGCGAAAACCGCTTCCTCGTCGTCGAGAGTTCTGTCGACGAGTTCTGTGAGGTCGTGTCCAGCGGAGAAGGCCGGCCCTTCTGCTCGAACGACGACCACCCGCACGTCCTGGTCCCTATCGAACTCGCGCAGCGCGGTTGTGGCTGCCTGCATCGTCGACGTCGAGAGAGCGTTGCGTCGACGCGGATCGGTCAGCGTGAGGTAGCCGAGCGGTCCGTCGTGAGACACGGTGACCGTCGTGGAATTGATTTCCGACATTTCGCCCTCATTTCTCTACACGCATTATTGAGCAACTCGACGATATCTGTGCGCCGGACCACAATATGGAGGTGATCTGTCTCACAGTATAGGCGACCGCTAAACTCGCTAAATAACACAGCAAAACGCCGCAGTGCGCAGGCATTTCACATGAAAATGTCAGATTTATCTTCGCTAATCCTCGCTGCGCAGGTCAGAAAGTCGATGTGACCTTTCCGTGATCACTCCGTAAGGTCGCCGTTGGTCCAAATTCGAGTCACCCGACACCCACTCAATTCGTCCTTACCGGGTGACTGATAGGAGGAACAATGACCACGCGGATGAAGAAGACCGCCCTTCGTGCCGGAATCATCGGCGCGCTCACACTTGCTCCGTTCGGCGTCGCGACCGCGACCGCCTCCGCAGACGGACACGACTGGGATGCCGTCGCCAACTGCGAGAGCAGCGGCAACTGGGCAACCAACACCGGCAACGGCTACTACGGCGGCCTGCAGTTCTCGCAGAGCACCTGGGAGGCCAACGGCGGTAGCGGCAGCGCGTCCAACGCGTCGCGCGACGAGCAGATCCGCGTCGCGGAGAACGTGCTCGCAACTCAGGGACCGGGCGCATGGCCCGTGTGCGGCCAGTACCTCTGATCCCGAGGTCTGCCCACCTGCTGTGAGGACCTGATCGGTTCTACGGTTCTGTAAACGCCCCGCGATTCTACGGACGCCCGTGGTGTACCACGCGCGTTTGCCAGATCGCGGGGCGTTTGCGCGTCCGACAGCACGCCAGCCACCGTCAAGGCGGCTACGATTCGCGACATGGATGCCGGGCACGGGTCGTCGGAGAGCACTCATCACGTGTCCGACGCCGACCATTCGACGTTGTCGATGTCACTGCTGATGACGCCCGACATGGCCAACTTCACCGGAAACGTCCACGGTGGCACGCTGCTCAAACTGCTCGACGAGGTCGCCTACGCGTGCGCGAGCAGGTACTCACGTCGATACGCGGTCACGTTGTCGGTCGATCGCGTCATCTTTCGTGAACCGATACGCGTGGGCGAATTGCTCATTCTCTCGGCCTCGATCAACTACACCGGACGTACTTCGATGGAGGTCGGTATCAGGGTCGAGACCGAGAACATCCATACCGGGATTCGCCGCCACACCAACAGTTGCTACTTCACCATGGTCAGCATGGGCGACGACGGACGTCCGCACGAGGTGCCACCTCTCACGCCCGAGACCGACGACCAGAAACGACGCTTCGCCGAGGCAGAACTCCGCCGCGCCGCTCTGCGCTCCGCGCGTGACGGATGACCGCGACGGCTTCGACAGCACCACCATCGAACGTACGGTGCCCAGCGGTTGACGCTCACTGCGTGTGGCCATAGCGTCGAAGCCAGGTCGGGTCGTAGGGAACACCGACCACCAGCCCTCAGGTTGTAGCCCCCAACCCGAGCCCCCAGCCCTGGCGGTGATCAATGCACCACAGCAGAACCGAGAACAGCACGCGATGAGAGTCGCGCTGTTCGCAACGTGCTTCAACGACACGATGTGGCCGAACACCCCACGGGCAACCGTGCTGCTGCTCGAACGCCTCGGTATCCGAGTCGAGTTCCCCGTCGAGCAGACATGCTGTGGGCAGATGTTCACCAACACGGGCTACGCCGACGAAGCCATCGGCGGTGTACGACAGTTCGTCGACGTCTTCTCCGGATACGACGCGATCGTCGCCCCCTCGGGGTCGTGTATCGGATCGGTCCGCCACCAACACGCGGCAGTTGCCGCGCGAACCGGCGACACCCGGCTGTGCCTCGACGTCGACGAGATCACACCACGATTCTTCGAACTCAGCGAATTCCTCGTCGACGTCCTCGGCGTCACCGATGTCGGTGCCTACTTTCCCCACCGGGTCACCTACCACCCGACGTGTCACTCCCTACGGATGCTGCGCGTCGGCGACAAACCTCTTCGGTTGCTGCGCAACGTACGTGGCATCGACCTCGTCGATCTGCCTGCCGCCGACCAGTGTTGCGGCTTCGGGGGCACCTTCGCGATGAAGAACGCCGACGTCTCGGTGGCGATGGGGGCAGACAAGTCCAGGCATGTCCGCGACACCGAGGCCGAAGTTCTTGTCGCAGGGGATAACTCGTGCCTTGCGCATATCGGAGGACTCCTCTCCCGCGAACGGGCGGGTGTACGCACCATGCACCTCGCAGAAATCTTGGCATCGACCGAGGAGCACCCGGCATGAGCGAGACCGTTGAGTCCGATCGGCACGCCGAGCAGGAAGCGTTGAGCCGGCACGGTTTCGGGCTCGGACATCCGCACGTCGGGGTGACCGCGACATTCGTCGGGATGCCGAAGTTCCCGAAAGCGGCCCGCCACGAGCTGGCGAACACGGTCCAGCGCCGCAACCTCGAACACGCGACGTCGACCATCCGGCACAAGCGCGCAGCGGTTGTCGACGAACTCGCCGATTGGGAGGAACTGCGACTCGCGGCGGAGGCGATCAAGAACCGCACGCTACGTCACCTCGACGACTATCTGCTGGAGTTCGAGGAGAAAGCGACGGCCGCTGGCGCACAGGTACATTGGGCGCGCGACGCGGAGGAGGCCAATCGCATCGTCGTCGATCTGGTCCGCGACACCGGCGCCTCGGAAGTGGTCAAGGTCAAGTCGATGGCCACCCAGGAGATCGAACTCAACGAGGCGCTTGCCGCCGCGGGCATCGACGCATGGGAGACCGATCTCGCCGAACTGATCGTGCAACTCGGCAACGACTGGCCGAGTCACATCCTCGTGCCCGCAATTCATCGAAATCGCAGCGAGGTCCGTGAGATCTTTCTGCAGAACATGGCGAAGGTGGGACGCCCCGCACCCGACGACCTGACCGAGGAACCGGCGCGGCTGGCCGAAGCCGCACGCGTGCATCTGCGTGAGAAGTTCCTACGCGCCAAGGTCGGCATCAGCGGAGCCAACTTCGCGATCGCCGACACCGGCAGCCTTGTCGTCGTCGAATCTGAAGGCAACGGACGCATGTGCCTGACGCTGCCCGAGACCTTGATCTCCGTGGTGGGCATCGAGAAGATCCTGTCGACGTGGGCCGACCTCGAAGTATTCCTGCAGGTACTTCCCCGCTCCAGCACCGGCGAACGCGAGAATCCGTACACGTCGGTGTGGACAGGCGTCACCCCGGGCGACGGTCCGCAGAGCGTGCACATCGTCCTCCTCGACAACAACCGCACCGGCGTCTTGGCCGACGAGGTCGGGCGCGCCGCACTGCGCTGCATTCGGTGCTCGGCGTGCCTCAACGTGTGTCCGGTCTACGAGCGCACCGGCGGGCACGCGTACGGCTCCGTCTACCCGGGTCCTATCGGCGCAATTCTCACCCCTCAGCTCCGCGGCACGGCGTCGAAGATCGATCAATCGCTCCCCTACGCGTCAAGCCTGTGCGGCGCATGCTTCGACGTGTGTCCGGTCCGAATTCCCATACCCGACATACTCGTTCATCTGCGCACCCGCGTCGTCGACGAACATCGGAAGGGGCTACCGACCGCCGAGGCCGCAGCGATGAAAGCCATGGAGAAGGTCTTCGCCGATCACCGCAGACTCGAGGCCGCCCAGAAAGCCGCAACAGCGAGTCACCGCTTCTTCGGCAACCGGCGCACGCTCGGCGCGCTGCCCTGGCCGATGACTCCGTGGTCGAGTGCGCGTGACACCCCGGTTCCACCCGCTGAGACGTTCCGCGAGTGGTGGAAACGCGAGCGCGACAACACTTCTGGAGATGAAGCACGATGACCGCACCCCGTGAGGAGATCATCGGTCGGGTCCGCGCGGCCCTGGCCGACGTACCTGCCGACGACGTCACACCCGTCGACTGGGCATACGGCCGACCCTCGAGCACAGGCGATCTCGGCCTCGTCGACCGATTCGCCGAGCGTGTCGCCGACTACAAGGCCGTCGTCGAACGCGTCGATCCAGCGCACCTGTCGGATCACGTGAACGCCCTGCTGGAGAACCTCGACGGTCCGATCATCGCCGACGCCGTCGTCCGCGACCTGCTATCCGGGGTAGACCCGGTGTGGCTGTCCGATGACGATCTCTCCCCCGCTGAACTCGACGCCGCGTCGGCGGTGATCACCACCGCGGCGGTCGGCATAGCCAACACCGGCACCATCGTGCTCGATCACAGTGCGGGACAAGGTCGTCGGGCCGTGTCACTCGTACCCGATGTTCACCTCTGCATGATCCGCACCGATCAGATCGTCAGCGACGTTCCCGAAGCAGTGGCCCGCCTGATCGAGCAGGGTTCGGCGACCCGCCCCCAGACCTGGATCAGCGGACCGAGCGCGACGAGCGACATCGAACTCGACCGCGTGGAGGGCGTCCACGGCCCGCGAACTCTCCACGTCATCATCGTCGAGGCGTAGTGGCCGGCAGCGAGATCGGTTCCTGCCCGGAACCCATCGGGCCCTGCCCGGAATCCATGGCCGGTCGCGGCGGTTGGTACTAGGCATGTCGCCAGATACTCGAAAAATCCGTTTCGGAGTCAACCTGTTGGGAACCGGCACGGGCGATCAGTTCCGTGCGCAAGTACAAGCCGTCGCCGATTCCGGCGCCGACGTCGTTCTCGTACCCGACCACCTCGGCCTCATCGGGCCGATGCCCGCGCTCGTCGCGGCTGCCGCGCAGGCACCGGAGCTGCGGATCGGAAACTTCGTACTCAACGCGCCCTTCTACAGTCCCGCGCTGCTCGCGCGCGACCTCGCAACCGTCGATCAACTCAGCGGTGGGCGCCTCGAGATCGGTCTCGGAGCAGGCTATGTGAAAGCTGAATTCGACGCCGCGGGAATCCCGTTCGGCCGTCCCGGCCAACGAGTCGATCATCTCGAGGAGGTCGTCGACCATCTGCACGTCGCCTTCGACGATCCCGCACAGGCGCCACCCTTCGTTCAGCCGCATCCGCCGATCATGGTCGCGGGGATCGGCGACCGCGTGCTCTCGCTCGCCGCACGCAAGGCCGACATCGTCGCGTTCTCCAACCTGCCGACCGACGAGGTGCTGGCCGACCGCGTCGCCCACGTTCGCAGCGAGGCCGGTGAGCGCTTCGACGCACTCGAACTCAACGTGATCGTCTTCGACCTGGCCGTTGGGCGCGAACCCGACGTCACCGCGCTGCGCGGGGCAAACCCGGACCTCGACGACGCCGCGCTCCGCGGATCGGTGAACATCCTCCACGGCAGCGCTGCGGAGGTCGCCGACAGGATCAACCACCTCAACGAGACCGCCGGAATCTCGTACTTCACGTTCATCGAGCCCTCGGAAAAGGATCTGGACGCACTGGCCGAGGTGATCGGTCTCGTGCGCGGCTGACCGGTCAGTCGATGAGTCCCTGACGACGCGCGCTGGCAACGGCGGCGGTCCGGGAGCCGACACCGAGCTTGGTGAAGATGTGCACCAGGTGCGACTTCACCGTCATCTCGCTCACGTGCAGCGCCTTCGCGATCTCGCGGTTGCTCCGGCCCGTCGCCACCTGTGCGACGACGTCGATCTCGCGTGGCGTCAGCACGGTGTCGGGCGTGGCACGCACCCGCGTCAACAGTCGGGTCGCGACCGACGGCGACAGCGCACTCTCCCCCGCCGCCGCTGCCCGTATCGCGGCCAGCAGTTCTGCGGGCGCGGTGTCTTTGAGCAGGTACCCACTCGCCCCTGCCTCGATGGCGGCGAGGATGTCGGCGTCGGTGTCGTAGTTCGTGACGACGAGAAGATGGGGCGCCCGCGGCAGGGCGTGAATCCTCCGGGTTGCCTCCACTCCCGACATCCCCTCTCCGAAGCGGAGATCCATCAGGACAACATCGGGTTGTGGGGATCGGTCGGCGTCGGCACACCAGGCCACCGCGTCGTCGGCCTTCGCCACCTCGCCGATGACATCGATATCAGCGGCGTTGGCGAGCAACGCCGACAACCCGGCCCGCACGATCGGATGGTCGTCGGCAAGGAGTACCCGGATCACCGGCCGCTCTCCTGTACCGACCGCGCGGCAGCAGGCGCCACGGCGGGAAATGACACGGCGGGAAATGACACGGCGGGAAATGACACGGCAACGGTGGTACCCCCGTCGTCGGAGGTGATGTCGACCTGTCCGCCGAGAGAGTCGACGCGTCGTCGAATAGTGGTGAGCCCGTAACCCTCCGACGCATCGGCCGCGAAACCCGTTCCGTCGTCGACGATGTCGAGGTGCACCTCGTCGGCGGTGTACGTGAGGGTGAGGTGCAGCGTGCCTGCACGAGAATGGCGGACCACATTCGACACCGCGCCCTGCGCCACACGGACCAGCGCCGCCTCGGTGGGCATGGCGAGTGGTTGGGCGTCACCCTCGATAAGCACGCTGACATTGATGCCGTGTCCGGACGCGTCCGCGGCGACTCGTCGAAGTGCATCTGCCAGCGAGGCGCCGTCGAGAGGCGCCGGGGACAGTTCTGCGATGAGGCGTCTGGTCTCGGTCAGTGCGTCACCAGCGGCGTTGCGCGCCAACGCGATCGACGACGCCGCTTGTTCTCCGGTCGACTGTTCTGCCGCGTGCAACAGGAGTTGGATACTCGACAGGCTCTGCGCGACGGTGTCGTGGATTTCGGCAGCGAGCCGTTCACGTTCCTCGGCCCTGCCGATGGCCTGTTGCTGATCGCTGAGATCGGCTCGCGCAGCGACCAATTCGTCGATGAGTCGCTCACGCTGTCGTGCCTCGGCAAAGAGCTGTGCGTAGCCCGCGGAGATCACGACGGCAACACCTGCACCGAGGACTGGTCCTATGATCGCTGCTGCCGACCATCCGTTGTGCATCGCGTAACCGACCACCGCGACACCGGTCGCCAACGTGACGGCCACCAAGCCGATGCGTCGACCGAGCAGGTGCAGGTACAGGAAGAACAGGACGAAGACGAGATACGTGGCCTCCGCGGTGAGTGCCAGTTCGACCAGCCACACCGCAGTGAGTACGGCCAGCCACACCAGCGCACGCCGACGATTGCCCACCACGAGACCGCCCGCGAAATAGACCGCGAGCCAGACCGCAGCGACGATCGCCGCCGCGACGTCGGTCGGAGTCGCGATCAACGCGCGCACCATCACCACCACGGTCAGCGCGACGGCGAGCAGGTGCAGACCCCACCGCAACGCAGCGACAACGGGGGTGAGTGGGGACGGGTGCATGTCGTTCAACGATAGCCGCGCTGGTTGTCCGCGCATCCATCGAAAGGAGGAGAGGGCACGTACGGAGGACGGAACCGATGCCATCCCGACAGGCGACGCGCTTACGGCGTGTGCGGCCGAGCATGAAGTGGTCACCACACATCGACGTTGCGCTCCGGACGATCACACGGGTCTCGGGTACGCAGCGACGGAAAGGACTTCTCGATGTTTGTCGCGCTTCGCGACCTGCGGCGTGCCCGTGGACGGTTCGCCTTGATAGCGCTCGTCGTCGTGCTCGTTGCCGTGCTCGTCACGTTCCTCAGCGGACTCACGGCGGGCCTACGCCACCAGAACATCTCGGCGGTGCAGCACCTTCCGGGCAACTCGGTGGTGTTCGCCGACACCGGAACCGCGCCGTCTTTCGACGAATCCTCGCTCACCGCAGCGCAACTGGCCGCATGGCGCACGGCGCAACCCGACAGTGTCGGAGTCGGGATATCGCGGGCGAGGATAGCGCCATCCACCGCGCCCGACTCCCCTGTGCCCGTGGCGCTCATCGGTACCGACCGCGACGCGCCTACACCGGGGAGCGTCGAGTTGAGTTCGTCAGTCGCAGAAACGCTGCACGCGAGTGAGGGCGCTCACGTCGAACTCGGTGGTCGACCGTTCACGGTTGCGCGGATCGTCGGCGACGACTGGTACTCACACAGTCCCGTCGTGTATCTCTCGCTCGACGATTGGCAGCAGTTGTCACCGCATGCCGGCGCCGCCACGGTTGTCACCTTCACGGCGTCGAACGGTGCTGACACATCGGTCGCACGGGCGACACAGACGACGGTCACGAGTTCCGACGATGCGCTCTCGGCGCTGGCGTCCTACAAGGCCGAGAACAGTTCACTCACGTTGATGACAGTCATGCTGTTCGTGATCTCGGCGTTGGTGATCGGCGCCTTCTTCACGGTGTGGACGGTGCAGCGCATTCCCGACATCGCGGTACTCAAAGCGTTGGGCGCGTCGACCGGTTCACTCGTGCGCGATGCGCTGGGTCAGGCCGCGTTGGTTCTCGTCGTCGGGGCCGCGATCGGAACGGCTATCACTGCTCTGGTCGGTGGATTCCTCGGCGGAATACCGTTTGTGCTGACCACCGCCACGACCCTCCTGCCCGCTGCCGCCATCATCGCGCTCGGCCTGATAGGTGCCGCGCTGGCGCTTCGATTCCTTGTCACCACTGATCCACTTACCGCACTGGGAGGTACTCGATGAGCACGATCGGCTCAACCAAACCTGTTCGCGCCCTTGATATGTCGGCAGTGACGCTGACCTTTCCCGACGGCTCCGGGCGTGTGCGAGCGCTCGACGATGTCAGCCTCGCGGTAGCGCCCGGCGAGATCGTGGCGATCACCGGACCGTCGGGTTCTGGGAAGTCGAGCCTGCTCGCCGTTGCGGGCAGTCTGATCCGGCCGGATTCGGGGCGCGTTTCGGTTGCGACCCGGTCCGGTGACACCGTCGAACTCAATGGTCTCTCCCGTGGCGAGGCCGCGCGTGCTCGTCGCGAGCACCTGGGCTTTGTGTTCCAGCAATCCAATCTGATCGCGTCGCTGACCGCGGTCGAACAGTTGGAGGTCACCGCTCATCTCGGCCAACGATGGTGGTCGAGACCGAGCCGACGCCGCGACGTGCGTGAGCGCGCCCGACTACTGCTCGACCAGGTCGGGTTGACCGATCAGTCGCACAAGCTCCCTGCTCAGCTCTCCGGCGGCCAACGTCAGCGCGTCAACATCGCGCGCGCACTCATGAATACGCCGTCGCTGCTGCTGGTCGACGAGCCGACGTCAGCGCTCGACTCGGCACGCGGTGCCGCGATCGTCGAACTGCTCGCCGAGATGACGCGGACCCACGGCGCGGCGTGCGTTCTGGTCACCCACGATCCGACACACCTCGACCGGATGGACGCCGTCTACGAGATGGTCGACGGACGCCTGCGCAGCGTGACCAACCGCAGCGTGACCGGCGATCAGGACGTGGAACCGGGCGTCGGATCGTCGGAAGCGGGACCGTCGTCGCTCAACGGCGTGGGGCTTGCGTCGTTGCGCGGGACAGCGATGTCGAGTGCGCTCACCGCGATGCCGTAGGGCAGGAATCGGACCCGACGGGTGGGATCGGTGTTGTGCTGGTTTGCCCGCAGGGCGTCGAGTTCGTTCGCGAAGACCTGCTCGACGCGTGCGCCGCCGTCGGCGTCGGTGACGAAGACCGCCCATACGCCCGAGCCGGACTTTCCCGTCGTCTCCGGTTCGGGTGCCGCACGGCGCGCGGGCTGCTCGAAGACGGTCGACCACGCCACTCCCGACGACGGTGAACCGAGGAACTTGCCCACCATGTCGCGCAGGCCGTCGCCGGCCTCGCGTGCGAATCGATCGAAGTCCTCCGGATCAATGCCGAATGGATTGTTGCCTGCCATCGTCTACCTCCCTGCGAGCACCCGGCGAACACCGGACTGCCCTCCAGTGTGGCGACGATGCCGGTTGCGCGCCACAACCGCCGCTGATCGAGCTACCCCTCGCTGATCGAGTGCCCCCTCGCTGATCGAGCCCCACCCGCCGATCGAGCCCCTGTCTCTTATACACATCTCCGAGCCCACGAGACCGAT